>NC_019757.1:1703000-2057500 GCF_000317535.1 Cylindrospermum stagnale PCC 7417
GTTGATCAGTTCGGTGTCATCAGCACGGCATTCTATCCCCAGAGCACCTTGGCCAACGGCGTGGAGGGAGATTTCTTTGGGGATAACTTGATGGATGCGCGAGCTCATTTCCAACCTTTCTAAGCCAGCAACCGCCAAAATTAAGGCGTCATACTCACCCGCATCCAGTTTCGCCATGCGTGTAATCAAATTTCCCCGCACATCTTTAAAATTAAAATGGGGGAAGTGGTGGCGTAACTGCGCTAGTCGTCGCAGCGAAGATGTCCCAATCACCACACCTGCTGGTAAAGTATCGATTTGCAGCCCTTTGTGTTTTTCATGCAGCACCAAGGCATCGGCTGGGTTTTCCCGTTCGGTAATTGCTGCCAATGTTAACCCTGCGGGTAAGTTAGTCGGCAAATCCTTGAGGGAATGAACGGCAAAATCAATCTCCTGATTGAGCATTCCCACTTCGAGTTCTTTGGTAAATAGTCCTTTATCACCAATTTTGGCTAATGCTACATCCAGGATTTTGTCGCCTTGGGTAGACATGGTGTGGACTTCAAAAGTGATATCCGGAAAGCTTTTCTGGAGTTGCGCTTGCACCCAGTATGTCTGAACTAGAGCTAGTTGGCTTTTACGTGAACCAATACGAATAGTGCGTGGAGGGCTAGAAACTGAAGTCATAAAACAATATGTCAAACCAGGCGATAAATTCACTTCATCTAGACTACCTCAGCGAGTGACTTACCGGATTCTATACAAGTAATTTAGATTAAGTTTATTCTGACTTTATTTACATTTCTTTACATATTCTCAAATTACTTTAAGGTTTCTTGGATATATTCTTGTAATTGTTGGGTACGCTGTTTTGTAACCTGTTCCAGACAACCAGCGTAAATGCTAGGAGCGAGCGTTCCCCCTTCATATTCGCTACTGACAAACTCACAATTGCGATCGCGAAACTTCAGCCATGCTTGCTGTGCGGTAATTAATTTTTGTTGTCTAGACTTTGGTAACTTTGGCAAAAGTTGTTTATAAACCTGGTTCAACTTTTTATCTGCATTCTTAAAAGACAAGTCAGCACATTGAGTGATTTCTCTTTGAGTTTGAGCATTGTCACAATTTAGCCGTTGCGCTAGCTGTGTTTCTAGCTGTTTGGGTGTTGTGTTTGCCATTGTTACAGCAGGGATACTCAAGCTGCTAAGGGTGAGGATGGTGATTAAAGTGGGTATTATCTGGTGCATGGGAATTTCTTATGATGTGTGTAGTAATCATATCTGATTTGTGAAAATTATTTTTTAAACGAACCGCAGAGACGCAGAGGACACAGAGAGAAGAAATATCTTTTATGACAGAGATGAGTTTTTCATATTCTTTATTTATCGTTAATTTGCTTTGTTGCCTTACCATCTCGGAAATCTTGCAGCCAAATGACGAATTTAGCCCAACCCATTACCACTAGCAAGTATTTAGTAGTCCGTAGTTTTAAAACTAATTCTGAACATCCAGACTTAATCCAACTACGCCGTAATGTGCTAATAAGACTAATCCCCCAACAAACAGCCAAACCTCCCCCCAGAGGGACTACCTAATTTGACTGTTGAGGTAAAGTGAATAGTTGACCCTTTGAAAAGGCAGTAAAAGGAAATGTTAGCCTCCCTTGAAAAGGGGAGACAGTCGCTACAATAATTATATTTAGCAACACCAAACTGCTAGTTATATCTTGGCTAATTCTCGCTTTTCTAATTGCAGTTTAAATCGTTCACCAGGGGTAGGCTCAATCACCTGTGTTGCTAGATTATGCTTCTCTAATAACGCCCTAAATTCGGCAACACTTCCCGTAGCTTGAAGAAATTTAATCATCAATCCCTCAAACACCACATCTCCCCCTGCTGCTGTGGGTAAAATAATTTGAGGTTGTAGCCACTTAGTCACTTCCAATCCACTATTTGCTCCTTGAATAATCAAACCCAGCAAAGGCAACCCCAAATTGACCATTGGTGTTATCACTATATCAACGGGTGCAACCTGCTTAAGTTGCGGAGAATGATAGCCATGAGGTTCATAGTAAAGGGTTAAACCACTTTCTAATTCTTTGAGAAGATAAGCATTTTCTAATATAGTTGGGCCAATTGGGGAACCGGGAAAAGTTTTGATTTCTACTTGCTGATTCAAGGTGAAAGTTTCACCATGTGCGAGGGCTGTTACTTGGGTGTAACCCAATTGTTTTACAACCTTGGCAGCATTAGGAGAACCGACAACTTTGATATTATGGTCAAGCTGCTTAAGTGTTGGTGGGTGAGCATGGTCTTCCAAACCTTGAGACAGCAGTATTAAGTCAATATTTTCTGGTATTGGGCGTTCTTGAGTTCGGGAACCTTTGAAGAACCAATCTGAATTACTGAAGGTTAAGGAACCAACCAGCCAAGGGTCAAGTAATATCCGCTGTTCGCCGATTTCAATCAGCCAACTATTGCTGTCTAACCAAGTTAAGTGCATAGCTAAAGTGAAGATAACGCCTGTCTTCATTATGCGGTGTTAAAGGGAATTAAGGGGTGGGGTTGTTTGATTATTGGCTAAACCCCTACAAAGCGTCTAAGTTAGGACTGACGCATTGACAAAGAATGGTAAATATGTTTTCAGTTTGATTCGTTGAAACTTCTATAAATTGTGCGTTAGGGAACGCACCCTACGGAGAAAGTTGCGTAAGAAGACGCATCAAAAAAGTCTGAAAAGAGGGTAAATTGTTAGGGTGCGTAAGTCCTATAAGTTTAAAAAACACCGACTTTATCCACTTTTTCCCAAGGTAAATCTATATCGATTCTCCCTACATGACCATAGGCAGCAAGTTTTCTATAAAATCCGCCTTTTGTCAATGAAGGTAAAAATCTCAAATTGAATTGCTTAATAATTCCTGCTAGACGAAAATCAAAATTTTTCTCTAGAATTGTGGTGATTTCTTCATCAGGAATTTTGCCAGTTCCAAAGGTTTCTACTTGAACACTGACAGGACGAGAAAGCCCAATAGAATAACTTAACTGCACTTCACATTCTTGGGCAAGTTTGGCAGCTACTATATTTTTGGCTGCATAACGGGCGGCGTAAGCTCCAATTCTATCTATCCTAATGGGATCTTTGCCGCTCAAAGCAGAACCACTATGTTTAGAATATTCACCATAGGTATCTATGGCATTTTTTCTGCCTGTTAATCCAGCATGAACAGCAGGCCCGCCAACAATCAACGGACCATCAGGATTAATAAATATTCTGGTTCTTTCATCTGGTTTAATATCTTCATTTTGAAATACAGGATAAATCACGGTTTCTCGAATATCATCCTGTAATTGCTGCAAATCAGGTTTTGACGGTTTATTTTGACTAGCAATAACTGTAATGCTGTGAATTCTATCAGGTCGGCGGTTTTTATATTCAACTCCTACTTGAGTTTTGCCATCAGGGGTTAGATAGGGCAGGATTTTTTGGCGTTTCACTTGACTAAGTTCTCTGGCTAATTTGTGTGCTAGCCAGATGGGCAGAGGCATTAGACTGTCTGTTTGATTGCAGGCAAAGCCAAAAACTGTTGCTTGATTATTAACAGTAATTTTCTCTATTTCTTGATCAGATAGGCTTTTTTCATCAAATAAATGAGATTGTTCTCGATGTAATTCTGTTAAGCTAGTCAAAATACTACAATTCTTACCGTTAAAATCAGATTGCTCATAACCAACAGAGTCAATAACGTGTCTAGCAGTGTTGGTAAAATCGACGTTAGCGTTAGGTTCAAATCTGGCAGCTATAAAAACAATGCCTTTAGAGACAGCGCATTCTGTAATTACTCTGGCGTAAGGATCTTGTTGCAAAAATCGGTCAACAATTGCATCACTGATCTGATCACAAAGTTTATCAGGATGCCCCTCTGTGACTGATTCTGATGTAAACATGAAGTCTTTTTTCATAAAAATTCATCTTTTTTGTCTAAAAGTTTATTTAGGAAACCACATATAAATATTGTTAAATTATCTGTGTTCATCTGTGTTCATCTGTGGTTTAATATTTTTAGTATTTTCATTTACTAAAAGGGGCAGTAAAGCGCTACCGCCAATAACAGCACTATCCACAATACTCAGGGGTGTAATTTTCAAAATATTCCTGAGTGGGGGAATAGTGAATGCTAGGATTTGAATGGCAAATGAGCCTGTAACGGCAATATTTAAATAAGGATTACGCGGCAGTTTCTCTGGACTAAATATGCTGTGTTTTTCAGAACGGCTGCTAATAGTATGCAGTAGTTGCCCAGAGGTCAAAGTCATAAAGGCAACGGTGCTGGCCCTTGGGCCAATACCATATCGGAGAATGGCGTAACCATAGGCGGCGAGAGTACTAACTGAGAGGGTGGCTGACTCAAAAGCAATTCTGCCAAAGTCGGAATTTTTGATAATCGGTTCGTCAGGGTTGCGGGGTGGCTGACTTAATACATCGGGTTCTGGTGCTTCTAAGGCTAGGGAAAGACCGGGGAAGATGTCGGTTACCAAATTTAGCCATAGGAGTTGGATGGCGTTTAAGGGTTCGCCGATACCTAGGGCGGTGGCGGTGGTCATCACCATGATTTCGCTGAGGTTGGTGGCTAGCAGGAAATGTACAGATTTTCTAATGTTGTTGTAGATTGTCCTTCCCCGACTAACGGCAATCATCATGGTTTCTAGTTTGTCATCTTCTAAGACGATATCTGCTACTTCTCGCGCTACGTCGGTTCCCCCTTTACCCATAGCGATGCCGACTTGTGCGGCTTTTAGGGCTGGTGCGTCGTTGATTCCATCGCCGGTCATGGCGACAACTTTGCCGGCTGCTTGCAAGGCTTGGACAATTTGCAGTTTATTGCTGGGACTGATGCGGGCAAAAACATCAACTTTGTCACTCAGGGCTGTTAATGCTTCGGGTGTGAGATTGTTGAGGTTGGTGGAGTCGAGAATTTCTAGTTGTGGATCTCGATTTAATTCTAGTTCTTTGGCGATCGCATAAGCTGTTGGACTTTGGTCGCCTGTAATCATGACTGTATCAATCCCCGCTTGATGAAAGTCGGCAATTAATTGTTTGGCCCCTTTTCTGATCGGGTCTGCCATTCCCACCAGTCCCAGCCAAATTAAGTCTGACTCATGATTGTTGTTGTTGTCAGCTGCGTCAATATAACTGTAAGCTACTCCCAGCACCCGCAGCGCCTTCAGTGCCATGCGATCGTTTTCCATCTCGATCGCCTGTTTGTCTGCTTCGGTAAAGGGCACTACTTGCCCCTGGATAACGCACCTTTGGCAGATCTCGATCACTTCGGCGGGATTACCTTTGACTGCAACCATCCGCTGGCAATTATGAGTTTCATGGATTGTACTCATCATATTGCGGTTTTCTGAGCGCAGGTTGGTTTGCCGCAGGGGATATTTTTCTCGAATGGCGATCGCATCTATTCCCGCACTAATTGCCATGTAAATCAGGGCATTTTCGGTGGCTGAACCTGTAACCAGATACTCACCATCCTCCTGGCGGCAGAGTTCGCTTTCATTGCAGAGAACTGATACATAAATCAGCTTTAACAGTTCGTTGCAGAGATAAGGATTAATTTTCTCTGTGTCGGCGATAAATTCACCGTCAGCTACTTTCATGTGTCTACTGTTGGTGAGAATTTCCACCACGGACATTTGATTTTCTGTCAGTGTCCCGGTTTTATCTAGGCAAATTGTCTGCACTGAACCTAAAGCTTCCACTGCACTCAAACTGCGGACTAGGACTTTGTTTTGTCGCATATCGCGGATACCCAGGGCTAAAGTGGTAGTGGCTATTGTTGGCAATCCTTCCGGTACTGCCGCCACAGCTAAAGATATGGATGATTGCAGCATTTGCACTAAACCATAGCCCCGCAAAACGCCTAAACCAAAGACTAAACCGCAGATTCCCATCCCCATAAAAACCAGTTGACTGCCTACCTCATCTAGCTGTCTGGCCAGGGGCGTTTCTGTTGCTGTTGCTTCACTAACGAGTTGTTGAATTTTGCCCATTTCGGTAAATTTTCCTGTGGCTACCACCGCCGCTAGTCCTTGGCCACCAGTGATTAGAGTCCCTTTATAGATCATATTTAAGCGATCGGCTAACGGCACATCTACTTTCACAGAATCGGCAACACCCGTGAGAGAATGCTTATTTTTGGTAACGGGAATACTTTCTCCAGTTAGCGCCGACTCATCAATACTCAGGTTATCTGCCTCGATGAGTCGGGCATCGGCTGCCACATAATTGCCAGGTTTGAGAACTAAAATATCTCCCAAGACCACATTTTCTGTGGGTATTTCTATCTGATTGCTATCTCTAATTACCCAAGTTGATATTTGTTCCCGACTTTTGAGAGCATCAATGATTCTTTCTGACTGACTTTCTGTGGCGTAACCAATAACCGCATTCAAACCAACAACACCCATAATCACCACAGCATCAATTAATCCCCCTGTAAAAATCGAAATCCCCGCAGCTACGGCAAGTAAAGCCACCGGTAGAGATTTAAACTGGTTAATGAAGATGCTTAAATTGGAACGAGTAGATGATTCAGATAGAATATTCTGTCCATATTTATGCAGATTAGTTGTGGCAGCCTCACTGGATAGTCCTGCTATTTCTGAAGTATTTAAGCTACTTAAAACGCTATCTGCTGCCATTAAATGCCAGCTTTTTCTTTCTTGCTCGTGGATATTGACTGCGGATATTTTACTTTTATTTGCCGCCTTGGCTAATTTTTTTGACTGAATCAGTCTACCATTTTTGGGAAAATCTAAAACAATTTTATAAATTATTGATGCAATTTGTTTACAGGTATATTTTTCTGTAAAAATCACCAGTATATTGCTAGTCAACGGGTTAGCAGACGCATAAATTATATCTGAGTCAGTTACAAGGCATCGCTCCAAGTATACTTTTAGCTCTGGTGAATGATCAAGTTCATCTACTTTATATCTAGCTCTCCCCTTGACTTTGGTGTGTATTGCTTGAATCACAGCAGTTCTTGCTCCTAGTAATGCCCTAAAAACTTCCAAAACTTGCTTTAATTGAGTAGATTTAGATTCATTATATTCTATGTTTATAGAGCGAATGTAGATCCAATTTTAAATTATTTGCAGGAAACACATAGGTAAACAATAGGATTACTGTAGGATTTTGGTTAGCGAAGAGAGCGTTATGCGCTTAAAACTAGCATACACCTAGAGTTTCACCTCTACCCCTATGCTTCTTGCCTGACTTTACTTCTTGATCAAATAGAATTGCTAAACATGCCAGTTTAATTAAATTAATTACCAACTTCATCAGCCTAAAGTTATAGAGGCATTTTTAAGCTGGTGTAAAAACACAATACAATTTCTCCTTAGCTCAAGAGCAAAAATACCGGTTACTCTGACCGATGAAATATGCCTATGGTTATAAGCAATAAAACTAATCTCAGCGTAACTCCACCTTTGGAACCAGGCAATCGGGAAATTAAAATGTTAATCTTGGTCGTGGGAGCTATCACAAACATTCTAGAATAATGGTTGTAATTATCAACTCCCATTTGAGACCAATTAGCAGCAAAATGTGAGTGAGTAAATGACAACTTCTACAGACAGAAACCAACAGTTTTATCAACTGGATAAACTTATTAAAGACATTGGCTTTGGGATGTTAACCACAGTCGATGAAGATGGCAGCTTGCACAGTCGCCCCATGTTCGTGAATAATGAGATTGACTTTGAGGGCGTACTTTGGTTTTTCACTGATGCCAGATCTCATAAAGTGTTGGAAATTCAACACCGCCAACAGGTGAATGTCAGTTTTTCTTCACTTGAAAAACAACAATATATTTCTATTTCCGGAACGGCTCAACTGGTGACAGACCACAATAAGCTACAACAGCTATGGCAGCCAGAACTGCAAACTTGGTTTCCTAAAGGACTAGAAGAGCCTGATATTGCTTTGCTCAAAGTGAACATCAATAAAGCTGATTATTGGGATAATCGATCCAGTTCTCAACCACAAAAAATTATTTAGTTTGTTCACCTACCACGCTTTTTAAGTTGTAACATTCTGTAATTGAACTCGCTAAATTAAGTATTGTTAATTAGAAATGTTCAATATGGCAGCATGATGCAAACACCTATAAGCAGTGGTAGTTCTGAAAAAACTTTATCAGTGAGGATATTTAGTCATGAGAATACAGAAAATAGCCATGGCTGGCCTTGTAGTCATTAGCATTATTATTGGTACATCTGATAAAAATGTAACTACAGCCCAGCCAAATCCAATTACTGTTAGATTGACTCAGAACCCACTCAGCGCTTCAGATAGGCAATTTCTCACCAAGGCTGGTCAGGACAGTACAGCAGAAGTAGAACTCGGTGAATTGGCATCTCAACGGGCGGCAAAAGTTCAGGTAAAACAGTTTGGACAGCGGATGGTAGAAGATCATACGCAAATGAACAAAGAACTCCAAGAATTAGCAGCCCAAAAGGGTCTAACTATACCGCAAGATATCGGTGAAGACAACAGCAAGGTGAAAGCTGAGTTATCAAAGCTTTCAGGCGCGGCTTTTGACAAAGCATATATGAACCACATGATTGCAGATCACACTAAGGATGTGTCTCTGTTCCAGCGTCAGTCCCAGCAAGGAAATGATCCGGACTTAAAAGCTTGGGCGGCTAAAACTTTGCCGACGCTGCAAGAGCATTTGCAGCTCGCTCGTTCCATCACGGGTAAATCTGTGACACCTAGCGGAACGGGGGGTGGCATTGGCCTAGCGTGCCGGAGAGCAGTTGCCTAGGACTCATGAAGCGTCAAGCCCCCGTGCTGGACTTCGGGGGTGTGTGTCAACAGAACACTAACGACAATGCAATAAAACTGAACTTTTCTCTACAAGCGTTTGTTTGTCCCGTCGTAATGTGATCCTCATAGCTCGGTTATACTTGACCTGAGCAATCAGAGCCACCGTGTATGGTTGTCCAGGCAGATTAAGGTGAAAAATTATCTGCTGTGGGAGATGTCTATTGTAAGCAACTCGTTTAGCTATTTCGCCGTAAGCCTCCCACTGAAACGGTACGACCTTCTGTGGTGAGATATAAGGTGGTTAAAAATAACGCGACCTCCGACTAATTCAATCCGCTATTCCTTGACTCTAAGGGGGTCAGCGTTATTTTTAACACTCTCTGTTTCGACTCCGCTCAACACAAGTAGATTTGGCAGTCTATCAACCCAGTCTTCTACTATCTGCGTGACTGTTTTATCTTTCATTACAGCATAAGAGTGAAGTTTGTTCAATCTACGCTCAGACATCCTGACATTTAATCTAGTAGTTTTCACATTTGTCTACCCGTTGTTGTCACTTTTATGGGATTATAGTCTTGATAGTTGAGGATAGACAAGTGAGGACAGCGTACCAATACAAACTACGACCAACAGCAAAACAAGCCTTAGAGATAGACAGATGGCTGGCTATGCTATGCGCTCAGTACAACTATCTGTTGGCTGATAGATTTGATTGGTATGAGCGTAATCGTTCATCGATTAATGCCTGTCCTATTGTCTGCCATATACCAGAATTGCGGGATAACCCAGACTATTATTCACAAAAGAAAACGCTACCGCAGCTTAAAAAAACTCATCCTTGGTACGGTGAAATTTACTCGCAGGTTCTACAGGACATAGTTAAACGAGTGAAGGTGACATTTGACCGTTTTTTAAAAGGTGATAGCAATGGCAAACGTAGTGGTAAGCCGAGATTTAAGCCCCGTGACCGTTATCGCACATTTACATATCCACAGATGAAAGATGGGTGTTTGCAAGGTAATTTAATAACTTTACCAATGTTCGGCATAGTTAAAGTTATCTTGCATCGCCCAATACCTGACGGATTTAAAATTAAAACCGCATCAGTAACAAAAAAAGCTGATGGTTATTATTTGACCTTGAGTCTTGAAGATCCGACAGTCCCGAATATTAAGCCTGATTTCAATGCGGATTTAATCACGGGTATCGACCTTGGCTTAAAGGAATTTTTGACAACTTCCAATGGTGATGTTGTCCCAATCCCTCAGCATTACCGTAAATCTCAGAAGCGATTGCGCGTCATTCAAAAGCGTGTTTCGCGTCGTAAAAAAGGAAGTAATCGGCGCCAAAAATCTATCAAGCAAGTTGCCAAACAACACAAAAAAGTAGCCGATAAGCGCAAAGACTTTCACTTTAAAACTGCCAATAATCTACTGAAAAAATATGACGTTATAGTTCACGAAGATTTAAACGTCAAAGCTCTTTCTAGTTCGATGCTAGCAAAATCTGTGCATGATGCTGGATGGTCAAGCTTCCTGTCAATTCTAACAACCAAAGCCGAAAATGCTGGGTTATTGGTAATCGCAGTGAATCCATCAGGTACGTCACAATATTGCTCTAATTGTGGTGTGAAAGTTCCTAAAAAACTGCATGAACGCTGGCACGATTGCCCTAATTGTGGGTGCAGTCTTGACCGTGATCATAATGCAGCGTTGAATATAAAAAATAGAGCGGTAGGGCATTCCGTTCTTAAAGCCAAGAGCCTCCTAAGCAATAGCCGGATTGTCCTGGAAGCCTACACTTCTGCTTCGCAGTAAGTGTAGGAGTATGTCACCCTTCCCGAAGCCTTGCACCAGTTTTTCTACTGGTGGTGGATTAACAGGAGTTAACCCTACCCCGGATGGAATGTTTGAGGGTTTATAAGTAGTTCTATCAATCTCCCGCACCACGTTTGCCTCCTTGAACTGAGGGTCGTATGGCCTGACCAAAACATTGCCGCCGTAATCATGAGCCACAGAACCAAGCTTCCGAACAACTTCATCCGTTGACAGCGGATTAGATGTTAGAAGACAGGCGATGGACTGTAATTCCGCAATCATATTTTCTCCTTATTTTTGAATGCAGTGCCAACTATAAGTTAGCTTGCAACCGTTAATAATTGCAGCATATTAACTTGACAAGTTCTAAGCTTAAATAGCCTGTTAATTACAGACTTTTGGAGCAATATTATTCTTTTAATAAAAAATAATATGCCTTTGAAATTTTTGTTTCTATAAGTTATCTTTATCTATAGAACACTTAATTTGCACTACGATGAAAAGCTAAAAAATTGTGATTAGTGTAGTTAAAGTAGCGATCGCGTGGAGCGCAGCGCCAAAGGCAATCGCTATCCAGGGTATAGCTTTAATAAAAAAATTAATGTAGGTTAATTTGGCGGCAATAATTTAATTCCTACTCACCTTGAGGATGGTTATTTTCAATATGCCGAACTAAGTTTTCCGCCATTTCCACAGCTACAATCATCAGTTGCTGTTCTAGTTTGCCATAGCCTCCCTCATCACTAACTTGCGGGTAAATGTGGGGGTTGGATAGCATTGCAGCCAGTAGTTGAGAAGCAGTTTCTTTTAATTCGTGTCGCATATTTTTCGACAGCTTGTCTACGTCCCAAGGGATAATTTTTGACCGTTGTTTGCCGCCTTGGCGAGTAAATCACAGACTTCATCATCGGTGATTTGCGGAAATTGTTCGTACCAAAGACCAACACTATAGAAGGGGTTGGGTTGTGAGATGCAAGCGATTTCGTCTACCAATCCTGCTAAATCTTCGTAAGTTGGAGGAGCGGCGACTGGTACTGCAACCACGATTTTAGCAGGTTGCTGTTTTCTTACAGCCACAATTGCTGCCAACATAGTTGCACCCGTGGCTAAACCATCATCTACTAAAATGACAGTGCGTTCCTGTAAATCTAGAGAAGGACGATTTCCTTGATAAAGCCGTTCTCGTCGTTCTAACTCCCGCTGTTCTTGCAGCGCCATTGTCGCGATCGCTTCATCGGGGATATTTTCTTCGCTGATAATCTGTTCGTTGAGTACTCGCACACCACCAGGTGCGATCGCTCCCATTGCCAGTTCTTTTTGACCGGGTACACCCAATTTCCGTACTACTAACACACCCAAGGGTGCATTTATCGCTCTGGCAACTTCAAAAGCGACAGGTACACCACCCCTTGGCAATCCTAAAACCACTACATCTGAACGATTAGCATAAGCTGCTAATTCCCCAGCTAAGAACTGACCCGCCAAGCGTCGGTCTTGGAATAGCATGGCATCACACGGCTTGTGACTATTTTCTGATCTTCTGAACTGATTCTATAAAGCTAACAGATCCCTGCCCTCTGACCAATGGAGCGAAATCGTTAATCTAGATATCTGTCTAATGGTTGAGTAATTACAGTCTATTTGTAGGGGCAAAACAATATTAGACATCGACCGAATTTAAACAGGACTTACGCAAAAATGACGTAAAACCCATGATTTACCGTAGGGGCAATTCATGAATTGCCCCTACATTTGTTAATTGATGCGTAAGTCCTATTAAATATGCGTTATCCAGAACCTTTGTAAAGACCTTCCATCGGTAGGGATTCTCGGCTCTAGATTATTTTCCGAAGCTGTCTATTGATTACCCCGACAACGTGTTGCATTCGGTAGAAGTTAAGCAGCAATTTGAGGTTGGTTCTGAGATCTAGTTGCAGTTGGCGGCAGCAGATGTGTGTAAAGCTGAGTCAGTCGGGAGGCGACACTATACCAACTAAAAGCAATTTCTACCCGTTGTCTGCCAGCTACACCTAACTCGTCTCGCCAAGCTGGGTTAGCGAGTATCCGGTCGATAGCAGCAGCAAAACCTACTTGATCTTTGGCAGGAACAAGTAAGCCTGTCACTTCCGGGACGACGGTAAATTGCAACCCACCCACATTACTAGCTACCACAGGTGTTTGACTGGCCATTGCTTCGACAGGAACTAACCCAAAGGGTTCGTAATGACTGGGCACAACGCAGACATCAGCGGCGGCGTAGTAGTAGGGGAGAACGGTATCATCTAAGCGACCAGGAAAGATCGTTTGGTCTTCTAGTCCCAGTTCAGCAACAATGCGAGAAATGCGATCGCGCTCGAAACCATCACTTTGGCCAGGACGACTACCACCACCGATCACCAGCTTCAGCTTCCCCTCACCCCTAAAACTAGACTTAGCAACAGCTCGCACTAAAGTTTCAATTCCTTTGCGGCGATCAAAGCGGCCAACATAAAGAACCATCTTCGCATCAGGGGCAATTCCCAACATCTGCCTTGCTGTAGACCGCTCAATTCCACCAAATTTCTCAATATCAGTACCACAGGGGATCATTTCCGTTCGCCCTCCGGTGGAAACAAGTATCCGCATGTGCTTCTGCTCTTGGGGACTAGTCGCAACTACACGGTCTACAGTCTCTAAACAAGCTTTTTCCACCGCTAACCGTTGGGTAGCAATAACGGGCACATCGCCAATAGTTCTATATTTAACTGCTCCTAAAGAGTGGTAAGTATGCACTTGAATCAGCGGCTGATGCTTTTTCAATTCCATGCCTACCCAAGAGGATAACCAATAATTTGTATGCACTAGGGAGTAACGGTATCCCTGACGCTGTTGGAATCGCCGGAATTCGGCGACAAATTCTGGTAGATGGGCAAACAAATCATCCCGCCCAATAAACTCGACCGGCCCAGCCTTTAACCGAATCGTGCGACAGTTAGGGCTATGTTGCACAATCGCCGCTTGCTCAGAACTACTGAAGCGAGTGAACATATCCACCTGCCAACCCTGCTCGGCTAATGCATAACCAACTTGACGCACATAGACGTTTTGTCCCCCTGCCTCTTCTTGTCCTATGTCTGCGGTAGGATCACCATCAACGGAAATAAGGGCAACGCGATACTTTTGACTGTGGTACATAGTCGATATTTACCTCAAGGCAACTATATCCTGCCTCAGACGCCAGAATTTACTTCAGAGTCAAGGGCAGGCACAACGAAGTGCAAAGTTACCAGCCAAGGATACTGACGAAAACAACGCATTACTTGTAATAATCACGCTGCTCGTTCAATCTCCTCTCAATGCCGACGAAGTTAGCTGACGGGCTAGGACTGAGAGATGTCCTTCTGGAAAAAGATCAAGTACCAAGTCGAAAGGATAAAGTTTGATTATTGTTATCCTTTTGACTCTAGCTTTCTCTTTCTAGCAAATTCGCCCCAGAACTGGTTCCTCCGTTCCCGATTTACCTTGATACATAATGTATCTTTAAGGCAAATGATGGATTAGGCAGACTGATTTTTATTCCCTTAAATAATAATGTATGATCATCAGCAAAGTCAAGAGGAACCACAAAATAATTGTGATCTGAATCACGGTATATTTTGTGTCCAAGTTAATAACAATTAGCGGTTAGGTAGAACGACAGTGGAATCAAACCTTACTAAAGTTTTGGTTGAGTTGCTTACCTCAGTACCTCAACCAAAGGTATAGGAAAATAAATACTCAATTGCCTCCTCAATAAATTTGTGCCAAATTTCATTAGGAATCCAAACTTGATGTAAAGTTTGCCTTGCCTCTGTCTCATTGATACCTTGATGAAGGCGGCGATAAAGATACATAAAAGCTGAAACTCTCATATTGGCAGCACAGTGAACAAATATTTTTTTATCAGCATTCGTTGCCATGAGGCTAAAAAACTCTGTTAGATCCTCAATAGTGGGATTTTCCCAAAGCACAGGAATGTTTACATATTCCATACCTTGAGATTCCACAATTTCTTGTTCATTAGATAAAGCATTATTTGAAGTTGGCAGTGCCAAATTTATAATTAATTGATATCCTGACTGTTTGATTACGGCAAACTGTTTTGCTGTTGGTTGCCCAGAAGTAGCAATTACATCGGATATTTTGAGAAAATTGGATATATCTTCAATACCATTCGTAGACATATTTTCAAATCTTTGATTTCGTTTTAAGTTTCGTATAGAGCACCATCTTGGTGTGTGAAAATGCGATTACCTCCGGCATCAGATTTGGCAACCAAGTCATCATCTGGATAGTAAGCTTCATCATCAGCAGTTCTATCCCCAACTTCCAGATACACTACCAATGCTTGAGAATGATTTACCAGTTGATGTCCATCTGCTTTACCTGCTGCAAAACCAGCCATCATTCCTGGTTTGAGGATTTGCTCTCCTGCATTAGTAACTAAAGTCACTTCACCTTGAATAAGATAAATAAACTCATCTTGTTTCGTGTGCCAATGTCTGAGTGCAGAACAGCTTCCTGGTGCCAGAGTAACTAAATTAACACCAAAGTTTCTCAATCCTGCCGCATTGCCTAAAGCCTGTTTCACTCTTCCTATTACCAGAGGCTGAAATTCAGCGGGGTAAATTGAACTTGTCCGACTGGGGACATTTTCTGGATTAATGATCATTTTGTTTCTTCCTGAGGTAATTGTTTGTGTTGGTACATTAATTCAAATTTACCCGCAGCACTTATAAAGCCCCAGCGTTGATAGAATGGAACCATTTCCGGTGAACAGAACAGAGAAATATGTTCAATCTTACTCAACTGAGAATGATTCATCACTGCATCTAGTAATTTAGCACCAAGACCGATTTTTCTATGGGTAGACTTAACAATTACATCGTAAATAATTGCCCGATAGACAAAATCAGTGAAAACACGAGTAAAACCAATCAAATGTTCGTTTTCATCTACCAAAGCAATAATAATATTTGAGTTTGCCAGCATCTTAACAACGCCTTGATATGTGCGGTTTTTACTCCAAAACTCGTTTTTGTACAATTCCACAAGTTCTAAAATCTGGTTTTCCGTTAACTGGTGAATAATTTGATAACTCATGAGTAAGTTTAAATTAAAAACAGGGACAATGAATTGTAAAATTGTTTAGCTCTCATCAAGAAGTATAGCAAATATTATTTGGATGAGGTACAAATTCAACTGTATTCATCTGTGGTTTAATAGTTATTTCTGTACTAACTTATTGCTATTTTTTATACAATTTACTACGCAAATGCAAAAAAAAACCTCTAGTAGTGATCATAAATTTAGCTTAATCAAAATCTAATTTCATTTTGAATGAAATTCCACCAACACGGTTGAGTCTATTGCTGCCATCCACAATTTTCCAGCCGCATCGCTGATATAAAGACAAGGCGGGGTTTGAACTTCTGACACTGAGTGATATAGATGGATAAAAATCTTTAGCGGCTGGTAACAAATGCTTAATTAACTGTGTGCCAATTCCTTGATTTCTATATTCGGGCAGAACTGCGATTGCGAGTTCTGGAGTTTGGTGATCAACATAACCATATCCCTGATTTTCACCTGTCAGCAAACGTAACCAAGCTGCTCCTACTGGCAGATGATTACTTAATAAAGTAGCAACAACACCCAGATCATTTTCACAGCCCCAGTTTTTCACATATTTGGTCAAATCAGGATGATTCATGGCATCATTTATTGTCAGGTTTTCTTCTGACATTTGTGTTGCTTCATAGAGCATTCGCCAAAGAAATGGCTCATCTTCTTGTGTGAGTGGACGAATTACATAAATTGATTTATCCATATCTCTATTCTGCTGTTACGAAACCTAGGTTAATTTACTCAGTGGAGTTTTTAAGCCGTCAATGCTGGTGAGATTTTTCTGCTGATGATAGTCTTTAATTCCCTGTTCGCCTTTTTTAATAGCCCAATTTACTAAAGTTTCTCGCTGTCCTTGGTATTCATAAAGTGGGACAGCAAAACCACAGGAAGTCTGCACACGTTCTATATCCGCCACAATAATTTGACGAGTTCCAGGAATCGGCTCAAACAGAGGATACAGGGAGTTCCAGTCGGGGGAATCTGGTAAAATTGTGTATCCCCGACCATAGAGACGGAGGATAGATGGGGGGCCATCAAAGGCGCAAAACATGAAGGTAATTCGCCCATTTTCTTGAATATGGGCTGAGGTTTCATTACCACTACCTGTCAAATCTAGATAAGCTACACGGTGGGGAGAGAGGATGCGAAAGCTTTCTAAACCTTTGGGAGAAAGGTTAACGTGACCTGTAGGATCTAGAGGTGCGGAACCAACAAAGAACAGGTGTTGAGCTGCAATAAATGCTTGCAGTTCTTCAGTGATAGAGTCAATAATTTTAGCCATACATTGTTTGATGTGGATAATCAGCCGGAAAACAACGAGTTGAGCTATATCTATGGACAAGGTTCACAGGTCTACCTTTGCTAGTATAGATTTTCGCGGCAATATTTAGATATAGCAGTGAAAATTAGATATGCATTATGCAGAACCCTTGTAGAGGCGTTGCATGCAATGTCTCTACATTTTTAAGAGAGATGTCTATTGCCTTTCTAATATTATGTCGTCAATCTTTGTTCCGCCGCCAATACAGCGAATCAATAGCGAAATTGCCCATCATGCTGGTGTTGCTTTGGATGTGCTGCGCCTCGACCTGATGCACCCGTGGGTTAATGGCAATAAATGGTTTAAGTTGAAGTATAACTTGCTGGAAGCAAAGCAGAAAAATTTGACGACGCTGCTCACTTTTGGGGGTGCTTATTCTAACCATATTTTTGCTACTGCTGCGGCTGGTAATCTTTTGGGATTCCGCACTATTGGGGTGATTCGTGGGGAGGAGAGACTACCGCTAAATTCGACGTTGAGTTTTGCTGTACAGCAGGGGATGCAGTTAGTTTACCTTAACCGGGAAAGGTACCGCCAACGGCAGACAGTAGAGTTACAGGCAGAACTGAGACAACAATTTGGTGAGGTGTTTATTATTCCGGAAGGTGGTAGCAACCTTAATGGTGTGCGTGGCTGTATGGAAATAATCGAGGCAGTGGGGGCGGTTGATACGGTATGTGTAGCCTGCGGCACGGGTACAACTTTGGCTGGGATGGCGCTATCACTGCATCAAGGACAAAATGCGATCGCCTTTCCTGTGTTGAAAAATGGCGACTTTCTCGCGGCGGAAATCGGCAATCTACTCACAAATTACCTCGATTCTGGGATGCCTGCACCAAATAGCACTCCAGCATCTTGGGAACTGGTGTGTGATTATCACTTCGGCGGTTATGCCAAGGTGAATGATCAGTTATTGCAGTTTGCCCAGCAATTCACAAAGGATTACAACATACCCCTAGATTACGTATATACCGCAAAGATGTTTTTTGGGGTTATGGATTTATTACAGCAGGGATTTTTCCAAAAAGGCGATCGCATCCTCTTAATACATACCGGCGGCTTACAGGGCAATATTGGTATAGAACAGCGACTAAAATAACCCTTTAAGGTGAAACCGTACTTAAACAATCTAGGTTATTCTAACTGAATAACTAGAATTGAAAGATATCTGCACCTATCTACCAAACTTTTGCTTAAAAAGGGTGAATTTATATGGTTTTAGCATCTAAAGCGAAGATTGACCCAAATTACCCCCCAGGACCAAAACATCACTGGTTAATGGGTGTAGTATCTGAATACACCCGCAATCCCATAGGTTTTATGAGTGAGTGCGCCAAAGAGTACGGTGATATTGTTTACTGGCAATGGCCATTGCTTTCGTTTTATCAGCTTAATCACCCCGACCATATCGAAGAGGTGCTAGTTAAAAAGAACAATCTATTTAGCAAACATCTGAGTTTACAGATATTGCAACGGATGTTTGGTAATGGACTATTATCCAGCGAAGGGGATTTTTGGCAGCGTCAACGACGACTGACACAACCAGCTTTCCATCGCGATCGCATTTTCTCTTATGGGGA
Organism: Cylindrospermum stagnale PCC 7417; assembly: GCF_000317535.1. Taxonomy (NCBI): domain Bacteria; kingdom Bacillati; phylum Cyanobacteriota; class Cyanophyceae; order Nostocales; family Nostocaceae; genus Cylindrospermum; species Cylindrospermum stagnale. Next base: position 1,721,678 of record NC_019757.1, read on the forward strand.
GGTGATGGTTGACTACACCAATCGCCTGCTAACTAATTGGAGTGATGGCAAAATTATTGCTATTCACGAAGAAATGATGCACCTCACCTTAGAAATTGTTGCCAAAACCTTATTTGGGGCTGAGGTGACGGAAGTAGAAACGGTAGAGAAGATCATGCAGATAAGCATGGCGTATTTTGATGACCGCAACAATAACTTTTTATTATTCGTGATTCCTGATTGGGTGCCACTACCTCACAACCTGCGTTTTCAAAAGGCAGCACAGCAGTTTGATGAGATTATTTATCCCATTATTCAGCGACGACGAGAAAGTGGTGAAGATCAAGGTGATTTGCTGTCAATGCTGTTGCAAATGCAGGATGAAAATGGCAATAGGATGAGTGATAAACAACTGCGAGATGAAGCCGTAACGCTATTTATTGCAGGTCATGAAACCACTGCTTTGGCAATATCTTGGGGGTGGTATTTGTTATCTCAGCATCCAGAAATTGAACAGAAATTGCACGTAGAACTACAAACTGTGTTGGCTGGTAGAACTCCAACTTTTGCTGATTTACCTCAGTTACCTTATACCGACAGAGTGATAATGGAAATAATGCGATTATATCCACCTGCTTGGGCTATGGTTCGCACAGCTTTAGAGGACTGTGAAATTGCTGGTTATCCTGTGCGTGCTGGCGACAGTATGATTATGAGTCAATGGATAATGCACCGCGACTCCCGTTATTTTGATCAGCCGGAAGTTTTCAACCCCGACCGCTGGGAAGGAGATTTGGCAAAACGGATACCAACGTTTGCATATTTTCCCTTTGGTGGAGGCCCGAGAATTTGCATTGGTCAATCTTTTGCAAAAATGGAAGCGGTGCTTTTATTGGCAACTATTTCTCAGAAGTTTCGGTTAACATTGATGCCAGATCAGGAAATTACACCGTGGCCTGCTTTTAGCCTGCGTCCTAAATATGGGATGAAGATGTTGTTAAATCAGCGGTAGTAGAAAGGGTGGGGAAACCCCGCCCCTACAATTTTCTAAGGTTGATTTTTTACAGATTTGTTTAAATTCTGTTTTTCTGCTAACCAGGTAAATAATATAACACCACAAAGGTCAGCAGCTAAGTCAATTAAATCAAAGCTGCGATAGGGTGTAAATAGTTGAATTATCTCGTCCAATACACAAAAGAACATCACAAGAAATGGTGCAAGGGGAAGAGAAATGTTGAAGATTTGAATTTTGCGTTTATCTAAGGCTAGATGGCTCAAGTAAGCAGCAATTCCTAGCAAGATAAAATGACAAACTGTATCGAAATAGGGAAATTGTGGTATTTGCGTGGGGATGACTCTGAGGTAGGCTGATAGAGAGATGGACATCAAAATTGCAAAGTAAACCCAAAACGCGAAAATCCAACGCTGACGAGATGTCATTTTGATGCTTTTAAATGGTGTTTTTAATAAATACAACAATTAAAAAGAGCATTCCGCAATTGGGAATCCACTATTTTGCTAAAACTTTCTGAAATTAATATTAATTTAAGTGTGTATCTTTAGGACGTGATATCATGTCCGGTTGAATACTTATCATATCTGTGAGGGCTGGTAATGGGTAATGGGTAATTGGTAATTGGGAAAAAGGAAAACAGCAATTACCAACAAGGCCAAACTTATTATAAGTAATTAACCGGACTTGATATGATATTAGGGACTTCCAAAAAAATATCCAATCAGTAGGGACACAGCATTGCTGTGTCCCTACGAGTCTATGATTACTGGATATTTTATTTTTTGGTATTCCCTTACAGGGATTTTCAGGTAATTAGATTGTCCCTAGGTGAATTGAATATGTACCAAATATTCAATTATCCTACGTATTAAGCGTGCAAATTTGCTTGTTCTTGCAACCAGGGATCTACTGATTGTCCATCTTTGCGCTTTAATTCTATTTCTACTACCATCACTTCTCTAGAACCAGCAGGTGCGGGTTTTTTATGAAAAATAATGTCGTAGTCTGCGGGATTATGTTGACGTTCTTGCAACCATTCTTGTACTTTTGTTGTCGCAAAGAATGATTGACCTTGTTCAAACATTCTGGTAATTTGTAATTGCAGGGTGTAGGGATTTATCCGACTCATTTTATAATTCCTTGATAAAAACTAATCTTCCGTATTAAAATCTACTTTATCATAAATATCTGCTAGCAAAATTTGGCAGGGAACAGAGGCTAAATTTAAGCTGGTATCTCCATCTTCAAATTCGGAAAATATCCATTTATTGCTCTCAACTTTGCAGTATTGCTCAACGTGCATTGTATCCTGGTCTATGAGAATATATTCTTTAAAGCTAGGAATTGAGCGATAAGCGGCAAATTTTTCATCTTTATCATAGCTTTTGGTGGATTTTGATAAAACTTCAGCAATCATTACTGGGTTAGTCAGAGTGTCTCTTCTTCCTTCTGCAAACACTAAGGGAGTTTGGACAACCATCACATCAGGGTAGGTGTGAATTCTCTTGTTAGGAATCCAGAGACGTTGGTCTGTAACAAAGACTCGATAAGGTTGGCGCTTAAGAAGATAGTTCAGTGTACCACTGAAATTAAGTGCAATTTGATTATGATTTGGTGTTCCGCCTGTCATTGGTATAATTAATCCATCAATATATTCGTGACGTATTTCTGAATTTACCTCTTGTTCTAGATATTCTTCAGGTGAATAGTAGCGTTTTTCTTGGGCAATAGTCATGATATTTTAACTCCTAAGACTGCGAGTTATTAAGTTATCTAGGTTGTGGATTTGTCGATTTTAATGATTTCAATAATTTATCTATTTTAAATTTTTAAAACTTTTATTAATAAATTATGGGCAGGCGAGACGCCCGCCCTACAGTAATGTTAACTCAAGGTAGAACGCAATTCATTTAGTGCGGTTTCTAATGCTTCGGGTAATTTACTCGCATCTTTTCCGCCGGCTTGGGCTAAGTTGGGTCTTCCGCCACCGCCTCCACCACATATTTTAGCGATCGCACCGACAAATTTACCAGCTTGCAGTCCTTTTTTATTCACCTCTGGGCTGAAAGCTGCTACTATACTCACTTTCCCCGCTTCGGGAACCGAACCCAGCACTACTGCACCGATAGCGATTTTTTGCAATAAACGTTCCGCAGCAGATTTCAAAGATTCGGCGTCAACGTCTTCGAGTTGGGCGACAATGATTTTAAATTCGCCGATACTTGCGGATGTTTGCAGTAAACTGTCAGATTTAGCGATCGCTAATTGCGATTTTAAACCTTCCACTTGTTTTTGGCTGTTTCGCAGTTCGGTTTGCAGAGTTGTGATTCTTTCCGGCACTTCTTCTGGTTTCACCTTAAAGCGATCGCACAAATCCTTGACAACTTTATCCCGCACATTGAGATAATCTAAAATCGCCGGGCCAGAAACTGCCTCAATCCGCCTTACCCCAGAAGCCACACCAGCCTCAGAAATAATCTTAAATACGCCGATTTCCGCCGTATTGCTAACATGAGTTCCACCGCAGAGTTCCATCGACACGGCAGGAAAATCAATCACCCGCACTTCTTCACCATACTTCTCTCCAAACATTGCCACAGCACCTCTAGCTTTTGCCTCTGCCAAAGGTAAGACTTCGATTTTCGCAGAATGCGCTTCCGCAATCCAAGTATTCACCTGTTCTTCAACTTGTTGCACTTCCTCCGCCGTTAAACCACGGGGACAGTTGAAATCAAAGCGCAACCTGTCGAAAGAAACGAGAGAACCAGCTTGAGAAATACCGTTATCAACAATTTTCTTTAACGCTGCTTGCAATAAATGCGTTGCGGTATGATTTGCTTGAGCACGACGCCGACAAGCGCTGTCGATTTGGGCGGTAACGGTATCGCCTACCCGTAATGTACCCCGTTCGATGCGTCCGAAGTGAACAAAGAAATCAGATTCCTTTTTCACATCTTCCACCCGAACTAAGATTCCATCACCAGAGATATAACCTCTGTCCCCAATTTGTCCCCCCGATTCAGCGTAAAATGGAGTTGTATTCAGGACAATTTGCACCTCTGTTCCCGCTTCTGCTGCTTCTTGAGAAACACCACCAACTAACAAAACTTCAACTTTCGCCGTTGCTGCTGCTTGGGTATAACCGATAAACTCCGTACTGTGGATATGTTCTGCAAGTTTATCGAGGGAACCTTGAACAGTTAAATCAATGGTTTCGTGTGCAGCTTTAGCACGTTCTACCTGCTTTTGCATTTCTGCGTTGAACCCCACCTCATCGACAGTCAGGTGATTTTCCTCAGCAATTTCTTGAGTGAGTTCTAAGGGGAAACCGTAGGTATCGTAAAGGGTAAAAGCGCTTTCACCACTAATGGCGGTTTTTCCTTGCTGCTTCACACCCTCAATGATTTCTTCAAGTAGTTTTTCGCCTCTTTCCAAAGTTCTCAAGAAATTAGACTCTTCCCGTTGCAATTCAGCCATAATTGCTGCTTCCCGCCGCCGCACATTCGGGTAAGCTGATTCTGAGAGTGCGATCGCAGTTTCGGCAACTTTGGTAGTAAATTCGCCAGAAATGCCAATTAATCGCCCATGACGCACCACCCGCCGAATTAACCGCCGCAGCACATAACCCCTTCCCACATTAGAAGCACGGATTTCATCAGCTATCATGTGGACAACAGAACGGACATGATCACCAATCACCTTTAGAGAAATTTTGGTTTTTTCATCGCTGCTGTGGTAATCAAGCCCCGCAATTTGCGCCGCCGTTTGGATAATCGGGAAAATCAAATCAGTTTCAAAATTATTCGCCACTTTTTGGAGAATTTGTGCCATTCTCTCCAAACCCATGCCGGTGTCGATATTTTGATTTTGCAGCGGTGTTAAACTACCAGACACATCCCGGTTATATTGCATAAATACCAAGTTGTAAAACTCGATAAATCGGGAATCGTCTTCTAAATCGATATTTTCATCACCGCGTTCTGGGTGAAAATCGTAATATATCTCCGAACAAGGGCCACAAGGGCCAGTGGGGCCAGATACCCAAAAGTTATCATCTGCACCCATGCGTTTAATTCTAGCTGCTGGTACGCCGATTTGGTCGCGCCAAATGCCAAAAGCTTCATCATCTTCTTCAAAGACGCTGACGACGAGGTTTTGCGGGGAAAAACCAAAAACTTTTGTCGATAATTCCCAACCCCAAGCGATCGCTTGTTCTTTAAAATAATCACCAAAGCTAAAGTTACCCAACATCTCAAAAAACGTATGATGGCGTTTGGTACGCCCGACATTTTCGATATCGTTGGTGCGGATACACTTTTGCGATGTGGTAGCCCGTTTAAATTCTGGTGTGCGCTGTCCTAAGAAAATCGGTTTAAATGGAAGCATCCCCGCGATCGTCAGCAGCACGGTTGGATCTTCTGGCACGAGGGAGGCACTTGGGAGAATTTGGTGTCCTCGTTGGGCATAGAAGTCGAGGAATAAAGCGCGAATTTCGTTACCGCTAAGATTTTGGGGATTTGAAGACATAACTGTTTACGAAATTAGGTTCAATTGACTGGGTAACATCTGCTGTTACTGACAAAGTATGCCGCAGGATCAGACATCTGTGCCACAAGCTTACTGCTGATCTAGCGATCGCCTGATAGCTTATTTTTGCATTTTGTTTCATTCTGTTGCCAATGGCAGCATCTGGGTTTGGCAAAAATATTTGGCAAAGCGTCCGAAAAGCAGCAGCTTCATTGTGAAGATCAGCGGAGCATTACCAAAATGAGACACACCCTTTGCCAACTACTTATGCCCAATAGCTGATGCCTTAGGCAATTTATATAACTGTAGTGGGATGACTACACTGACTTAGATCAATGATACTAATCCAAGTGAGTGATTTCTGAATATTCAAATCAACTTATTAAGGTTAAGGTCAAGTATGGCGCTAAAACTTAAAGTATCGAATCTTGCTTGTGATAAATGTGCGGAAACGATCACTCAATCTATCCACACAATGATGCCTGATGCCAAAGTTAATGTTGATGTCGATGCTAAGACTGTTACTGTTGATTCCGTAGCTTTTGAATCCATAGCTTCTGAGGAGTCAATCAAACAGGTAATCGTTGCGGCTGGATATAAGATTGAAGGTTATTGATAGTTGTCACAACTTTTCAAAAAGTTAGCTAAATAACGAGTTACTCCACATAAATTTTCCGTATAGTACTGCTCGCTGATGTTTCTGTTTTAGGGATGGGCGGAGTGGTAGCAATCTTCCCTTGTTATAGCTAGGGCAATGCTCCCAGGCGTTTGATTAACTCAGTTTATGTAGATTTACGGTTAGTTTAACGAACCTTCATAAATGCTGTGGATAATTAAATAGATCTGCCTTGGCAGAAAACAGTAATTTCTGTCTTCTGCCAACCGAATGCAAAGCTTCCTCAAAAGCTGCTTGGCAACACTACCGCCGTTTTATCATTGGTTTAGCAGCCATTTTTGCCTCAGTAAACGGCTTCCTGAACCAAAAGAGTTTATATATTTACTACATAAAACATAACAAGATTTGACGGTATAAATAAAAAGTATTTAGTCCGAGTACTAACCGTACAAATACGTTTGTTAGATGTGATAAAAACAGTAATTAATCGGTTTTGTCTCCTTCTCATCTGATTAGCACCTGGAAATTACAGTCAGATTTTTAGGCAGCCAGATAATATTCAGTATTTCTACTGTTTGAAAAAAAATATCAAAAGGCGGACAGTAATTATCAGAAGGTATTTTCTACAATTGCAAAAAAATCAAATAATTTAGAAGAGGAGTTTAGAATTGGCAATTTATTGTAATTTGAGCGCTCAGAAAATTAAATGATACCTCTGCTGTCTCTTGGCGAGTCTCTGAACTAAAGAATACCCCGACTTTCTGAAATAGACGAGCATACCTTGGATATTTCCATTGGGGGAGTGGTAAATTCTTTCCTTGATTTTGAAATAGGGCAAAACGCAAATCAATGAATATTTCTATTCTGGTCTTTGGAAGTAAAGACTTTCTTAGCTCACTTCCAGACCAGATCCGTTATCCAACCGATTTTAGTGTCGAAGCGATCGCCAATCTCAATCAGGCAATGTCGCGGATTGAAACTGCGCCGCCCGATATCATGCTGGTGCAGGCTGGGTTGGATGGGAGTACGCAACTATGCGGTTGGCTAAAAAACCAGACAAAGTTATCTTCGATCTACTGTATTTTGTTTGAAGATCGTCCTCATCTGCTTGCTAATAGAAGTAAGTATGGCTGGGAATGGGAGTTGGAAATGACTGTAACTGCCTTAAAAGAAGGCGCCGACGCTTACATTTGGCAAATACCCGCAGAAAAAACAGACTGTACCTCGATGCAGTTGGGTGCTAACCATCAGCTGATACTAGCTCAATTGACCGTTGGCTTGCGGAAAGCGCAAAAATACCGGGATTTACTCCGGACAAATGATGTGTTGTCAACATTCGCCTTGGCTGATTCGTTGACAGAATTAAATAATCGCCGTGCTTTAGAATGGGACTTACCCAGGCAAATTAAAAAAGCGAAAACCCAGGGAGATCCCTTCAGTTTGATTATTCTCGATGTAGACTTTTTCAAGAAAGTTAACGATTCTTACGGGCATTTAGTTGGCGATCGCGTTTTGCAGTTACTTTCTAGCCGTCTGCGTCACAGTCTGCGTTGTCAAGACACGCCATTTCGTTATGGTGGTGAAGAGTTTGTCGTGCTTCTGGCAAACACAACAGGTGAAGAAGCCCTACTATTGGCCCGTCGTCTCAATCGTATAGTCAATCAAGAACCATTTGCTATTAAAAATCAACTAGCAATTAATGTCACAATTAGCTTGGGTATAGCCAGCCTAGAACCAGAAGATGATGAGCAGGGTTTGACGCTGCTACATCGTGCCGATCAATGTCTCTTAGAGGCCAAAGCAACCGGGCGTAACAAAGTAGTTAGTTGGGGTTATCCATCCCAACGTTCCCGTCTCAGAGCAGTTTCTTCTTAGAGTCTTTTATGTGTAAATTGTCATACTAAACTCAGTGTTCGCTATTCCCCTCTAAAAGCTGTTACTTCTGAGAATTGAGAATGTTTGAACTCATAACCCAGCACTAGCGATGGGCTTCACCCCGCTGTTCGCGATGGGCTGCGCCCCGCCCGAAGCGATCGCATTTTGACAATCTTCCACCGAAGCGCGTTGTTCCATAGCCTTGACTAAAGCTTGATAACTAGACCAATTTTCTTCTAGTAAGTTTTTTGCCTGAAGGGCGTAAAACCGCTGTTTTTGTTGACAAATCGACTCAGTAAAGCCCAAAGTTGTCAAAACCCCTTTTAACTTGCCTAAGTCATCAGTTCCACCTTCAGCGCTATTAAATACTACAGTTTCCGCAGCAATACCCGCCATCCAAACGGTGCAGTAGCGATCTAGCATTTGGACACCGATTTTACCCGCCGCCAATTGAGATGCTAATTGCTCATCCTCAAAAGTCACGCCACCTTGTCCCGGTTGTCCTTGTTTCCAGGCTTCCCAAGCGCTAAGAGTGTAGCCTGTAGCGGGAATTCCCAGGAGGTGAGCAATCAGAAAGTGTCCGGCTTCGTGGTGCAGAATGCGATCGCGATATTCTTTAGAAAAACTAGAAATCCAATCTAAAAATATAGTCCCTCCCTGACCCTGCAAGCTGAAACTATCCAGCGTCGCTATGCCCAAAATCATGAAGGTAGCTAGGGCGGGAACTGCCGGTGATAAGTGTACCAATGGCCCCAACAGTGTCGAGAGGGTAATGAGAAAGACAGATATTGCAACTAAATTTAAAGCAGTTTGGCTCATATTAATGCTTAACTGAGACGGTTATTGATTTTGCTCTGAAGATACAGGTTGTTCCAAACGTCGCCGCCGTCTAGTCGGTTTAGGGCTACTGTTACTACTAGTTGTACTAACAGAGGTTGCCTGGTTGAGTTCCCGTCGCCTTCTTTTTCTGGTTTCTCCTGAACCTGAAGATGGAGTGCTATTAGTTGCAGTTTGCGGCCTTCTTCTTCTCAGCGCTTCGCCCAATCTTTGCCCTCTAGTAGTTGATGTAGTTGGACTTGTAGATTCTCTTGATGTTGCTATATCTCTTCTGCGGCGAACTCTTCTAGTTTGTGTAGTTTGTGTGGTGGATTCAGCAGGAACAGTTTGGCTAGTTGATGCAACTAACCTTCTTCTGCGTCTGGGGGTTTCAGAGGCAGAGTTACGAGAATTGTTCGTAGATTCACTGTTTCTAGCTTCTGCTGTTGTCTGGTTTTTGCGTTCTTGTAATTTACGATATCGTTGGGAACCTGCGATCGCATATTCAGTGCCAATAACTGTGCCTTGTCTACCGCCTGAATTGGGTTTCAGCTTCCAATTGCGCGATCGCTCCAAGTGTTCTGCATCTAATTTAGCATTACCACTAGATCTCAACAAGCGGCTATTAATAACATTACCCTGTGCATCCGTATCAACAGCTACTTCAACCCTCCCCTCTAATCCTCTTTTCCTGGCCCACTCTGGATAATTTGCGTTACACTCCCGGCAAGCAGCACGGCCATTACCATTACCAGAGTTAGTTCTTATTTTGGGAGTTGTCGGCGCTGTGGCAACTTTTGAATTATTTTCCTGTCCATTATTTGCACCATTGCCATTACCGTTGCTGTTGCCGTTGCTATTGCTGTTGCCATTATTGTTGCCATTGCCACTACCGCTACCACTGCCGCTACCACTACCGCTACCACTGCCGCTACCACTACCGCTACCACTGCCGCTACCACTACCGCTACCACTGCCGCTACCACTACCGCTACCACTGCCGCTACCACTACCGCCAGCACCTTTACCAGTTACAGAAGTAGAACCATTACCAGGAATCCCTGATGAGTTAGACGTTGCTGTACCATTCCCAGCCGCCGAACCCTGAGAAGGTTGTAAAACTCCCTGATTTGCCCTGTAGTCTCTAATCCCTGCGAGCAACTTGCTTAAATTTGCGCTGGGTTGTGAAGATGCTTGTACCGTTGTGCTATCTCTAAATGACGTTTGACTAAGTATATTTTGGGAAGCAGGTGCTTTTGCTTGAAGCTGGGTTTCTAATTTCCTTTCCGAAACAGTTCCTTTGGGTATAGAAAGTAAAGGTTTTAGCGCTTCTATTTTCGGGAATGGTACTTTAGTTGCGACTACCGCGTTTTGTTGTGGTTGCGGCTTTAATTCAGATGTAGAAGAACTGCTGTTGATACTCAACTCGCCGCCACCACCGCCACCACCGCCACCACCAGGCTGACTATCTGAACTAGTCAAAATCCGTGAAGCAATATCGGGTTGTGGCTGTTCTAGATTTTCTAGAGGTTTCGGTTCTGCTTCTGGTGGAGTTTCTACAACAGTAACTTCCAGCGGCTCTTCTACAATTTCTGGCACTTTCGTTAGTAGATTGCCAATACCATTCGCCAGCAACCCAATATGTAGAGCCAACGAGCCAATCAAACTATAAGTCAAAAAAATTGTGAGTGCCTTTAATTCTTTCTCTCGCTGCTCTAGGGCTGTGCTGGAAAAACTCATATTTGTTGCTACCCATTATCAGTAACTTAGGAAGAGTAGCAGGAATTAGATGAAAATGTCAATCAATAAATTTTAACTATTACCGATACTTAATTTTACCCTAAATATCTTGTCAGACAAGAGTTTCAGCGATTTTTACCCTACCTTTGACGTTATTTTTACCCTACTAGGTAGCAAAAGATTGACAGATATTCTCATTTGTTCTACTTTGATTTGAGAACTTATGTCAGCTACCCTTGCTGAACTATTAAGGAAATTTAACCAAAAGGCTTGAGAAGCGTATATGGATATTAAAAATCTATTTATCGCAGGTGGTGTAGTGATGTGGCCCCTGCTGATTTCTTCTGTGTTAGCTGTAGGGCTAATCATCGAACGGATCAGGTTTTGGGTAAAAATCAGTACCCGCCAGCAACGGGTAGTACGAGATGTGTTGAATCTCTATCGTCAGGACAATGTGGTGAGTACAATTGATGCACTGCGAAAGAATGCAGATTTACCCATTGCACGAATTTTTTTGACGGCTTTAGAATTAGAAGAACCAAACCCAGAAGAGTTTCGCTTGGCGTTGGAGAGTGAAGCACAGGCAGAAATACCCGTGTTCAAACGGTTTAATACAATTTTTGACACGATAATTTCTCTCGCACCCCTGTTAGGTCTTCTCGGTACTGTATTGGGATTAATTGGCTCTTTTGCCTCTCTAAATCTTGGCGATGTAGGCGGAACAAAAGCGGCTGGAGTAACTAGCGGTATTAGTGAGGCGTTGGTTTCTACTGCTTCTGGGTTAATTGTGGCGATTTTTACATTAGTTTTTGCTAATACCTTCCGGGGTTTTTATCAACGACAAATCGCTTTGATTCAAGAATATGGTGGTCATTTAGAACTACTGTACCGTCGTCGCTACGAAAGAGGAGAAAAAACCTATGCGTCTACAAGATGAGCCGGATATCCCAGCACAGATTAACATTGTGCCGATGATTGATGTGATATTTGCGATTTTGACATTTTTTATCATGTCATCGCTTTATTTAACTCGTTCCGAGGGGTTACCAGTTAATTTACCTCAAGCAGCTACGGGAAAAACAGATCGTCCCGCACAGGTGACGGTAACAATTAATAGTACTGGAGAGATGTTTCTGAACAAGCAAGCAGTTAGTTTAGAGCAATTAGAAGCAGGAGTCAGAGAAAATGTAAAACCTCAACAGCAGTTGATGGTAGTACTCAATGCTGATGAGAAAGTTAATCACGGACAAGTAGTAGCGGTGATGGATAAAGTGCGGCAAGTAGAGGGAGTGAAGTTAGGGATAGCTACTCGCAAATAGTCAACTTGCAAAAGATTGTGATGCCAGCCCCGCTAATATGTTGGTTAATAAATGTTTGTTAGTAAAGTGCAATTAATGTCTTGGGTATACAAAGGAAAATCAGTCAGGATTTTGCATTTTATACTCAGTTTTATTTTGGTTTTGCTGCTAGGAACACAAGCTTTTAGTTATCCATTAAAATCGACGGAAATACTTTGGGATAGCTACGGCGTACCCCATATTTACGCCAAAGATAACCGTAGCGCATTTTATGCCTTTGGTTCGGCGCAAATGCAAAGTCATGGTAATTTGCTGTTGCGTCTTTATGGTCAAGCTAGGGGACGTGCGGCGGCGTACTGGGGAGAAAAATATTTAGAGTCTGATAAATGGGTGTTGACAATGGGTGTACCCAGTCGCGCTCGTTCTTGGTATCAAGCCCAAAATCCCAGCTTTCGCAGCTATTTAGATGCTTTTGCGGCGGGTATTAATGCTTATGCGAGTAAACATCCTGATTTAATCGATGATGCTGTTGAGGTTGTATTACCAGTTACAGGGGAAGATGTTTTAGCTCACCTGCATCGGGTAATGCATTTCACATTTGTAGTTAATCCCAGTGTGGTGGCTCTTGTGAGCAAACAGGAATCACTTCCAGGTTCTAATGGTTGGGCGATCGCACCTTCTCGGTCTAGCAGTGGCAATGCTATGCTGTTAGCAAACCCCCATCTACCTTGGTCAGACTTGTTTTTGTGGTATGAAGCGCAAATTACCGCACCGGGAATTGATGCATATGGCGCGACATTGGTGGGAGTGCCGGTTTTAGCGATCGCCTTTAACGATAACTTAGGTTGGACTCACACTGTCAACACCCATGATGGTTGGGACGCTTACAAGCTGAAGTTAAGCGATAAAGGTTATCTCTTTGATGGTAAAGTTCTGTCTTTTCAAACCCAAACCCGAACCCTACAAGTCAAGCAAACAGACGGCAGCATCCAAGAAAAGCCTTTAGTCGTTAAAAGTTCTGTTCACGGTCCCATAGTTTCAGAAACAGACAATACAGCTATAGCTTTGCGTGTGGTCGGTCTTGACCAACCCGGTGTGCTAGAACAGTGGTGGGATATGGCCCGCGCTCAGAATTTATCACAATTTGAAAAAGCACTCCAGCGCTTGCAACTACCCATGTTTACAGTCATGTATGCTGACCGAGAAGGACACATCATGCACCTGTTTAACGGTCTAGTACCTGTGCGTTCTCAAGGTGATTTTGCTTACTGGGAAGGCGTAGTTCCCGGTGACACATCAAAAACCTTATGGACAAAAAACCACCCTTATCAAGACTTACCAAAAGTCATCGACCCTCCAAGTGGTTGGTTACAGAATACCAATGACCCACCTTGGACAACCACCTTTCCCCCAGCGATTAAAGCCGATGATTATCCGTCTTATATGGCGCCCCGGTGGATGGGTTTCCGGTCCCAACGCTCTGCAAGAATGCTGGCTGAGGATGAAAAAATATCCTTTGCAGAAATGGTGGCATACAAACATTCTACACGGATGGAATTTAGCGATCGCATTCTAGACGATTTGATTCCCGCCGCTCGCAAGTATGGCAACAACTTAGCACAGCAAGCAGCTAATGTCTTAGCAAAATGGGATAGACAAGCAAATGCAGATAGCCAAGGTGCTGTTTTATTTGCAGCTTGGGCAAATAAATTAGACTTTGACAAAGCATTTAGTCAACCTTGGAATCAAACCCAACCACGCACCACCCCCGATGGTTTAGCTGACCCTAAAGCAGCCGTCAAACTATTAGAAACAGTTGCAGCAGAAGTAGAAAAAACCTATGGCAGCTTAGATGTCAACTGGGGAAAAGTTTACCGTATGCGTGCAGGTAATGTAGATTTACCAAGCAACGGCGGTGATGGATATTTAGGAATCTTTCGAGTTGTTAACTTTGCCCCAGAAACAGAAGGACGCTTTCAAGCCGTGAGTGGTGATTCTTTTGTAGCCGCAATAGAATTTTCTCAGCCAGTAAAGGCAATGGCACTTACCGGCTACGGAAATGCAACTCAACCAAATTCACCCCATAGAGAAGATCAATTACAACTTTTCGCTAATAAACAGTTACGTCCAGTGTGGCGCACAAAGCCAGAAATTACAGCCCATTTACAAGAGCGTCAAGTTTTTTAAAGACGAAGAGCTTTAGATCCCCGACTTATCTAAGAAGTCGGGGATCTTGTTGTTCAAGAATTAATCTAATGACTTTCTAAAGTTCGTCTCGCCACGGTCTTTGCTTCCTTACGCCTAGCTTCTGCCCAACGTCGCTGCTGCCACATAATCAACCCCGTAATCAGCAGACCTAGGGGACTTAAACCAATAATGAAATAGACAACTTTACTTACCCATCCACCATATTCACCAAAATGTAAAACTACCATTGCTTCCATAAATTGGCTGGCAAAAGGAGCTTTATTAAAACTTTTGATTTGCAAAAGCTCACCTGTATATTGATCAAAATAAAGCCAAGGAGTTTTGTTAAACTCATTTTCATCAGAAAGGTGCATCCAGACACTGAAAGCATCCTCAGGTTCCTTTGCTGGAAAAATTTTGTAGAATTTAGCTGCGGGAAAAGTTGCCTGAGCTTTTTGCAATAAATCATCAATTCCCATTGGAGGGACACCAGCTACAACCTTAGACACCGGTGCAGGGGGAGGTAGTGGCGTTTGTGTCAGAGAATGCATAGCAGCTTCCACAGGAGTCCAAAAAACCATTGCCGTTCCGGTAAAAGCCAGCAGACTTAAAAGGGTTACAGATACCATACCCCCAAGTTTGTGGAGGTCATAATTTACCAGTTTCCCAGGAGCATTCCAACGCAATCTCAAGCCCTGTTTCAGGTTATGCCAGCCATTCCACAAAATTAAACCAGTTACCCCCATCAGTAGCAATATAACCCCACAAACTCCAACCACTTGCCCCCCAATATCTCCAGAAAGCAGGTGGACGTGCAAATCAATCAAAAACCCACCTAAACTTTGTTTCCAAGGGCGAGAACCAGTCACCTCACCTGTGTATTGGTTGATATACACATTTATAGATTCAGCCTTTGGAGACTGCATCATCACTTCATACACCCAATTGGGATACTCTGGAACGATGAGGCGATGAGTTTTAAAATTTGGATAAGCAATCTTAGCAACATCAGAAATTTGCTGGGCTGAAATAACCTGTTCTTGGGGAACAACTGTTAGTAGCTGAGGTTGAAAAAAATGCTCAATTTCTCCTGAAAATACTAGCAGGCTACCTGTTAGGGAAATAGTCACAAGTAAGATACCAGCAATTATGCCTGCATAGCGATGCAAAACCAGGGCGAGTTTGCGTAGTTTCAAAATGACCATCCTGTTAAAACTCTACGGAGATTGAACCAACGACGGTAAAAGGATCGCCAGGAGTAATAGCTTCTCTATATTCAGATGCGCGGATGTACTGAACATCAAAAAGGTTTTTGAAGTTAAGACCTGCTTTCCAATTATTTCTGCGGTAAAAAATGGCTGCATCTGTGCGGACATAGCTAGGCACTTGGAAAGTATTTCCCAAATCACCTTGGCGTTCTCCCACAAAAAACATCCCAATTCCAAACCCTAATCCTTGCAGATTACCTTTTTGAAGTTCATAGGTAGTCCAAAGGCTGGCAGCATTATAGGGAACATTGCTCAATCTATTATTTTTCAATCCTTCATTACTTGCGGTGACTTTGGCATCTGTATAGCTATAGGAAGCGATCACATTCCAACCAGGGAGAATTTGCCCAGCAACATCAAGCTCAATACCCGAACTTTGCTGTTCACCGATAGCGACGCTAAAGTCTGGATTGTTTATATCTGTCGTCGCAACATTGGACTTAGTAATTTGATAAGCTGCTAAATTAGTTACCAGTCTGTTATTCAGAAATTCCCCTCGGATACCCGCTTCATACTGCCTACCACGTTCTGGTTTCAGGAAAGAACCATCAACTTTAGTAGCAAAATTTGGTTGAAATGATTCGCTGTAACTGGCGTAGAGTGAAATTGGCTGAGTTGGTTGATATACAATACCAACACGCGGACTAAAGGCTTCATTGTATTGATTAGAAGTAGTATCGCTGGTATTGTCCTTGCTTTCTTGGTCTGCAAAGTCAAACCTTCCACCCAATACTAATTTCAAATTATTAGCTAGCGCAATCTGATCTTGCAAAAAGAAGCCTAAAGAATTTGCACTGTCCTCGTTATTACGTACTACATTTGTGAGTTCTGAAAGACCAGGTCTGGCTGTTTGGTTGTAAATTGGATTAAAAATATTGATACTTGGAGTCAACCCGGCTGGCAATCGGCTTTGTGTTCCTTCAGAAGTATTTCTAGAGAAATCAACACCGAACAGCAAAGTATGATCTACCGCACCAGTTTTGAATTTACTTGTCAAATCAGTTTGCAAGGCATATCTTCTGGCAATATCATCATTTGAGCGGAAATTTCTTTGTAATTCGCCTGTTTCCGCATTTAGTACTTGTGGGTCGGCACGATAGTCAAAAGTATCAGATGACAGGAATCGAAATGTATTCCGCAGTTTTAAATTTTCATTAAACCGATGCTCTAACTGATAGCTGGCACTTATTTCTTCTAGCTTACTCACATCATCTGGTTCACCAAAAATCCGGTTGTAGGGAGTATCAACAACTTTATTGCCAATAGCTATAAGACCCCGGTCAAAAGGTCGTTCGTCATTCAAATAACTAAATTCTAGAGTTAAATCTGTCTGCTTGCCGATTTGCAAACTAACTACAGGCGTGAAGAAGGTGCGCTCAATACGTTGGTCAAAGTTGCGGAAAGTTCCGGAATTTTCGTAAGCTGCATTCAGCCGATAGCTAGCAGTTTTGTCTATATTTAAAGGATTGGATATATCTATTGCACCGCGATAAAAGGAATTGTTTCCTATTTGTAGTTCAGCAGCATAAAACGGCTGAAATAGCGGCTTTTTTGTAACTAAGTTGATCACCCCCCCAGGCTCTAGATTGCCGTATAAGACAGAAGCTGGTCCCTTGAGAACTTCTACTCGCTCTAAGTTGGCAGTTTCGTTAAATCCACTAGTAAAACCATTACTACCTAAGCCATTGGTGAGAATATTTCCGCCAAAAGAACTTGAGAAACCACGAATCACGAAGCCGTCTCTGGTACCAGCAAAACTATCACCAGAGCTAACTCCGCTGACGTTACGAACTGCATCATTCAACTTGAGAACTTGTTGGTCTTTCAACACCTGCTGGGGAACTACCTGAATTGACTGGGGAGTATCACGTAGTGCTGTATCAGTTCTCGTTGCAGTGGTAGCGTCAATTACGCGATATTTGTCTTGCTCACCCGTAACTACCAATTCAATAGGTGTCTCAGCTTCAGCTGTTGGTTGTTCTGGTTGAGCTTCAGACTCTGACTGAGTAGATGGTGGTGTTGGTTGTGTTTGGGGTGGTTCTGTTGATGATGCAACTGGTATAAGATTAAAAACTAAACCTTCGGCATCATCAAATAACTCTACTTGTGGTGCATCAGCTTCAGTTATAACCTTTAGCCTGATGGTATTGGCATCAAGGTTTGTAACTGTGACTTCAGTAATTCCTGCAATAGGGTTCTCTTGGTTAAATGGTGTGTTCAGTTGCGCTTTGGCAATATCGGCAATATATGTGTTGCCTTCAGTTTTCGGTGTGATTTGCAACTGTTCACCTTTGGGAGTCTCTAAAATAATTTCTAACCCTTTTTCGGTATTATTTAGCTTGACTCCTGTAACTTGCACCAGTTCTGCTGTTGATGCTGGTTGGGTTTGAGGTTGCGGCTGCGACTGAGCAGAGGATGTAACTGGTATAAAGTCAAAAATTAAACCTTGGTCATCATCAAATAAGTCTACTTTGGGCAAATCTGTCTCAGCTATAACTTTCAGCCTGATAGTTTTGGCATCCAGGTTGGTGACTGTGACTTCTGTAATACCTGCAACGGGTTTTTCTTGGCGAAATGGTGTCTTTAGTTGTGCTTGGGAAATATCAACAAAGTATGTTTTGCCGTCTTTTTTGGGTGCAAGCTGTAACTGTTCCCCCTTGGAAGTCACCAAAATAAGTTCAAAACCTTTTTCGGTGGTATTCAGCTTAACTTCTGTAATTTGTACCAGTTCTTGGGAACTGGCTCCGCTTGAGGTTGGCTTTTGTACTAGCATTTCTGCACTCTTGGGCAGATGTCCAATCTTATCCAGTCGTGGGATTTTTTTGTTTGTTGCTAGTTCCTGTGTTGAACTCGATAAAGCTGATATTTGCTGGTTACTAATGCTAGTATCAGTGTTTTGCACTGATTGAACTGGTATTTCCTCGCTTTTAGCTGGAGTAGTTGCCACCATGACAACAGAACCTGTAACTAACAGGCTTTGAACTAATTTCTCTACTTTCATCACTATCCTCACACCCATTACCCACCGTTTCCTCTGAGTCAATAAAGCCAAAATTCCTGAGAATAGTTAGCCTTACAACCTATAAATGAAAATTTGCCTGGATTATAATGCAAGTTATTTTCATTTAACTTAATTTATCTAATGACAAGTTTTATCATAAAGTTCTTAGTTGCACAAGTATTCATTAAAACCAGCTACTGCCATTTTGTTTCCAATGACCACAGAGCCTGCTCTTGTCATAACAGCAGAATGCCTTGTATATCAGTATTTTGACGACATTAGACCATGCTTTGACAAAAAAACTTGATCGCTATCTTCATATCAAGTTTTTGTTACATCAGGCTTAAAGAACCGTCTTAAGACTATTTATAAGTGTAATAGACAGTATTATACTTATTGCATAAGTAAACCTAATGTATTACTAATTGCAAATTTAATGCAATTGTATTAAGTTGATTAAGGCAATTGAAAATTACTAGCAATAAACATTTAGGGGTTAGTGAAAAAACCTAGTAATTTATCGGCATTTACCACAAAGGCGAAATGTGAAATTTGCGCGAATAGGAAGCTTTTAAAGCTTGAAGTCAACATAAGTACTAGCCGCATCTAGTAGCCTCCCACGGCAACTTTGAGAAATTCTTGTCCCCCTGCTATGCCTGCTGACTTTCGCTGGTTATGTTGGGTGCTGGGAATTATTTTGAGGCACCAAGATTTTGAAAGTGCAATTAAATCCCCTGGTTGATCGCTTTTAGCGGGGGTATCTCGCGGAAAAACCAATGAATCAACTCATCAATGGCAATGATATGGAAGAAATTTCCCGTAACGTCTCTACAATTGTGGAACTGTTGCGTTACAGAGGTCTACACCAACCCAATAATCAGGCTTTTACCTTCCTACAGGATGGAGAAACTCAAGAAACAATATTGACATATCTTGAGTTAGATCGGCGATCGCGAGCCGTTGCCTCTCAATTGCAAGCTTTAGGATTGAGTGGAGAACGAGCCTTACTCCTTTATCCACCAGGTTTAGAATATCTTGCCGCCTTTTTTGGTTGTCTATATGCAGGGGTGGTAGCAGTTCCGGCTTATCCTCCACGCAACCAACGCAACACCCCCAGAATTTTAGCAATTTTGAATGATGCACAAGCGGCTGTAATCCTTACCACCACAGCCATCTCGTCTCAAGTGCAATCCTTATTTGAAGATAAATTTAATATAAATAATATTCATTGGCTGACTACCGATAATCTCACTGCTGGGATTGAAGCAGCTTGGCAAGAACCTTTTATTAATCAAGATACACTGGCATTTTTACAATACACTTCTGGTTCTACTTGCACACCTAAAGGTGTCATGCTTAGTCATGGCAATTTGCTACACAATGCCGCCGTGACTCGCCAGTATATGGAACATTCCCCCAGTAGTAAATTTGTTACTTGGCTTCCTGTTTATCATGACATGGGACTCATCGGCGGCGTACTGCAACCTCTGTACAGCAGTTTTCCTTGTATCATGATGCCACCAGCAACTTTTCTCCAGCGTCCCTACCGTTGGTTAGAAATAA
This sequence comes from Cylindrospermum stagnale PCC 7417, assembly GCF_000317535.1. Lineage (NCBI taxonomy): Bacteria > Bacillati > Cyanobacteriota > Cyanophyceae > Nostocales > Nostocaceae > Cylindrospermum > Cylindrospermum stagnale. The sequence continues at coordinate 1,741,563 of NC_019757.1, forward strand.
TTTCTCGTTACAGAGGAACCACCAGTGGTGCTCCTAACTTTGCCTACGAACTTTGTATTGAAAAAATAACGACAGAACAACGCGCTACCCTGGATTTAAGCAGTTGGAGCGTAGCTTTTAACGGCGCTGAACCTATTCGCAACGAGACTTTAGCGCGTTTTGCTGATACTTTTGCTGAATCTGGTTTTCGTCCAGAAGCTTTTTATCCTTGCTATGGGATGGCAGAAGCAACCTTGATGGTATCTGGTAGCGTCAAATCTGCTTTAGTCACAACTAAAAATTTCCAAAAAAATGCTTTAGAACGCAACCATGTAATTGATACAGCTAACGAAGAAAATTCTGTAGCCTTAGTCGGTTGTGGCCGAGTTGTACCACAACAGCAGATTGTCATTGCTAACCCGGAAACCTTAACCAGTTGTGCAACCAATGAAGTTGGGGAAATTTGGGTTTCTGGGCCGAGTATTGGTTCTGGTTACTGGAATCGACCAGAGGAAACAGAGCAAACCTTCGGCGCTTACCTCCAAGATACAGAAGCAGGGCCATTTTTGCGGACTGGAGATTTAGGTTTTTTGCACAACGATGAACTCTTCATTACTGGTCGCGTCAAAGATTTAATCATCATTAGGGGACGAAATCTTTACCCGCAAGACCTAGAACTGACCGCAGAACGGAGCCATAAAATGTTGCGTTCAGGGAGTGGAGCGGCTTTTGCGGTGGAAGTGGAAAAAGAAGAACGATTGGTAGTGGTACAAGAACTAGATTTTCGAGCTAAACCTAATATAGAGCAAGTTATCGGTGCTATTCGTCAGGCTGTAGCCGAAGAACATGAAGTACAAGTCTATGCAGTCGTTTTAATCAAAGCTGGCACCATTCCCAAGACTTCCAGTGGTAAGATTCAGCGCCGGTCTACAAAAGCAGGATTTTTAGCAGGTACATTAGATATCGTTGGTAGCAATATTCTAGACATTTCCCAGGTGAGAGAGGCTGAAGAGATTCTGACACGCGCCGAATTACTAGCAATAGAGCCATCACAACAACAACAGTTATTAAATTCTTACTTACAAAAACTAATAACACGGGTACTGAGGGTAACACCTTCTCAGTTAGATTATCAGCAACCTTTAAGTCATTTGGGTTTAGATTCCCTCAAAGTTTTCGAGTTAAAAAACCAGATTGAGGTTGATTTTCAAGTAGGGATATCTGTAGCAGATTTTTTTGATGGTGTTAGTCTCGCTGAGTTAGCAACTCAAATTTTAGAGCAAGTTAATAATAATCTTCCTTGTAAATCTCTGCCTATCTCTAAGACAACCACCAGCCAAGATCCTCTAAGTTTTACTCAACAACAGTTGTGGTTTATCAATCAACTGCGACCGGGGACACCTGCATATAATATTGCTGTAGCTGTTCATCTAAAAAAACAACTGAATGTCTCTGCATTGGTATTGAGTCTCAACGAAATTATTCAAAGACACCAAATTTTGCGAACAAGTTTTGAAATAGTCGCAGGTGAACCTGTCCAGAAAGTTGCTGATGTTGTGAAATTAACTTTACCAGAAGTTGATTTACGGCATTTTCCCGACGAACAGCAGCAGAGCGAATTGCAAAAATTATCTCAGCAAGCAGCTAAAATATCCTTTGATTTAGCGCAAGCACCATTATTGCAGGTGAAACTGCTGCATTTGCCAGCAGAATCAATATTACTTTTGACACTGCATCATCTGGTGGCTGATGGGTGGTCAATCAAGATTTTAGTTGAAGAATTATCAGCAATTTATCAAGCTTTCGCTGATGAAAAGCCGTCACCATTACCAGAACTTCCTGTACAATACACTGACTTTGTAAATTGGCAACGAAACCGTTTACAAGGTGGAGTTTTAGAAAAGCATTTAGCTTATTGGAAACAACAATTAAGTGGAAATCTCCCAGTACTGCAATTACCTACAGACCGTCCCCGACCGCCAATACAGACTTTCCGGGGAGCGCAGCAAAAGTTTGTTTTATCTAAAACCTTAACTGAAGCAATTAAACAGATCAGCCAACAGGAAAGCGTGACTTTATTCATGACTTTGTTAGCGGCGTTTCAGACTTTGCTTTACCGCTACACAGGTGAGGAAGATATTATTATCGGTTCACCAATTGCTAACCGCAATCGTGTTGAAATAGAAAAACTAATCGGTTGTTTTGTCAATACTTTAGTATTGCGTACCAATTTAGATGGAAATCCTAGCTTTAAAGAATTGCTCTTGAGAGTGCGTCAGGTGGCAATTGAAGCCTATACTCACCAAGATTTGCCATTTGAGAAGCTGGTTGAAGAGTTAAAACCAAACCGGGATTTAAGCTATAACCCATTATTCCAGGTAATGTTTGTTCTCCAAAATTCTGTATCAGATGGAATCTGGAAAACTGAGGAGATGGATACTGAAACAGCCAAGTTTGATGCCTTTTTATCGATGGTGGATAGTGAAGCGGGATTGGTCGGGACGCTGGAATACAACATCGATTTATTTAATGCAGAAACTATCAAACGAATGGTAGGACATTTCCAAACTTTGCTAGAGGGTATCGTTGCTAATTCTAACCAGCGTATTTCTAACTTACCACTATTGACCTCTGCTGAACGGCAGACACTGCTGGTAGACTGGAACAACACTAAAGTTGATTTCCCCCAAGCAGCTTGCATCCATCAATTATTTGAGGCACAGGTAGAAAAAACACCGGATGCTGTAGCAGTGGTATTTGAGAATCAAAAACTTACTTACCGCGAGTTAAATCAACGCTCCAATAAACTCGCTCACTACCTACAAAGTTCAGGTGTGAAACCAGAGATATTGGTTGGTATTTGTATGGAGCGTTCTGTAGAAATGGTAGTTGGGATATTAGCAATCATGAAAGCCGGTGGTGCGTATTTACCGCTAGATCCTACCTATCCTCAACAGCGTTTAGCGTTCATGTTAAAAGATGCTCAAGTATCTTTGTTGCTGGTGCAACCGCATCTAGTTGATGAATTACCACCACATCAAGCCCAAGTTATAAGTGTAAATAGCAATTTTGCAGCATTTTCTGATTACAGCCAAAACAACCCGACTACTAACATCCAGTTAGAAAACATTGCCTATGTAATTTATACTTCTGGTTCCACAGGCAAACCCAAAGGAGCTATTAACACTCATCAAGGCTTATGCAACCGCTTACTGTGGATGCAAGACACTTATCAACTAACACCCAATGATAGAGTTTTGCAAAAAACACCTTTTAGTTTTGATGTGTCTGTTTGGGAATTTTTCTGGCCTTTATTTACTGGTGCTACTCTAGTTTTAGCCAAACCTGGTGGTCATCAAGATGCAAGCTATCTAGTGCAACTTATTACCCAAGAGCAGATTACAACATTGCACTTTGTCCCCTCAATGCTGCAAGTCTTTTTAGAGGAAATCGAGGTTGATAAATGCCATAGTATCAAACGGATAATTTGTAGTGGTGAGGCACTATCCTTAGAGCTAAAAGAACACTTTTTTGAGCGGTTGCAGGCAGAACTATATAATCTATACGGGCCAACAGAAGCAGCTATTGATGTCACTTCATGGTGCTGTAAACCGGATAAAAAAGAAACAATTGTTCCTATCGGTCGCCCAATTGCCAATACTCAGATATATGTATTAGATAGGCATTTACAACCTGTTCCTGTTGGTATTCCGGGTGAATTGCATATCGGTGGCGTTGGTTTGGCACGAGGATATTTAAATAGACCTGAGTTGACTCACGAAAAATTTATCCCTCATCCATTTAACTCAGAAAAACGTCTTTACAAAACAGGTGATTTAGCACGTTATCGAGTTGATGGAAGCATTGATTTTTTAGGCAGAATTGACCATCAAGCAAAAGTTCGCGGCTTCCGTATAGAATTGGGAGAAATTGAGGCAGTTTTAGCACAACATCCAAATGTGCGAGACACAGTAGTCATTGCTAGTGAAAATCGTCTTATTGCTTATGTAGTGCCTGAGCAAAAGACAGCATCTTCTGTGAATGAATTACGACATTTTCTGAAGGTAAATCTGCCTGAATATATGATTCCTTCTGCCTTTGTATTTTTAGAAGCATTACCTCTAAACCCCAATGGCAAATTAGACCGTCGTGCTTTACCTACACCAGAAAATTTGCGTCCAGAATTAACAGCTACTTATCAGTCTCCTCAATCTGAGATAGAGAAAACAATAGCTAATATGTGGCAAGATCTGCTGCATTTAGAAAAAGTAGGTGTCAATGATAATTTCTTTGACATTGGTGGACATTCTTTGCTAGTAGTGCAGCTAAATAACAAACTACGGGAGATATTAAAACGAGATTTATCAGTTGTAGAAATTTTTCAAAACCCCACTATTAAGTCATTGGCTCAACATTTAGGCAAAAAACCAGATAATGTTCCTGCTTTTAAATCAATGCGTGAAAGGACTCAGAAGCAAATAGAGGCTATCAATAAACAACAATTGTTGCATAAGCAAAGAAAAAAATTATAAGTTGAGTAAATATTTAAAAACTTTAGGAGTCGACAAAAGTAATGATAATTAGCAATAAATTTAATTTATTTTCAAGAATACGCCAGCAAATTATGCCATTTATCTATCGCAAGGATTTAAGGAAATTGGCAATTTTTTATGGTACTGATAAGTGGAATTCTCATTGGTACGCTCAACACTATAATGTCCATTTTGCTCCTTTGAGTGTATTTTGAATATAATCAACCAAAGTTAACGGTATTAGAAACTTTGGGTTTAAATTCATGGGAAGAACTGGGTATAGATGTACCTAAAATTTCTTCAGTCGATAATATCCCGAATGAATAATTTATCAGCTACAGTTACACTGAAAAATATTTTACAACCTCAAAAGAAATATGGATAGTGAAAAAACATACAATTCGGTTACAAAAATAGCAATCATTGGCATAGCTGGGCGGTTTCCCGGTGCTAAAAACATTACTGAATTTTGGCATAATTTATGTGATGGTGTTGAGTCAATTTCTCGATTGAGCGACGAAGAGTTAATTGCTGCTGGGGTAGATTTGGCATTACTAGATAATCCTAATTATGTCAAAGCAGGTGCAGTATTAGAAGACACAGATTTATTTGATGCTGGTTTTTTTAGCTTTAACCCCAAAGAAGCGGAAATGACTGATCCGCAACATCGGATTTTTTTAGAATGTGCTTGGGAAGCATTAGAAAATGCTGGCTATGATTGCCAAAGATGCGAAAGTCAGATTGGAGTTTATGCTGGTGCTAGTTTAAATAACTATTTATCTTTTAATTTAAATCGTGACCAAATTGGTTCAGCGAATAGCTTCCAAAAGTTAATAGGAAATGATAAAGATTTTCTGACTACCCGCGTTTCTTATAAATTAAATCTGACAGGGCCAAGTTTAACAGTACAAACAGCTTGTTCTACTTCTTTAGTTGCAACTGTTTTGGCTTGTCAAAGCTTGCTCAATTATCAATGCGATATGGCTTTGGCTGGGGGGGCTTCGATTCGCGTACCCCAAAAAACAGGTTATTTGCATCAAGAAGGGGGAATCTTATCACCTGATGGTCATTGCCGCGCTTTTGATGCCAAGGCACAAGGGACAATTATTGGTAATGGTGTGGGGGTGGTGGTGTTAAAGCGGTTAGCAGATGCGATCGCTGATCATGATCACATATATGCTGTAATCAAGGGTAGCGCCATCAATAACGATGGTTCGGCGAAAGTGGGCTATACGGCACCCAGCGTCAACGGACAAGCAAATGCGATCGCTGAAGCAATAGCCTTAGCTGAGGTTGAACCTGAGTCTATCAGCTATATTGAGGCTCATGGAACAGGAACTAATTTAGGCGATCCCATCGAAATATCTGCGTTAACCAACGTTTTTCGGGCTGAGACTCAAAAAACAGGTTTTTGTGCTGTAGGTTCCGTCAAAACCAACATAGGACATTTAGACGCAGCATCTGGAGTTACAGGTTTAATTAAAACTGCTCTAGCTTTACAACATAAATTAATTCCTCCCAGCTTAAATTTTGAAAAACCCAATCCAGAAATTGACTTTGATAATAGTCCTTTTTACGTCAATACTAAGCTGAAAGAATGGAATTCAACTTCCACACCGCGCCGCGCAGGAGTTAGTTCTTTAGGTATTGGTGGGACTAATGCCCATGTGATTTTAGAAGAAGCGCCATTTGTTAAAACAGCGGAGAAGCAAAAGAGAAATTATCATCTGTTAGTACTTTCAGCGAAAACTGATTCAGCTTTAGAAAAATTAACTCAAAATCTCGCTCAACACCTCAAACAAAATCCTGATTTAAACTTGGCAGATGTAGCTTATACATTGCAAGTAGGGCGTGGGGTTTTCAATTATCGCCGCATGGTAGTTTGTCAAAATATCCAAGAAGTTATTACTGCCCTAGAAACTACAGATAATCAACAAGTATTAACCCACTTTCAAGAACCAACTCAACGCTCTATCACCTTTATGTTTCCTGGACAGGGCGCTCAGTATGTGGAAATGGCTCAAGAACTATACCAAACAGTTTCTAAATTCCGAGAAGAGGTTGATCATTGTTGTTTGCTACTCAAACCTTATTTAGGGTTAGATTTAAGTACAGTTATTTATCCAAAAGAATCTGAAAAACAAGCAGCAGCAGAACAATTAAAACAGACAGATTTAGCACAACCAGCACTATTTGTAATTGAATATGCTTTAGCTCAGTTGTGGATGTCTTGGGGGATTTTGCCTCAAGCAATGATTGGACATAGTATCGGGGAATATGTAGCCGCTTGCCTTGCTGGTGTAATGTCCGTTGAAGATGCCTTAGCTTTGGTAGCTATCCGTGGACAATTGATGCGAAAAATGCCAACAGGTGCCATGCTTTCTATTTCCGCACCAGCGGCAGAAATTAAAGATTTACTAAATGAAAATTTAGCTTTAGCCGCTAGTAATGCACCTTCTCTATGTGTGGTTTCAGGAAACCATAAAGCTGTAGATATAATTGCTGAAAAACTCACAGCAAAAGGCATCGAGTATCGCCGTTTACATACTTCCCATGCTTTCCATTCACAGATGATGGAACCGATGTTAGAAGCATTTATTGCGGAAGTAAAAAAAGTCAAACTCAATCCGCCCCAAATTCCTTTTATTTCCAATTTAACGGGTACTTGGATCACAGTTCAGGAAGCCACAAATCCAAATTATTGGGTGCAGCATTTACGGCAAACAGTACAGTTTTCGGCAGGTTTATCTGTTTTGTTGCAAACAACTGAAGGCATTTTGTTAGAAGTAGGTCCCGGAAGAACTTTGTGTACTCTCGTCAAACAACACACCCAAGAAGCAGCCGGACAGGTAGTATTACCTTCATTACGCCATTCCCAAGAGGAGAAATCAGATGTAGATTTTTTAGTCAATATTTTAGGGCGATTGTGGTTAGCAGGAGTTGAGGTAAATTGGTCTAGTTTTTATAATTATCAGCAACCTTACCGCGTTCCTTTACCAACTTATCCCTTTGAGCGTCAGCGTTACTGGATTGCACCGGAAACAGAAAATAAAGTAACAAGTAAGCTGGGGGAAAAGCCTAATATTACTGACTGGTTTTATATTCCTTCTTGGAAACGATTTCCCCAACTCCCAACTAAAAATATTACCTCTGGTTGCTATTTATTTTTTGTAGATGAATGTGGGGTGGGGTTACAAATTATCCGACAATTGCAACAACTTGGATATGATATAATTGCCATTGAGGCAAGTGAGCAATTTAATCAACTTAATAGCAACACATATACTATCAACCCTGCCAAAGCAGATGATTATCAGAACTTGCTGCGGCAGTTAGGGGAACAGGGAAAAATTCCCCAGACAATTATTCATCTGTGGAGTATTACCCAATCAGAAACTTTATCTTGGGAAACTACTCAAGATTTAGGTTTCTACAGTCTGGTTTATTTAGCCCAAGCTATCGGACAACAACAGCTAAGTAATGCGATTAAACTTTTAGTTATCGCTAATCATCTTTACGAAATTACGGGTAGTGAAAAATTATCTCCAGAAAAAGCAACTATCTTGGGTGCTTGTAAAGTAATTCCTCAAGAGTATCCCCATATAAGTTGTCGTCTCGTTGATGTTTTATTACCAACATCAGCCAACAAAGATTTTGTAGAGCAATTGTTGGCAGAATTAACAGATGAATCAGAAAGCCCAATTATTGCTTATCGTGGTAATTATCGTTGGGTGCAAACTTTTGAGCCAATTCTGCTAGAAAAACCTGCTGAAGATAAAATCCGTTTCCGGCAAGGAGGAGTATATTTAATCACAGGTGGCATGGGAGGTATCGGTTTAGTTTTAGCTGAATACCTGGCCAAAACCGTACAAGCCAAGCTGGTTTTATTAGGACGTTCTCTACCATCTGAAGATAGTCCGCAGATGGAGAAAGTACGGCAATTAGAGGCTTTTGGAGCGCAAGTGCTGGTATTAGCTGCTGATGTCACTAATCAGCAACAGATGCAAAATGCGATCGCGCAAGCGCTAGAAAGCTTTAAGGAAATTCACGGTGTCATCCACACTGCTGGTATACCTGGAGGTGGGATGATTCAACTCAAAACCCCAGAAATTGCCGAGAGCGTTTTTGCACCCAAGATTCAGGGGACATTGATTCTAAATAATGTTCTCAAAGACATCAACTTAGACTTTTTAGTTCTCGCTTCTTCTTTGAGTTCTATTCAAGGAGGATTTGGACAGGTAGATTATTGTGCTGCTAATGCCTTTTTAGATGCCTTTGCTCACTGGAATACATCAATAAATAGCCGATTTACAGTTGCTATTAACTGGGATGCTTGGCAAGAAGTTGGGATGGCAGCAAATACTATTGTTCCCGATGAACTAAAAAAATGGCGAGAAGAAAGTTTAAAAAATGCTATTCTGCCAGAAGAAGGAGTTGATGCATTTAGCCGGATTTTGGCAAACTCTCTACCTCAAGTTGTAGTTTCTACTCAAGATTTGCAGACAAGTATTGAGCAAATTAATAAATTGGGTTTGCCGCAAAAATCAGTTAAATCTAGTCAATTATCTGCAACCAGACATACTCGGACTCTGCAAGCAAGCACATATATAGCTCCTCGCAATCAAACCGAAGAAATTATTGCTAACATCTGGCAAGAACTCATAGGCATTGAAAAAGTAGGAATTTATGATAATTTCTTTGAATTAGGTGGACATTCTTTACTAGCAGTCCAAACTATTTCTCGTCTCCGAGAAAATTTTCAGGTGGAATTGCCACTGCGTACACTCCTCTTTGACGCTCCCACAATTGCTGACTTAGCCACTGTGATTGTCGAAAAAAAATCACCATCAGAAGAACTTGATGATTTAGCACAACTGTTAGCCGAAGTAGAAAATCTTTCCCTTGAAGAACTGCAAAAACAACTTGTGCAAGAATCAGCAATTAGCTATAACCCTTCCTAATCAAATTTATCTATGTAAATCTCGTGGTTAATTCTGAGACTACCGAAATTAACTGATAAATGCTATAAATTTATGATTTTTCAACCCACCAACATAACTTAATTGTCTGGGTAGGATGCGTCCCCTGACGCATCAAGAGAATGAGTTGTTAACCCAGCAACATAACTTAATTCGTGCGTGCGTTAGAGAATGCACCCTACGGGATGCATAAAGAAATGCATCATCAAAACATTTAACCCGTCTGAAAAAGCTATGAGCAAAACGATTAAAAACTACACAAAATTATGAAATTCAGTCTTTTATATTTTTCTGGCGATGGTTCAACAATTGAATCAGATAAATATAAACTGTTACTAGAAACAGCTAAATTTGCCGATAACCATGATTTTTCGGCAGTATGGACTCCCGAAAGACATTTTCATCCTTTTGGTGGTTTATATCCAAATCCCTCTGTAATTAGTGCTGCTTTAGCAATGGTTACAGAGAAAATTCAACTCAGATCAGGTAGTATTGTAATGCCATTACAGCATCCTGCAAGAGTTGCTGAAGAATGGGCAATAGTTGATAATTTATCTCATGGTAGAGTTGGTCTTTCTTTTGCGCCTGGTTGGCACGCTGATGACTTTTTATTACGTCCAGAAAACTATGCTGAACGGAAAGAAGTCATGTGGCGCGACATCGAGACTTTACAAAAACTTTGGCATGGAGAAGACATTGAATTTGTTGGGGGAACTGGTAATAAAGTCAAGATAAAAACATATCCTAGACCAATACAATCTCAAGTTCCAATTTGGATAACTTGTCAATCAGATAACACATTTATTGGTGCAGCAAAGATAGGAGCTAATGTTTTAACTTCTTTACTGTATGCCACAGTTGATGATTTGGCGCTGCAAATATCTCTTTATCGTGAAACTTTAGCTCAAAATGGTCACAACCCTAAAAGTGGTAAGGTATCTCTAATGATGCACACTTATATGGGAGACAATGAGAAATTAGTTAAGCAAAAAGTTAAACAACCTTTTTGTGAATATCTTAAAACTCATTTTGGGCTAGTCGAAAATTTAGCCCAGCGCATCAATTTTCAATTCAATCCTGAAAATTTTACAGAAGAAGACCGACAGCAGCTTCTAGAGTTTGCATTTGAGCGATACTTCCAACAAGGAAGGGTACTGATTGGTACACCAGAAACCTGTGGTCAAACAATTGCACGTCTTCAAGAAATTGGAGTTGATGAAATCGCTTGTCTCGTTGATTTCGGTCTAGATTTTGATGTTGTCATGACAAGCTTGGATAAATTGAAAGATTTCAAGAAAGTTTATCAACCTCAAAAAGAAGTTAGTTCTTACTCAGCAATTAGCCTGTTTTGATCAAAGACTACAAATACGATTTCTCAAATCGAAGTCAAAGCAAAATATTTAAATTGAAAGAATATAGGAGCGATGATGCGGATTACAATTGTTTCATGGGGGTCAGATGGTGACGTTTTACCTTATATCGCCTTAGCTTTGGGATTAAAAAGGGCGGGTCATCAAGTGCAACTTGCTACTTTAGCTGAATATCAAGAAGTTGTCACTAATTTTGGGGTTGAATGTATTCCGATGAGATGGAATTTCCCATCCCCAACATGGTTAGAGAAAATCTTTAAGTTCCGTCGTCCTTTAACTACTATAAATCTGGGATATCAGCAGTTAAAAAATGGTTTACTAGATGAGTTATGGCGTGTTTGCCAAGAAGCAGAAGCGATTATTTTTAATCCGTTTTCATATCCATGCTTTTACATTGCTGAGAAATTAGGCATACCTTGCTACGCAGCCTCAGTGCAAGCTTACCACCATACGCGAGTTTTCCCTAATGCGTGGGTGACAAACGGCAAGCCTTTAGGAAGTATATATAACTGGCTAAGTTATACGTATTTTAATCAAGTTCATTGGCAATTTATGCGGGGGCCAATTAACCAGTGGCGGCAGAAAATATTGAATTTGCCTTCTCTTCCTGTTTGGGAAGGCGTAATGCCCCAGATACAGCGTCAAAAAACACCCATTCTCTACTGTTATAGTTCTTCTTTTCTACCTAAACCATCTGAATGGAAGGATGATAATATTCATATAACAGGCTATTGGTTTCTGGATACCCATGATAATTGGCAAGCACCAACTGACCTGATAAATTTTCTGTCTGTCGGCTCACCACCGATATATATTAGTAAACTTTGGAACTCAAAAAAACTAGGAAGAAAAATATTGCTAAAAGTTTTAGAAACAACTGGACAGCGATTGATTGTACAGTGTTTAGATGATGATTACTTAGATGATCCATCATTAAAAGATAAGTTGTTTTATATCAAAGGGTTTATACCTCACAAATGGTTATTTACTAAAGTAGCAGCAGTAGTGCATCATGGTGGTGGTGGAGCAACGATGAGTTGTTTACGTGCTGGGGTTCCTTCAATTGCTATTCCAGTTCAAGGTGATAACGATGACCTTTTTTGGACACTTCAGGTAGGACAGTCGGGTTTAGGCATTCCCCTGATTTTACAGAGAAAACAATTGTTAAATGAAGAATTGCCAGTTGAAGATTTAGCTGCGGCAATTCAAGTTGCTATCAGTGATCAGGCTATGCATACTCGCTTGGCTGAAATGAGCAAGAGAATACAGGCAGAGGACGGCGTTATGCATGCGGTTGAAGCTTTTCATCGACATTTACCAGTAAGCAAGAAGAGCGAATTATCAACTTTCTAGGGCAGTACTCATAACTTAGCTTTGATTGGATTATTTATGATGAATGATATTTCTCAAAGAATTGCCGCTTTATCTCCCGAACAACGAGCATTGTTTGAGTTACGTCTTAAAAAGAAGAGTTTAAATTATGTCAAAACTCAATCAATACCCAAGAGAAAAGATCCTAATTTTTTGCCCTTGTCTTTTCATCAGCAAGTGCTTTGGTTTCTTCACCAATTAGATCCAGACAGCCCTGTTTACAATATTCCAGTTGCTATCTTATTAGAGGGTGTAGTGAATGTAAAAGCACTGGAGCAAAGCCTTAATCAAATCCGGCAAAGACATGAAGTCCTGCAAACGCATTTTCTAATGGTTGAGGGACAACCTGTGCAGGAGAAAGTTGCAGATTTGACTTTAGAGTTACCTGTAATTGATCTGCATGAATTACCTGAAAGTAACCGACAGCAATTGGTGCAAGAATTAGCAAAACAGGAAGCCCAACGTCCTTTTGATATATCGCAGGAAGCATTGCTAAGAGTAAAGCTGCTGCGGCTGTGTGAAACTCAATATGTGATGCTATTCACCATGCACCATATTGTTTCTGATGCCTGGTCTCGTGGTGTAATCATTCGGGAATTAGCGGCTCTGTATACAGCTATTTGTTGTGGACAGCCATCTCCCCTGCCGGAATTGCCTATCCAATATGCAGACTTTGTTGCATGGCAACGGGAATGGTTACAGGGAGAGGTACTAGAATCTCAGCTTTCTTATTGGAAAAAACAACTGGGGGATAAACTTCCAGTGATTAACTTACCTACAGATAAACCCAGACCCGATATACAGACTTTCCGGGGAGCCAAGCGATCGCTAATTTTACCTGAATCCTTAAATGAACAACTTAGGACCTTGAGCCAGCAGCAAGGAGTAACGCTTTTTACAACATTATTAGCGGGATTCTATATTTTACTTAACTGGTATACCGGACAAGAAGATATTGTTGTTGGTACAGATGTCGCTAATCGTAATTATGCTGAAATTGAGGGGTTAATTGGTTTTTTTATTAATCAATTAGTGTTAAGAACCAACTTGTCAGGAAATCCTACTTTTCAAGAGTTTCTCATACAAGTGCGGGAAGTGGCTTTAGGTGCTTATGATCATCAACATCTGCCTTTTCAGAAGTTGGTTGAGGCTCTGAATCCAGAGCGTGATCTGAGCCGTGCACCACTATTTCAAGTTAAATTTGTTCTCCAAAATTTTCCCATGCAATCTTTGGAGTTTTCTGATTTAAAAGTAACTTTTTTGGATGATATTGATAACGGCACAGCCAGCCTTGACTTGTATCTAGCAATAGTAGAAACCAATCAAAGCATAACAGCGATTTTACAGTACAACACCGACTTGTTTACTTCGAGTAATATTGATAGATTTTTACTGAATTTTGAAACGATCTTAAAGACTGTTGTCATCCAGCCAGAATCTAAATTAATTGACATTAATAAGCATCTGACTTTAGTTAATAAACAACAAGCTAAATTCCAGAAACAGGAGAAACAAGCATCTGCCTACGAGAGATTAAAACAAATTAAAAGAAAGGAGGTTTTTATAAAATAACCAAAAATTATTTAATAAAGCCACACCAAATAATAATCAGAGTAGGATTATGAAAAAAGCAACAAATAATCAACAAAAAAAAGAGTTTTTAATGGTTAAACGACAAGCGGTTAGTTTGACAGAGAAAGAATTAATTAAAATAGAATATTTACATCCAGATTCAAATACGCCTATCGTATTTAAATCAGTAGCCAATGATATAGAAATATGTGATTGGTTGGAAGATAACCAGAGATTAATCTCAGAAGAATTGAATAAGCATGGCGCTATACTTTTACGGGGATTTAATTTAGATACTGCATCTGCTTTTGAAAAAGTATGCATAACAGTTTGCCCAAGTTTGTTTCATAAAAATGGCGAACATCCTAGAGAGGCTATTAGTGGTAATGTGTATACTCCAGTCTTTTACCCTGCTGATCAAAAGTTATTGTGGCATAATGAAAATTCTTTTAACCATAGTTGGCCTCAAAAGATATTTTTTGGTTGTCATCGACCGGCAAAGCGGGGAGGAGAAACACCTATTGTTGATAGCCGAAAAGTTTTCGAGCTAATTGATTCAAAGATCCGAGATAGGTTTATTGAAAAAAATGTGATGTATCTTCGTAATTACAACTACGGGCTGGGGCTTGATTGGCAAACAGTTTTTCAGACTAAAAATAAAGCAGAAGTAGAAGCAGTTTGTCGAAAAGGTTTTATCGATTTTGAATGGAAAAATGATGGTGGATTAAGGACTCGTTCAGTACGTCCCGCTGTTGTCAAGCATCCTAAAACTGGCGAGTTGACATGGTTTACCCAAGCTCAACATTGGCATATTTCATGCCTAAATCTGGAAACAAGGGAGGCTTTAACCTCTTCATTTTGTGAAGAAGATTTACCTCGGAATTGTTATTATGGCGATGGCTCTACTATTGAAGATTCTATAATGGAAGAAATTTGTGGAGTTTATCAGCAGTTAGAAGTTAGTTTTCCTTGGCAGACCGGAGATTTATTAATACTAGATAATTTGTTAATTGCTCATGCACGTAATCCTTATATTGGCGAACGCAAGCTTTTTGTGGCGATGGGTGAAATGACGAGTTTTCATGATATTTAATATCAGCCAAAAAGCCCAACTTTAGGAAAGTATTATCACCTAGCTATTACTAATTTTTTTGAGCAAGAAAAATGCAAAAACAAACTTATGGATTTAAACTTTCTCCACAGCAACGACGTCTCTGGTTTTTACAACAAGATTGTCAGGTATATTCCTCTTATTGTGCTGTCCTTTTAGAAGGTAATTTAGACAAGGAGATTTTAAAAGAAGCTTTATATCAAGTTGTCAAACGACATGAAATTCTTCGGACAAGTTTTCACAGTACCCGTGGCATCAAAAGCCCTGTTCAAGTCATCAGTGATAACATAGTATTATCAATTACTGAATACTATTTAGAATCAAAAGAAACCTTAGAAAACGATCTCGAACAGCTATTTAAATCAGCAAATCAGCGGAATTTTGATTGGGAACAAGGGAGATTATTGGGCATAAATCTAGTAACTTTGTTGCCGCAAAAGCATATATTGCTCTTCAGTTTACCGGCTATATGTGCTGACATCCAAGCCCTGAATCACTTAGTTTGTGAACTCAGTAGATGCTATGTCGCTTGTTTGCGGGGTGAGGAAGTTTCTGGGGAGGCTATACAATATGCTGATATTGCTGAATGGCAAAATCAATTTCTGGAGACAGAAGATTTAGATTACTGGAAAGAGTTTGATATCTATAGTCTGGGAAATTTAAAGCTTCCTTACTCAAAGCAGCAGACTTATAGATCGGAATTCAAACCCGAATGTTTTCGGGTGAAGGTTGCGTCAGATTTGATAGCTAAAATCAACGCCATAATACAGCAGACAAATATTTCAAAACATATATTTTTTCTAACTTGTTGGCAAATATTACTTTGGCGGCTAACTGATAACTCAGATATGATTATTGGAACTGCTAGTGATGGGCGTTATTATGAAGAACTAAAAGAATCTCTAGGGCTATTAGTTAAATATTTACCTCTTCAGTGCCATTTTGAAGGAAATTATAAATTTAGCGATTTGTTGCTTCATGTAGAAGAAGCTACAGAGGAAATATTTGCTAGCCATAATAGTTTTTGTTTAGATAAAAATACCGAGTTAGATGGAAACAGATCCGAGCAGATATTCTTTCCATTTTGTTTTGAGTATGAATCTGTTTTAGGCAAACAATATGCTGGTGATGTCTGCTTTTCAATTTATCAGCAGTACAGTTGTGTTGACAGATTCCAAGTCAAACTATCTTGTGTTGATCAAAATGATGGGATAAGTGCCGAATTTTTCTACGATGCCAATATCTTCACTTTAGAAGAAATTCAACGTCTTGCTAGTCAATTCGAGATGTTGTTAGCTAGTGTGGTGAAGAATCCTGAAGGAGCAATCGGCAGCTTCGATATCCTGAGTCCAAATGAACGAACCAAACTTTTAGTTGAATTCAACAATACAAAAACTGTTGTTCCTCAATACCAATGCATACACCATTGGTTTGAGTCGCAGTGCGATCGCATACCTGACGATATTGCGGTAGTCTATGAAAACCAGCAACTCACTTACTCAGAGCTAAACGCACGCTCAAATCAGCTAGCTCATTACCTGCAACAACTGGGTGTTGCTCCAGAAGTGATCGTCGGGATTTGCGTAGAGCGATCGCTAGAAATGCTAGTCGGAGTCCTGGGCATCCTTAAAGCTGGTGGAGCTTACCTACCATTAGATCCCAACCATCCCCAAGAACGGTTAGCCTTTATCTTAGGGGAAACCTCTGCACCTATACTGTTAACCCAGCAACGGTTGCTGCCGATTCTGCCTGATCACAGTGCTCACTTACTCTGCTTAGATTGCGACTGGGAGAAAGTTGCTCAACAAGATACAGACAACTTGGCTGGTAAGACAACTGCTGACAATCTAGCTTATATCATCTATACCTCCGGCTCTACTGGCAAACCAAAGGGCACACTAATTCCCCATCGAGGGCTAGTCAACTATCTAACCTGGTGTACTCAAGCCTATGCAGTGGAATTGGGACAAGGGGCGGTTGTTCACTCTTCCTTAGCCTTTGATTTGACTATTACAGGTTTGTTTTCTCCTTTATTGGTAGGGCGTTGCGTAGAACTTCTCCCAGAAGATCAGAGCATCGAGTCTTTGTGCAATGCTTTACGCAAAGGTTCAAACTACAGCTTAGTCAAAATTACCCCCGCTCAACTGCAATTACTCTCACATCAGTTATCACCTTCAGAAGCAAAGGGTCTAACCAGAGCTTTTATCATCGGTGGTGAAAACTTGTTAGCAGAAAGCATCACCTTTTGGCAAAAGTTTGCACCAGACACGATGCTGATTAATGAATATGGGCCGACTGAAACTGTCGTCGGTTGCTGCATTTATCAAGTGCCGTCAGGTGAGATGCTTTCCGGTTCAATTCCTATTGGTCAGCCGATTGCCAACACCGAGTTATATGTACTCAATCAAAACTACCAACCGATGCCGATAGGTGTTGCCGGTGAACTTTATATTGGTGGTGCCGGACTAGCTAGAGGGTATTTAAATCGTCCTGAACTCACAGCAGAGAAATTTATTCCCCATCCCTTTAGCGACGAACCAGGGGCAAGGTTGTACAAAACGGGAGACTTAGTTCGTTTTCGGTCGGATGGAAATTTAGAGTTTTTGGGGCGAATAGATCATCAAGTCAAGGTCAGAGGTTTTCGGATTGAGTTAGGAGAGATTGAGGGATTACTGGTACAACATCCTGGTGTGCAGGAAACAGTGGTGATAGTCCGGGAGGATACACCAGGTGATCAACGTTTAATAGCTTATGTTGTTGCTGTTCGTGGTGTCACTCCAGCGCCTAACGAACTACGGAGTTATCTAAAAGAGCAGTTGCCAGAATATATGATTCCGTCGGTGTTTGTGTTGTTAAATGCGCTGCCATTAACAACCAATGGCAAAGTAGACCGTCAAGCTTTACCTGCACCTAATCAATCGGATATCGCCCAACTGGGAAAAACTTTTGTTGCTCCTCACACACCTGTTGAGGAAATGCTAGCTGGAGTTTGGGCGCAAATCTTGGGGATTCAGCAAGTAGGGATTAACGACAACTTTTTTGAATTAGGTGGACATTCCCTATTAGCTACTCAGGTAATTTCGCAAGTGCGGAAAGCGTTTGGAGTTGAATTGACGCTACGTTATTTGTTTAAGTCACCGACAGTGGCCGGACTTGCCAAGGATATAGAGATGGCAATCAAGGCTGAACCGGAATTAAAATCGGTGCCTTCTCTAGAACGTGTTTCACGGGATATTGAATTACCATTGTCTTTTGCCCAGCAGAGATTGTGGTTTATTCATCAGTTAGATCCAGATTCATCTGCTTATAACGGTGCTGATTTGGTGCGGTTGCAAGGGAAGCTAAATGTGGCAGCCCTAGAGGAGAGCATTAACGAAATTGTGCGGCGCCATGAAGCTTTGCGGACGTGCTTTGTAGCGGTTGAGGGGCGATCGCACCATTCGATTATACCTGAACTGCGGATACCCTTGCCAGTCATGGATTTGCAGCATTTGTCAGCGGCTGAACAGGAGCAAAAAGTGCGATCGCTAGAAGCAGAAAATGCCCAGCAGCCATTCAACTTGAAAAATGTACCATTACTACGCTTACTTCTACTACGCCTCACTACAGAAGAACACATATTACTCGTAACAATGCATCACATTATCTCTGATGCTTGGTCAGGGGGAATATTTATTCGGGAAATCTCAGCACTTTATCAAGCATTCTCAACCGGAAAACCTTCTCCCCTACCAGAGTTACCTATTCAATATGCTGACTATGCAGTTTGGCAACAAAAATTGTTACAAGGCGAAACACTAAATACTCAATTAAACTACTGGAAGCAGCAGCTAAAAAACGCTAAAACAGTTCTAGAATTACCCACCGACAAACCACGCTCCCAACTACAAACTTGCCTAGGCAAAAAACATTCATTCGCCCTTTCCCCAAAACTATCTAACAGTATCAAATCCCTGAGCCAGCGAGAAAATGCCACCTTGTTTATGACTCTACTTGCAGCTTTTAATGTGTTACTTTACCACTACACAGAGCAAGAAGATATTCTCATAGGTTCTCCCATTGCTAACCGCAACCGCAGTGAATTAGAAGAGTTAATTGGCTTTTTTGTCAACACTTTATTATTGCGGACTAACCTTTCCCATAACCCCAGTTTTCAAGAAATATTGCAACGCGTAAAAGCAATGGCATTAGGAGCTTATGCCAACCAAGATATACCTTTTGAAAAGCTAGTTGCAGAACTACAGCCAGAACGCAGCTTGAATCACTCCCCACTATTTCAAGTATGGTTTGTCCTGCAAAATGCTCCCAAGTCAAATCTAGAAATGGAGGGACTAAACCTCACCATTTTAGAGACTGACAGCAGCATGGTACGTCATGATTTAAAACTACAATTATCAGAAACACCAACGGGACTGCAAGGATTTTTTGAGTATAAAACCGATTTATTTCATGCCACAACCATCACTCGCATGGCAGGTATTTTAGAAACCCTTCTAACAATCATTAGCGAACAACCCGATATTAAACTAGACCAGCTAGTAAAGCTTTTGCAAGAAACAGAAAAACAACAGCAAATGCTTCAACAGCAAGAATTACAACAAACACGGATTCAGAAATTAGGCAAAATTGGACGCAAAACAATTACTGGACAAATTGAATCATGATCCTTTGGAATTTTCTCTGTGTCCTCTGCATCTGGAGCGGTTGAATAAAAAAGCCAGATTAATCTAAACCTTAGATAATTATGAATTTAAAATCTTTCCAACGCAAAACAATTAATCTTTCCTCAGCAAACCTCATCAAATCCGAAGTTTTAAAACCGGAACAACAGCTTCCTCTCGTCATCCAACCTGCTGTTGATAGCGTAAATTTAGTCAGTTGGTCAAGCAGTAATCGTGATTGGATTGAAACTAAATTACTCCAACACGGAGGTCTGCTGTTTCGCAACTTTCAGGTACATAACAATAGCGAATTTGAAAACTTTATTCAAGCTATTGCTGGGGAATTAATCGAATATTCTTATCGTTCAACTCCGCGCAGTCAAGTTAGTGGTAAGATATATACATCTACAGAATATCCGCCCGATCAATCAATTCCTTTGCACAACGAAATGGCCTATTCTCTTAATTGGCCCATGAAAATTGCCTTCTTTTGTGTAAAGGCAGCAGAGCAAAGTGGAGAAACACCAATTGCTGATAGTCACAAAGTATTTCAACGGTTAAATCCCCAGATAAAAGAGCAATTTATTCAAAAAAAGATTATGTACGTCCGTAATTACGGACAGGAAATTGATTTACCTTGGGAAACCGTATTTCAAACCAAAGTTAAATCAGAAGTAGAAGCTTATTGTCATCATGCTGGCATTGAATTTGAATGGAAAAAGGGAAATAATCTCAGAACCAGTCAAGTATGCCAAGCTATTGCTACCCATCCAAAAACCGGCGAGTTAGTTTGGTTTAATCAAGCACATTTATTTCATGTATCCAGCTTGAAATCCGAAGTTCGCAATTCTTTACTTGACATGTTAACAGCCGAGGAATTACCACGCAACGCTTTTTATGGAGATGGTTCGGAAATTGAAACATCGGTGTTAGAAGAAATTAAAGAAATATATCAGCAAGAAACAGTTATATTTTCTTGGCAGGAAGGAGATATTTTACTGCTAGATAATATGTTGGTAGCACATGGACGTAAACCATTTACTGGTGCGAGAAAAGTTTTAGTAGGTATGGCACAACCATACACAAGTAAATAAATTAATTTGATCTGAGTAAACCAAGAAAAACTATGCAAACTCTATCAATAGAAGGCTTTCAAATTTCACCTCAACAAAAACGGTTATGGTTGTTGCAGTCAGAAACCAACCATCAGCCATATCGGGTTCAAGGTGCAGTTGTAATTGAAGGGAATATTCAGGATGTAATTTTAGAGAAGGCCATACATAATATTTTAGCTAAATATGAAATTTTGCGTACCAATTTTCCTACATTGGCAGGAATGATAGTTCCTTTACAAGTTATTCAAGATGAATCGGCTATAAAACTTAACTATCATGATTGGCATAAATCAGAAAATCAACAAATAAAAATTGAAAATTTCTTTCAAGTTCATAATAAAATATATTTTGACTTAGACAAAGGTTTTAATGGGCAGATAGATATAATTAAAATTTCAGCTAATAAATACATTTTACTTTTAGCAATATCAGCTATTTGTGCCGATAGGGTATCGCTGCATCATCTCTTACGTGATATCAGTGAAACCTATCATGCTTATTCACAGGAACTAGAACTAGAAGATACGCCTTTACAATATGCAGATATTGCTGCATGGCAAAATGAATTACTTCTGGGAGAAGAAGCGGAAACAGCAAGAGATTATTGGCAGAAGCAAAAAATCTCTAATTTGCAGCTAGGTAAATTACCAAATGAAAAACAGGTCGGCGAACAAAGAATATTTCAACCTCAATCTGTTGGCATAAAATTTGATTCTGATACAGATGCTATAGCGAAAATTAAAAATGTAGATATTTCAAAATTTTTGATGGCTTGTTGGCAAATACTACTGTGGCGCTTAACTAACAAAACTGCAACAGTTTTAGCCTTGTGTTCTGATGGCAGAAATTACGAAGAATTACAGCCGACAGTTGGACTATTAGCAAAATATCTACCTATAAATATTGAACTCCAAGATGATTATATTTTTTCTGATATATTAAAGCAACTAGAACAACAAGTTACTCAAATTAATCAATGGCAAGACTATTTTAATTTAGAAGAATGTTTCGCAGAAGCTAAAAATAGCCAAAAAGTACCATTTTTACCTTTTGCCTTTGAGTTTATATCCCAGCCTAGTAAATATTTTGCTGGTGAAGTATCTTTCTCTATCGAGAAAATATATAGTTGCATTGAGCGTTTTCAGGTAAAACTATTCTGTTGGCATCAAGGTGACTCACTTGCAGCAGAATTATACTATGATGCCAATTTGTTCAATCAAGAAGATATTGAACGCTTGGCGGCACAGTTTCAAACTTTGTTAACCAGTGTAATTAATCATCCAGAAACTGCTATAGCTCAACTAGAAATTCTCTCTTTCAAACAACGCCAGCAATTATTAGTTGAATTTAACAATACTAAAACTACTCCTGCCCCATACCAATGTATTCACCACTGGATTGAAGCCCAGGCAGATAAAACACCAGATAATATTGCAATTGTTTTTGAAGATAAACAGTTAACTTATCAAGAGTTAAATACCAAAGCTAATCAATTAGCTCATTATTTAGTATCCCAAGGAATTAAACCAGAAACAGTTGTTGCTCTTTGCCTGGAACGTTCACTAGATGTGATAATTGGTATTCTTGGTATTCTGAAAACAGGTGCAGCTTACTTACCTTTAGAACCGTCTTTACCCGAAGAAGCATTAGCATTTAGATTGCAGGATGCTCAAGCATCTGTGTTGTTAACCCAAACGTACCTTGTAGACAAAATTAAGCAATTTTCTCTAGTAGCTGAAAAGCAGGTAAAGGTAGTTTGTCTTGACACAGATGTGAGTGATCAACTCACCCAAGATAATATTCTCAGTTTTGCTACTTCAGAAAACTTAGCATATATTATTTACACTTCTGGTTCTACAGGTAAACCCAAAGGAGTTGCAGTAGAACATCGACAACTACTTAACTACGTTAACGGTATTTTAGAAAAACTAGATTTACCAGTTGCTGCCAGTTTTGCCACAGTTTCTACTTTCGCCGCCGACTTAGGTAAAACGGCTATTTTCTCAGCATTGTGTACAGGTGGATGCTTACACATTATTTCTGAAGAATGTGCTAAAGATCCAGTGGCATTTGCTGATTATAATCAACGTTATTCCCTAGACTGTCTGAAAATTGTTCCCTCACACCTATCTGCTTTATTAACAGGCTCCAACCCTGAACAAATTCTACCTCGTCAGCGCCTCATTCTTGGTGGTGAAGCAGCAAGTTGGGAGTTGATTAAACGTGTAAGTGAACTAGCACCAAAATGCAAAATATTTAACCACTATGGGCCAACAGAAACTACTGTTGGCGTACTCACCTATCCTGTAGAACAAGCGTCTACTGATTCGCTATCAAATACAGTTCCTTTGGGACGTCCCTTAGCTAATACAGAAATATATTTACTCGATAACTATTATCAACCTGTACCCTTGGGTGTATCAGGAGAAATCTATATCGGTGGCGATAGTGTGGCTAGAGGTTATTTAAATCAACCGGAATTAACTGCCGAGAGATTTATTCATCATTGTTTGAGTCCAAGACTTTATAAAACAGGAGATTTGGCACGGTATTTACCAGATGGTAATTTAGAATTTTTAGGTCGAATTGATGACCAAGTAAAATTGCATGGTTTCCGCATTGAATTAGGGGAAATTGAAGCTATACTCTGCCAACATCCGCAAGTGCGAGAAGTAGTTGTAGTTGCAAGAGAAGATCGCCCAGGCAAAAAACTGTTGGTAGCTTATATAGTCCCTGAAGAACAAATTGCTAATTTCAAATCTTTTGAACTGCGCGATTTTCTCAAGCAAAAACTGCCTGACTATATGGTGCCTTCACAATTTATTCTCCTGAAGGCTTTACCGCTAACAGCTAACGGCAAAATTGAGCGAAAATCTTTACCAGCACCAGATGCAGTTAAACCAGAGTTACAAGCTACCTTTGTTGCACCGCGCACTCCAGCAGAAGTTGCATTGGCAAAAATCTGGGTAGAACTTCTCGGTTTAGAGCAAGTTAGTATTCACGATAATTTCTTTGAATTGGGTGGAGATTCGATTATTGGCATTCAAGCGATCGCTAAAGCTAATCAAGTTGGTTTACGGCTGACTCCCAAGCAGATTTTTGAATGCCAAACTATTGCTAAACTATCAATAGTTGCTGAGATTACCTCAAAAGTTGAATCAGAACAAGGTTTGGTTATTGGTTCTGTACCTTTAACACCAATTCAGCATAACTTTTTTGGTCAGAATCTACCGGCGATTCATCATTGGAATCAATCATTTTTGCTGGAATTGCAGCAAAAAATAGAGCCAATACTGTTACAGCAAGCAATACATTCTTTATTGGCACATCACGATGCATTACGCTTACGTTTTAAACCGAAAGTTGATGCTTGGGAATCGTTTAATGCTGGTGTTGACCAAGAATTACCATTTACTAAATTTGATTTTTCTGATATAGTTCAAGAGCAGAGACAGGCAGCTATTGAAGCCAAAGCAGCGGAATTACAAGCAAGTTTAGATTTATCAAGTAATCGATTAGTGCAGGTGGCGCTATTTGATTTAGGAACTGACCAAAATAGCCGCCTGTTAATCATCATTCATCATTTAGCTGTTGATGGTGTTTCCTGGCGAATTTTATTATCTGATTTGCAAACAGCCTTAGAGCAACTTCAGCGAAATGAAGAAATAAATCTACCAGCTAAAACAACTTCTTTTAAGCAGTGGGCTGAATGTTTGCAAGATTATGCACACAAGAAAAAGCTGGACTCACAGTTAGATTACTGGTGTTCTAAGTCAAGGAAGCAAGTTTATTCTTTACCAGTAGATTATCTGGGTGGGTTAAATACTCTGTCCACAAGCAAAACTTTGTCAGTCTTATTAAATGAAGCTGAAACAACAGCACTGCTGCAAAAAGTACCCGCCGTTTATCATACTCAAATTAATGATGTATTGTTGACGGCGCTGGCAAAAAGTTTTGCAGAGTGGACAGGGGAACAAAACCTGCTAGTTAATTTAGAGGGACATGGACGGGAAGACATTTTTAGCGATGTTGATTTATCGCGTACAGTCGGCTGGTTTACGACGGTGTTTCCTGTTCTGTTGAATTTAGAAGAAAGTTCCAATGTTGGTGATGCTTTAAAGGCGATTAAAGAACAGCTACGTAGTATCCCAAATCGGGGTTTTGATTATGGTGTATTGCGGTATCTATGCAGCGATTCTGCTATCACTAATAGTTTGGCTGCGATGCCACAAGCTGAAGTTTGTTTCAACTATTTAGGACAATTTGACCAAGTTTTACAAGAGTCTTCTTTATTTACCATAGCCCCAGAATCAAGTGGTGAAACACGTAGCCCTTTAGGAAATCGCCGTCATCTGTTGGAGATTAACGGGTTTGTGACTGGAGGTTGCCTGCAACTTGATTGGATTTATAGTGCGGCAATTTATAAACAATTAACAGTATCAACTCTTGCTCAAAAATTTGTCCAGGCACTGCGAGAGATTATTAGCCATTGTCAATCAACTAATGCCGGAGGCTATACACCTTCTGATTTTTCCAAAGCAAACTTGAGTCAAAAAGAACTAGATAATTTTTTAGCGCAAATCAACCGCAGAAGTGAGAAGAAAGGCCAATGAAAACAGAAAATATTGAAGATATTTATGAACTCACGCCTTTACAGAAGGGTATTCTTTTTCACAGTTTATACAATCCTGAATTAGGACTATATTTTATCCAGATTAGCTATACCCTAGGTGGCAATCTGAATATAGTTGCTTTTGAGCGTGCTTGGCAAACAGTAATATATCGCCACACAGCTTTACGTACTGGCTTCTATTGGGAAGAAATTGACAAACCGCTACAAGTGGTCTACAAGCAGGTAAAAGTACCGCTAGAACAGTATGATTGGCGGGAAATGGATACAGTTGAACAGCAAGAAGCGTTAAGGTCATTTCTGTTAAGCGATCGCAAACAAGGTTTCGATCTTGCTCAAGAATGTTTGATGCGTTTACATTTGATCCGCTTGACTGATAACTCTTATGAATTTATCTGGAGCAAACACCATCTGATTATGGATGGATGGTCAATGCCCATTGTGCTGAAAGACTTTGTGCAAACATACGAAATACTTTGTCGAGAACAAGAAGTTTGTTTGGCACCCAGTCGTCCTTTCCGAGATTACATTGGCTGGTTACAGCAGCAGGATCAAGATCAAGCAGAGGAGTTTTGGCGACAGGCGATGAGGGAAATAAAAGAGCCAACACCTTTAACAAATCTATCGGCTGATAACTTATCCCAGCAAGCAGAAAGGTATGATGAGGAACAAATTAAGCTATCAGCCGCAACCACAGAGGCATTACAGTCTTTAGTATCACAGCATCATCTGACACTCAATACATTAGTTCAGGGAGCTTGGGCGATTCTCCTTGGTCATTACAGTTGCAGAAACAATGTGGTCTATGGTTGCACTGTTTCTGGTCGTCCAGTAGATTTAGCAGGAGCAGATGCGATGGTAGGTGTATTTATCAACACCTTACCCATTCATGTCAAGCTAGATGGCGAACAACTTATCCTGCCTTGGCTTCAACAACTTCAGGCGCAGTTAGTTGATGCACGTCAGTATGAATATAGCCCACTGACAGATATTCAAGGGTGGAGTCAAGTGCAAAGAGGTTTACCCTTGTTTGAGAGTATTTTGGTGTTCGAGAATCAGCCAGTTACTCAGTTTTTACGAAATTGGCAGGGAAATATAGAGATTCAGAGCACTAATCTTTTTTACAAAACAAACTATCCTCTGACTGTAGTGGTGTATCCAGGTTCTGAGTTAGCGATCGCTATTTCCTACGATTTTCGCCGCTTTGATGTGATAACTATCGCCGAAATTCTCAAAGATTTTGAAATATTGCTGCTAAATATAGTCACCAATCCCCACATACGCCTTCAGGACTTACAGTTTCTCAGAGAGAGAGAGCAGATGCTCGCTACGATGCTAGAAAAAGAAGCAACCTTTAATTTTGACTATCTTCTATCTGTTCCTGCTCAAGTCCAAGCCTAAATCAACTAAAGCAATTTGCGACTCAAGTATTATTACCAAGCCAATAGAGGATTTATATGAATATCTTTGAAGCTCGTGAATCAAATGTGAGAAGTTATTGTCGGAGTTTTCCCGCTCTTTTCCATAGAGCAAAAGGTTCTATAATTTACTCTGAGTCAGGAGATGAGTACATAGATTTTCTAGCAGGCGCAGGAGCTTTAAATTATGGACATAACAATGACTACATCAAAAATAAAGTAATTTCTTATTTAGAAGCAGATGCCATTACACATGGTTTAGATTTGCATACATCTGCTAAAGAACAGTTTTTATCAAAATTTTCTGAAGCAGTACTAGACCCTAAAAATTTAGACTATAGAATTCAGTTTTGCGGGCCTACTGGTACTAATGCTGTGGAAGCAGCTTTAAAATTAGCCAAAAAAATCAAAAAAAGACCTGGCATATTCTCATTCATGGGAGCCTATCATGGCATGACATTGGGCAGCTTGGCAATTACTGGAAACCTGGCAATTCGTTCTGGCATATTAGGTACATCAAATAATGTCACATTTATGCCTTATCCCTTTGGTTTTATGGAGACTTTTGACACCATACAGTTCATGGATTCAGTTCTAAATGATGTTAATTCGGGAATTGAAAAGCCTGCCGCCATAATATTTGAAACCGTGCAGGCTGAAGGGGGGGTGATTGTCGCACCAATTGAGTGGATGCAAAAACTTCGAGAACTGTGTGACAAGCATAGTATTTTATTAATTTGTGATGATATTCAGGTTGGTTGTGGCCGCACTGGTTCATTCTTTTCTTTTGAAAGAGCCAATATAGTCCCTGATATGGTCGTGCTTTCAAAATCTATCAGTGGTTACGGTTTTCCCATGGCCTTATTGCTGATTAAACCAGAACTTGATATTTGGGAGCCTGGTGAACACACTGGCACGTTTAGAGGAAATCAACTGGCATTTGTAGGCGGAACTGCTGCTCTAGAATATAGAGAAATTAACAACATAGAGCAAACTGTCAAAGTTAAAGAATCTTTTTTAAAAAATTTCTTGATTAATAAATTAGCGGCAATTTATGATAAAATAAGAATACGTGGACTAGGATTAATTTGGGGTATTGATATTGCCAACTATGAAGATAATAATTTGACAAAAAAAATAACTTCGCGTTGTTTTGAACTGGGACTAATAATTGAGAAAGTTGGCAGAAATGATAATGTCATCAAAATTTTACCACCTTTGACTATTGAAACCCCACTTTTGGAAAAGGGATGTTCAATCATTCAACAAGCTTTTGAAGATTGTTTAGCTTAATTAGTAAATAGCATCGGCTATACAGTAAAATTGCTGAGTATATATGCATATATCATCCATGATGCAAATTTGAATCTCAGAATTATTTAGCAATGCCAATCTTTATTCAGGCTATTTTTGCAGTTGATATTACTTTGGTTTTTGTCCTGTTTTAGTAGCGAGGAATATTTTCTATGTCTTCAGTAAGTTACTACCCTAGTTATGATGTAATCGCTCCAATAAGAGCAAAAGAACTCTGGAGTTCTGAGAAAGCTGAAGCTATATTGCTAATGCTAAAAAAATTGATGCTACAGTATATTCCTGAAGGAGCTAGCATTCTTGATCTTTGTTGTGGCACAGGACATTTAATACAACTGCTTGACAAAAATGGTTATAAAATGACTGGGCTTGATGGCTCAGAAACAGCACTAGCCCATGCCCGTGAAAAAACACCCCATGCTGAATTCATGCTGGCTGATGCCTGTTCCTTTGAGTTGTCGTCTACTTTTCATGGGGTTATTTCACAAACTGCCATGGCAATGATCACTAATTTAGAGGACTTAACATCTGTATTTTGTAATGTTTATTCAGCATTGCGGGAAAATGGTATTTTTATGTTCAACATTGCTTTAGAAGAAGAATCCTCAAACTTACCAAAAGAACAGATAATAGCCGAAGTTCAAGACGATTATGCCTGGTATCTGCGATACTTTTATCAAGAACAAGAAAAAACATCTGAGGTAAAAGTTACTGCTTTCCAATTATTAGATGGAACATGGCAACGTTCAGATAGTAGTTGGTTTGTGAAAGGTTATACGGAACAAGAAATTGAATTAGCTTTAAAAAAAGCTGGGTTTACAGAGATGAATCATTATAATCTTGACCAATCGCTAGGAATTAGTGTTGGTGTAGATCAAGATATATTTGTTTGCCGAAAGAGCGCATCTTAAAACAACTTTGCAGCACCTTGAAATAATGGAATGTATGTAATGTTGAATGCTCTCTAAGAAGGAAGTTCAACATTACACTCACTTACTACAGTCTTGCTAAAATTTGTAGCTATTTTCTAGTGCATTGAGCTTGCAGACGAGAGACTTGCTCAAAGCAGATATCTTGCCTAATCTACAAGTGAATTGCCATTTGTTATTCACTAAATCTTTAACCCAAGCAGTTTTTTATAATGAAAAAAATGATGTTAAACAAAATTACTGAAAATACAATAATCTCCGATTCTTTGTTAGCTCATAAAATATACTGGCTAAATAAATTATCTAAAGAAATACCGGAGACTAACTTTATTATTGATTATGTTAGACCTGTATTTTTTAGCAGCAAGAATAGGTATGTTAATTTTGAATTATCGAATGATTTGTCTGAGAAAATCATTAAATTAGCAAATGGCTCTTATCTATCAATATATTTAATACTTTTATCGAATTTAAATATATTGCTACAAAGATACACTGGCTGTAATGACATTATTGTTGGAACACCTAATAGAAAACAAGAAAATGAAGAACTAATCAATCAAATTATCCCTTTGCGATTTAATCTAAGCAAAGAAACAGATTTTAAAAATTTGCTTTTAGAAGTTAAAAAAACCACAATCGGAGCATATTGCCATTCAAAATATCCTTTAGATAAGATACTTAAGTTATTAGATATACAAAATAATTGGAGCCGCCATCCTCTTTTTGATATAGTGATGCTCTTGGAGAATATTCATGATTCCAGTCATTTACTAGATATTAATAATGATTTAGATATTTCATTTAGGGTGATTGATAATTCCATTAAAGGCAAAATAGTTTACAATGATTCCCTGTTTCAAGAGGCAACTATTGAAAATATCATTAAAGCTTATCTCCATATCATTGACATTACTATCAATGAACCAAAAATCAAGTTAGCAGATATTTCTTTGGTTGGAGAACGAGAACAACATAAACTTTTAAAATCATTTAATCAAAACCATAAAAAATATCCTGTTAAACAATCTATTCATCAGTTATTTGAAAGCCAAGTAGAGAAAAATCATCAACATATAGCTGTAGTTTGTGAAAATAATCACCTAAGTTATAAAAAACTTAATGATTGCGCCAATCAGCTTGCTAATTTTTTGGCTAATACAGGAGTGAGAAAAGGTGATTTTGTAGGTATCATCAAAGAACGAGACATAAATTTTCTCATCGCTATACTTGCTATCTTAAAAGTGGGCGGAGTCTATGTACCCATTGATATTAGCTATCCGCCAGATAGAGTTAAATATATGCTCTTTAACAGTGAGGTAGAGATTGTATTAACAGATTATTCCTGCTTAGATAAATTAGCAGGTTTAATAGAAGATTCTCAGCACTTGCAATCTTTAATCTGTTTAGGCATCAAACCAAATGACAAAGTTTTACCCACTCTATTAAATATCAACGTATACGATCAGCTTGATTTTGAGAAATTCCCAAAAACTAATTTAGATATTCATAGTGAGGGAATCGATCAAGCTTATATGATTTATACCTCCGGTTCAACTGGATTGCCTAAGGGAGCAATTATTAGACATGGAGGTGCAATTAATCATATTTATGCTCAATATGATGCTTTAGAGTTAACTGAAAGTTTAACTTTTCTACAAAGTGCCCCGGCTTCATCTGATATTTCTGTGTGGCAATTCTTAGCGCCGATACTTATTGGTGGTAAGACAATAATAGTAGATACAGAAACTGTTTGTAATCCAGAAAATCTGTTTAAAGTTATCAAGAAAGCAAAAATTACTATCGTTGAATTAGTTCCCATTGTACTCAATAACTTACTAGATTATATTTCTCATTTATCAGAGCAAGAAAGGCTTTTACCTGACCTGAGATGGATGATGGTAACTGGAGAATCTGTACCAGGAGAACTTGTTAATCGATGGTTAGAATTTTATCCTGATATTCAGGTAATTAATGCTTATGGACCAACCGAAGCGGCTGATGATATCACTCAATTAATTATCGATAAGCCATTAACCGAAAATCAACGAACAGTTGCCATTGGTAAACCGTTAGCTAATTTAAATCTTTATATTCTTGATCAACAGATGCAGTTAGTACCTGTTGGTTTCCCAGGAGAAATTTGTGTGTCGGGATTTGGGGTGGGTGTTGGATACTGGAAAAATGAAGAAAGTACTAAATTAAGCTTTGTTTCTAACCCATTTCCTAGCATTGCAAAACCTTTACCAGGAACCAGTACGGATTTAATTTACAAAACTGGAGATTTAGGCAGGTGGCTACCGGATGGCAATATTGAGTTTTTAGGAAGGATTGATCACCAGGTAAAAATTCGTGGTTTTCGGATCGAACTAGGAGAAATTGAGGCTGTAATAGGTCAACATCAATTTGTACGAGAAAAGGTGGTTATTGCCAGAGAAGATATACCTAATCAAAAGCGTTTAGTGGCTTACATTGTTCCAAATGTTGAGGATAATCAACTGGTGTCGCAACTACGAAACTTCCTCAAACAAAGGCTACCAGATCACATGATACCCTCGGCTTTTGTGCTGTTAGAGGAACTGCCACTGACGCCTAGTGGCAAGATAGATCGGAAAGCACTACCAATGCCTGATATGCAAGGGTCTAATATAGCAGAAACCTTTGTCGCTCCTTCTACAGTTGTGGAGGAAACATTAGCCAGGATTTGGGAAAAAGTTTTAGGTGTTAACCAGGTGGGGATTCATGATAACTTCTTTGAATTAGGCGGAGATTCCATCCTCTGCATTCAGGTTATTGCCAAAGCACACCAGGCAGAATTTAATATTACACCCAAGCAATTGTTTCAACACCAGACAATTGCTGAATTAGCTAAGATAATTGGTACAAATCAAGCTATCCAAGCAGAACA
The DNA here is from genome assembly GCF_000317535.1 of Cylindrospermum stagnale PCC 7417. Taxonomy (NCBI): domain Bacteria; kingdom Bacillati; phylum Cyanobacteriota; class Cyanophyceae; order Nostocales; family Nostocaceae; genus Cylindrospermum; species Cylindrospermum stagnale. The sequence continues at coordinate 1,773,449 of NC_019757.1, forward strand.
GGGTTTAGTGATAGGTAATGTACCCTTAACACCGATTCAGCATTACTTCTTTGAGCAGAATTTGCAAAACCCAAATCACTGGAATGAAGCAGTATTACTAGAAGTTTTAGAACCTTGGAATCCGCAGTTGTTAAACAAGGTTGTACAACAATTACTGGTACACCATGATGCACTTAGACTACGGTTTGAACCAACAGAATCTAGCTGGCAGCAAATTAATTTTTCACCTGATGATAGTATTCCTTTCTCATACATCGACTTGTCAGCTTTACCACCAGATGCACAAGCACCTGCTCTAGAGACGGCTGCTACTAAAATACAGGACAGCTTAAACTTATCACAAGGTTATTTAATACAGGTAGCGTTGTTTAATCTGGGTGCAAGTAAAACCAGTCGCCTGTTGATAGTTATTCACCATCTATTAGTTGATGGCTTTTCTTGGCGGATTTTAATTGATGATTTTCAGACAGCCTACCAGCAGTTGAAACAAGGGCAAGAAATAATCCAATTGCCAGCGAAAACAACCTCGTTTAAACAGTGGTCTCAACGGTTGCAAGAGTATGCAAACTCAGCAATAGTAGAACAAGAAATCGATTATTGGCTGATGAAATCCCGCGAGCAGGTGTCTCCCATCCCAGTAGATTATTCGGGAGGTGCGAATACTGAGGCTTTAGCTTGTACGGTGTCAGTAAAGCTGAGTGTGGCAGAAACTCAAGTTTTGCTCAAGGAAGTGCCTGTGCTATATCGCACCCAAATTAACGATGTTTTATTAACGGGACTTGTACTGGCATTTTCCCAATGGACAGAGAAGACATCGCTGCTGATTAACCTAGAAGGTCATGGACGAGAGGAAATATTTGCTGATGTCAATCTCTCACGGACTGTAGGTTTGTTTTCGTCTATTTTCCCTGTACTTTTGGATTTGGGAGAAGTTTCTCGTCCAGGGGATGCGTTGAAAGCAATTAAAGAGCAGCTAAGAAGTATTCCAAATCGAGGAATAGGCTATGGCGTGCTGCGGTATCTCAGTAATAACGCGGTTGTGGTTAATTCCCTAGGGTTACTTCCACAAGCGGAGGTTGTTTTTAATTATCTTGGTCAATTTGACCAGACATTATCTGAGTCATCGCTTTTGAAATTGTCTCAAGAGCCTATTGGCCCACAAAGCAGTCTAGAAAACAACCGCAGTTACTTACTCAGCTTCAATAGTTTTGTAGTTGGTGGTCAATTGCAACTGAATTGTACTTACAGTCAGGCTGTTCATTGTCAGACGACTATAGAAGCTTTAGCTCAGGAATTTGTAGAGGCATTGCGATCGCTCATCGTTCACTGTCAGTCTCCTGATGCAGGTGGCTTTACGCCTTCAGATTTCCCCCTAGTACAGCTAAGTCAAGACGAACTCGATCAAGCATTAGGAATAGTTGAGTTTTAAAGAGGATGTATAAAATGAAGTCAAGAAATATCGAAGATGTTTATCCTCTATCTCCGATGCAACAGGGGATGCTATTCCATAGCCTTTTTGCTCCTGGCTCTGGGGTTTATATCGGACAAATCACCTATGAATTACATGGAAGCTTGGATATCTCAGCCCTGGAGCGTTCTTGGCAGCAGGTTATCGATCGACATCCGATTTTGCGGACTGCATTTGTCTGGGAAAATTTAGAAAAGTCTCTTCAAGTAGTTGGTCGGCATGTCAAACTACCACTGCTACACCATGATTGGCGCGGGTTAGCTCCTAGTCAACAACAAAAGCAACTAGAGATTTTTCTGCAATGCGATCGCCATCAGGACTTTGAATTGTCCAAAGCTCCACTGATCCGCCTCAGTCTGATTCAATTTTCCAATGAAATCTACCAATTAATTGTGAGTCACCATCATTTGGTGCTGGATGGATGGTCTTTGCCCTTACTATTTAGGGAAGTCATAGCCTATTATGAAGCATTTCGTTTTGGGAAAAAGCTATCTTTGGAACGCCCTCATCCCTATCGAAATTACATCGCTTGGTTACAACAGCAGGATATAGTTCAGGCTCAGAAGTTTTGGCAGGATTATCTTCAGCGTTTCACTACACCAACTCCTTTGGTAGTTGATAAAGTTGCTGATACTTTAGTTAATCAAAATCAAACTGCTGCCGTACAACAGATGCGGTTATCGGCAGAAAATACAGATGCACTCCAATCCTTTGCTCGCCAGCATCGGCTGACTATAAACACAATTGTCCAGGGTGTTTGGGCTTTGCTATTAAGCCGTTATAGCAATGAAAAAGATGTAGTTTTTGGAGCTACTTCTTCCGGTCGTCCGGTGGATTTGGTTGGATCTGAATCGATTGTAGGGAACTTGATCAACACCTTACCTGTGCGGGTGAATGTAGATTTTGATCAGTTGATTCTGCCTTGGCTACAGCAGCTACAAACTCAGCAAATCGAGTCAAGGCAGTATGAATACAGTCCATTGGTAGATATTCAAGGGTGGAGTGAAATTTATCGGGGAGTACCACTATTCGAGAGTATTATTGTTTTTGAGAACTATCCAACAGACGCCTCTCTACAAGAGCGGGCTGGGGATTTAAAGATACGTAAAACTTATTCGATCTTAGAAACAAATTATCCCCTGACAATCTCTGTGGGAGTTTTTTCAGAGTTTTATATCAATATTTTATATAACGCCCATCGTTTTGAAGTAGCCACTATCACCAGAATGCTGGGGCATTTGCAGACAATGCTCACCAGTATTATTGTTAATCCCAAGCAGCATCTGGCAGACTTACCGTTATTAACAGAGGCAGAACGGTATCAGGTACTCAAAGAATGGAATCACACTTCAGCAGAGTATGCATTAGATAAGTGTATTCATCAGCTATTTGCAGAGCAGGTAGAACGGACACCTGATGCTATTGCGGCAGTATTGGCAGAGCAAGAATTAACTTACCAAGAATTAAACACTAAAGCGAATCAGTTAGCTTTTTATTTGCAAAAACTAGGTGTTGGGGCTGATGTTTTGGTAGGAATTTGTGTAGAGCGTTCTTTAGAAATGGTGGTGGGACTGCTGGGCATTTTGAAAGCTGGTGGTGCATATCTGCCACTTGACCCAAATTATCCCCAAGAACGTCTGGAGTTTATGCTCAATGATGCTGATGTATCGGTGTTGTTGACTCAGGAACGGTTGGTTGGGTTGCTTCCCAAACAGCGGCAGATTGTCTGCTTAGATAAAGACTGGGAAGTTATTGCTCAACAGAATAGTTTCACTCCAGAAAACACAGTCCAACCGGATAATTTAGCATATGTTATTTATACATCAGGATCTACGGGAAAACCCAAGGGTGTGACAATTTCTCACCGCTCCCTTTGCAACCATACATTATGGATGCAGGCTGAATTTCCCTTAAATGAATCAGATCGGGTTTTGCAAAAAACAGCTTTTAGCTTTGATGCTTCTGTTTGGGAGTTCTACGCACCATTGTTAGCTGGTGGACAGTTAATTTTAGCTAAACCAGGGGGACAGCAAGACAGCGCTTATCTTGTGGAATTGATTGCTGAACAAAAAATTACGATTTTACAATTAGTTCCTTCTCAGTTGCGAGTGTTGTTGGAGGAACAAAAGATACAACACTGTCAAAGCCTGCGACAGGTATTTTGTGGTGGTGAAGTATTAGCGATTGATTTACAAAATAAGTTCTTTAAGCTTTTGCCTGGTGTAGAACTGTGTAATCTCTATGGGCCAACAGAAGCTACTATTGATACGACTTACTTTAAATGCAAATATGAAGATGAGCGGCCAGTCGTACCGATTGGAAGTGCGATCGCAAATGTCCAAATATATATCTTAGACTCCCACCTCCAACCTGTTCCCATCGGTGTACGGGGTGAAATCTACATCGGTGGTGCAGGTTTAGCGCGGGGTTATCTCAACCGCCCAGATTTGACTGCTGAAAAATTTATCTCCAACCCGTTCTTTGCTGGCACACGACTGTATAAAACAGGTGATTTAGCTCGTTATCGCCCAGATGGTACTGTTGAATTTTGCGATCGCATCGATGGGCAAATCAAGCTTCGAGGCTTCCGCATTGAACTAGGAGAAATAGAAGCACAATTAAGGCAGCATTCAGCAGTAAAACAAGCTGTAGTCTTAGTTAGGGAAGATTTCCCCGGTGAACAACGTTTAGTAGCTTATCTTATTCCCATCCCAAATCATGCCCCTACAGTCAGCGAACTGCGTAATTTCTTAAAGCAGAATCTGCCTGACTACATGATACCAACGGTGTTTATCCTGTTAGATACTCTGCCATTTTTAGCTAATGGTAAAATAGACCGCCAAGCATTACCAGCACCCGATAACGCCAGACCAGATTTACAAGAAGTTTTTGTCGCCCCATGCACTCCAATTGAAGAAACTCTCGTGCAGATATGGTCGGAAGTTCTGCGAGTAGAGAAAGTTGGTATTTATGATAACTTTTTTGAGTTGGGTGGAGATTCTATTCTTAGCCTGCAAGTAATAGCTAAAGCTAATCAAGCGGGTTTACAGCTAACTCCTAAACAGATATTTGAATATCAAACAATTGCCGATTTAGCATTAGTAGCAGGTACAAATAAAAAAGTTGAAACTGAACAAGGCATTGTTACAGGTTTTCTGCCCCTAACGCCTATTCAACATTGGTTTTTTGAACAGGAACTTATTGATTTCCATCATTGGAATCAGGCAGTAATCCTGGAAGTTAATCAAACTTGTGAACCAATTTTATTAAAGCAGGTTATTCAGCAATTATTCATTCATCACGATGCCCTACGTTTGCGGTTTGTGCAAACAGAATTTGGTTGGCAATCAAACATCGCTGCTCCTGACCAAATTACACCTTTTTCGATAATTGATTTGTCAACCTTACCCCAAACTGAACAGAGACAGGCGATTGAGGCTAAAGCGACTGCACTACAAGCCAGCCTGAATTTATCAGATGGGCCATTATTGCAAATTGCTTTATTTGTACTAGGTGAAAACCAACCAGATAGACTGTTAATTATCATTCATCATCTCGCAGTTGATGGGGTCTCTTGGCGAATTTTATTAGAGGATATACAAACGGCTTATCAACAACTTAGTCATGGTAAAAAAATACAACTGCCGGCTAAAACTACTTCAGTGAAACAGTGGTCTAAAAAACTGCAAGAATATGCTAATTTAGAGACCGTACATTCAGAAGTTAATTACTGGCTGAGTCAGTCTAATAAACACATTTCTCCTTTGCCTACTGACTACCCAGCCGATAAAAATACTGTAGCTTCAGCTTGCACAGTTTCAGTTACTCTTACTCAAGAAGAAACCGAATCTTTATTATCTGAAGTACCAGCAGCTTATCAAACTCAAATTAATGATATTTTGCTGACTGCCCTTGTCCAAACTTTTCAGCAATGGACTGGTAAAAGTTCGCTTTTAGTTAACTTAGAAGGTCACGGACGGGAAGACCTTCTAGAAAATGTTGATTTATCAAATACAGTCGGTTGGTTTACTACTATTTTCCCGGTTTTATTGGATATCACAGCAGTTTTTGACCCTGGAGACGCATTAAAAGCAATAAAAGAGCAATTGCGGAGTATTCCCCATCGAGGCATTAACTATGGCGTATTACGTTATCTCAGTCAACAGCCAATTGCGAAACAACTGCAAGCCTTACCCCAAGCAGAAGTGACATTTAACTACTTAGGTCAGTTTGACCAAGTAATTTCCGAATCATCGATGTTTCGACCGGCTGCTGAATCCACTGGACAAACTCAAAGTCCAAAGGGAAACCGTAACAGCCTGCTAGAGGTGAATGGGTTAATCGTGGGTGGTCAGTTGCGGCTAAATTGGACTTATAGCAAGGCATTGCATCAACAAACAACAGTAGAAAAGCTAGCTCAAGGATATATCGAAAAATTGCAGCAGCTGATTGCTCACTGTCAATCCCCCACTTCTGGAGGCTACACTCCCTCTGATTTCTCCCAAATGCGCTTGAACCAAGAAGAACTCGATCAGTTAATTGCAGAACTCGACTAAGCCTAAGGTAACTTTTAATGAATAAGAAGAATATAGAAAATATCTATCCCCTTTCCCCTACCCAGCAAGGGATACTTTTTCATACTCTCCGCGCCCCAGAATCAGGAGTGTATGTTGTTCAAAGTTGTTATACCTTCAGCAAATCTGTTAACTTTACAGCTTTTAAACAAGCTTGGGAACAAGTCATCAATCAGCACCCAATTTTACGCACTTCTTTTCACTGGAAACAGCAAAAAGAACCTTTTCAAGTAGTATATAAATCTGTAGACTTACCTTGGCAAACAGATAATTGGCAAGAGTTATCTGTAGTTAAACAGCAAAAGCAACTAGAAGTTTTATTAGCAGCAGACTATCAGCAAGGATTTGATATTTCTCAAGCACCATTAATGCGCTTGACATTTATTCAAGTAGCCAAAGAAACTTACCATTTTATTTGGAGTAGCCACCATTTAATTTTAGATGGGTGGTCTGCGGCTTTGGTACTACACCAAGTTTTTCAAGCTTACGAGGCACTTTGTCAAGGACAAGTTTTAACATTACCACGCTGTCGTCCATATCAAGATTATATTGCTTGGCTGCAACAGCAAAACTTAGTTCAAGCGGAAACATTTTGGCGTCAGATTCTCAAGGGTTTTACAGCACCTACTCAACTGAGTATAGGGAATTTGTCAAACAATTCAGCAACAGGTTCTGGAGAAGAATTAACCAAGCTATCACCAGCGACAACAGCCGCGTTGCAATCTTTGGTAAGACAGCACAAGTTAACCTTAAACACCTTGATACAAGGGGCTTGGTCTATACTCCTCAGTCGTTATAGCGGTGAAAAAGATGTAGTTTTTGGAGCTACTGCTGCTGGTCGTCCACCTGCATTAACAGGTTCTGAATCAATGGTGGGGCTGTTTATCAACACTTTGCCAGTAAGAGTACAGATTTCTGGGGAAGAGTTATTAATTCCCTGGCTGCAAAAACTCCAAGCGCAACAAGTAGAAGCGCAGCAGTACGAATACAGCCCTCTGGTACAAGTGCAGGGGTGGAGTGAAGTTCCTAGAAATTTGCCTTTGTTTGAAACTATTTTAGTATTTGAAAACTACCCTGTAGATGCTTCCTTAAAAGTAAAAGCTACAGAAATGCAAATCCATGATATTCGGTCTGCGGAATCAACAAATTATGCCATCACTCTGTCAGTAGAAGTAAGTACAGAGTTAAAGCTAGAGATTTTATATGATCGCACTCGTTTTGATGCAGACACCATCACCCGCATCTTAGGTCATCTGCAAAAATTATTAGAGAGTATAGTTACAAATCCTCACCAATCTCTGTCTTCATTACCTATATTGACAACAGCCGAAATACATCAACAGTTGGTGGAATGGAATAATACCCAAACAGATTACCCCCAAGATAAATGCATTCATCAATTATTTGAGGAACAGGTAGAAAAAACACCGGATGCAGTAGCTGTGGTGTTTGAAAATGAACAACTCACCTATCGAGAACTTAACCAGCAAACAAATCAATTAGCTCACTATTTACAAAAATTGGGTGTTTCTCCAGATGTATTGGTAGGTATTTGTGTAGAGCGCAGCTTGGAGATGATAATCGCAGTTTTGGGAGTTTTGAAAGCTGGTGGTGCTTATGTACCTCTAGATTCAAATCTACCTCCGCAGCGACTAGCTTTCATGTTGCAAGATGCAGATTGTCCAGTCCTATTGACTCAGACGAATTTACTAGATACCTTGCCCTCTTATCAGGGAAATATCGTTTGTCTGGATGCTGATTGGCAGCTGATTTTACAGGAATCAGAATCTAATTTATCTAGTAGCACTGTTAAAGCTGAAAATTTAGCATATCTCATCTATACTTCAGGTTCAACTGGTCAAGCAAAAGGGGTGATGGTTGAGCATAGAGGTGTTGTCAATGCCTACTTTAGCTGGGAAGAAGCTTATCAACTGCGATCGCTTGTACATGATCATCTGCAAATGGCCAGTTTCTCTTTTGATGTTTTTGTCGGTGATCTGAGTCGTGCTTTATGCTCTGGTGGCAAGTTAGTTTTGTGTCCTCGTGATTTTTTACTAGAACCAAAGCAACTGTATGCTTACATCTGCCAACACAAAGTTGATTGTGCTGAATTTGTGCCGACTGTTTTAAATAACCTCATACAGTATTTAGAAAGCAGTCAGCAGTGTCTCAAATTTATGCGGTTGGTAATTTGTGGTTCTGATAGTTGGTATGGCTCAGAATACCGCAAATATCAAACCTTCCTTGGGGAAGAAACACGGCTAATTAACTCTTTTGGTTTAACTGAAGCCACAATTGACAGTTCCTACTTTGAAAGCACTACGGGGAACTTATCAACAGAGCATTTAGTACCGATTGGGCGACCCTTTTCTAACACCCAACTCTATATTTTAGATTCGTGCTTGCAGCCAGTACCGATTGGTGTTTCTGGAGAACTTTACATTGGTGGTGTCGGTTTAGCAAGAGGTTATCATAATCGCCCAGATTTAACTGAAGAGAAATTTATACCTAATATCTTCAGCAATGACCCAGGAACACGTCTGTATAAAACTGGCGATTTAGCTTATTACCTACCTGATGGAAACATCGTCTTTGTTGGCCGAATTGATCATCAAGTCAAAATTCGCGGTTTCCGCATTGAACTCTTAGAAATTGAAGCAGTATTGGCAAAACACTCAGATGTGCAACAGACAGTTGTGATCGCCAATCAAAATTCACTTGTCGCTTACGTAGTTGCTAATTGCCAAAATACACCCACAGTTAGCCAACTGCGAGACTTCCTCAAGCAGCAACTGCCATATTATATGGTTCCTAACACTTTTGTGTTCTTGGAAAGCCTGCCTTTAACACCAAATGGCAAAGTTGACCGCAAAGCCTTGCCAGAAATCGATGCAACTGAAGTAAACGAAATTAAGGGCTTTGTTGTACCTCGTACCCCTGCGGAGGAAATGCTGGTGGAAATTTGGGCCAACATCCTTGGGTTAGAGAAAGTAGGTATCCACGATAACTTTTTTGAACTAGGTGGACACTCCTTATTAGCTACTCAAGTAATTTCCCAAGTGCGAAAAGCATTTCAGGTAGAAATACCACTGAGAACTCTGTTTGAAAATTCGACAGTAGCAACCTTTAGCGATCGCTTACAAACTATCCGTCAACAACAACTGGGCTTACCACCACAGTCTCTACAAGTGTGCGATCGCCCTTCAGAACTGCCCCTATCCTTTGCTCAAGCCAGGCTGTGGTTCTTGGATCAGCTAGAGTCGGAGAAATCCGTCTACAATATGCCATCTGCGGTCAAATTAATAGGCAATCTCAGTATTGGCGCACTAGAGCAAAGCTTCAACGAAATTATCAGTCGTCACGAAGCCTTACGCACTACCTTGGTCATGGGAAGCAAGCAACTGATGCAGGTAATCGCTTGCCAACAGACACTCTCATTAACAATAGTAGATCTACAAGACTTAAACGCTGAAGAGCAAGAGGAGGAAGTACAACGGTTGGCTTTAGCAGAAGCAAAACATCCCTTTGACTTAAGTATAGGGCCATTGCTGCGAGTCACCTTGTTACAGTTAAATCAGACAGAAAATATCTTGCTGTTGACGATGCACCATATTGTTGGTGATGCCTGGTCAATGGGCGTATTAGTTCAGGAATTAGGAGCATTATACGAAGGTTTTGTTTCCGGTCAGCAACCGCAACTTCCTGAACTACCGATTCAATATGCAGACTTTGCGGTTTGGCAACGGCAATGGTTGCAAGGAGAGGTACTAGAAACTCAACTCGCCTACTGGAAACAGCAACTCGGTGGCGCTCCCGCTAGCTTGAATTTACCGACAGATAGACCGCGACCTCCTGTGCAGACTTTCCGGGGAGAAACCACTAGTTTTGTGTTGTCTGTTGAGCTATCTGAAGCTATCAAAACCTTAAGTCGGCAGGAGGGAGTGACATTATTTATGACCCTGCTGGCAGCTTTCAAAGTGCTGTTATACCGCTACAGTGATACTGGCGATATTGTAGTCGGTTCACCAATTGCCAATCGTCACCGTGCTGAATTAGAACGATTAATTGGCTTTTTTGTCAATACCCTAGTGCTGCGAACTGACCTATCAGATAATCCGACTTTTCGAGGGTTACTCACTAGGGTACGCGAAGTTACCTTGGGAGCCTATGACCACCAAGATTTACCCTTTGATTTGCTGGTGGAAGAATTAAAGCCGGAGCGAGACTTGAGCTATACACCGCTATTCCAAGTCATGTTTATTCTCCAGAATGCACCAATGTCGGCTATAGAGTTGTCGGACTTAACTTTGCAGTCTGTGGAAACCAGCAGCAAAACTGCTAAGTTTGACTTGACACTCTCAATTCAGGAAAACGAGTCAGGAATTAGTGGTGAGTTAGAGTACAACTGCGATTTGTTTGATGCAACCACTATTGCCCGTATGGCAGAACATTTTCAAATATTGCTTGCGGGTATTGTGGCTAATCCCCAAGAGCGAGTTGCACAACTGCCTCTACTGACCCCAACTGAGAAGCACCGATTACTTGTGGAGTGGAATGACACCCAAACAGATTACCCCCAAGATAAATGCATTGATCAATTATTTGAAGAACAGGTAGAAAAAACACCGAATGCGGTAGCTGTGGTGTTTGAAAACCAACAACTAACCTACCGGGAGTTAAACCGGCGAGCAAATCAACTAGCTCACTATTTACAAAAATGCGGTGTCGGCCCAGAAGTACCAGTTTGTATTTGTGTGGAACGTTCCCTAGAGATGATAGTTGGGCTGTTGGGAATATTAAAAGCAGGTGGTGCTTATGTACCGCTCGACCCTGGTTATCCCCAGGAACGTTTGGAATATATCAAGCAGGATGTGCAAGCGCCATTGCTGCTTACCCAACAGAAACTGAAATTACAACTGTTCAACGAAGCAGCACAAGTGATGTGTCTGGATTCAGACTGGGAAAAGATTACACAACAAAGTCAAGAAAACCTCGTAACTGCTGCCAACGCCGACAACCTGGCTTATGTCATTTACACCTCAGGTTCGACAGGCAACCCCAAGGGAGTAGAAATAGCTCATGGCAACGTTGCCAACTTCTTAAATGCGATGCAGCAATCTGTAGGAATACAACAACAGGATGTACTGCTAGCAGTTACTACGCTGGCATTTGATATTGCCGCCTTAGAAATATTTTTACCATTAATAATTGGTGGGCGTGTCGTGATAGCTAGCCGAGAAGTTGTGAGCGATGGTGTGCAACTATCAGCATTGCTGGCGAATTCTCAAGCAACAGTCATGCAAGCAACGCCAGCTACTTGGCGAATGCTGCTGGCAGTCGGTTGGCTCTCTAACAAGCAACTCAAGATACTTTGCGGTGGTGAAGCGTTACCACGTCAATTAGCCAATCAGTTGTTACAGCAGTGTCATAGTTTGTGGAATTTGTATGGCCCAACAGAAACAACAATCTGGTCTACAGTGCATCAAGTAGAGTATGGTGATCAGCCTGTTTCGATTGGTCGCGCGATCGCCAATACTCAGGTATATATTTTAGATAGCCAGTTGCAGCCAACACCAATTGGGGTTCCGGGTGAACTGTACATTGGTGGTGCTGGGATAGCCCGTGGTTATTGGCATCGACCCGAATTAACTGCTCAACGGTTCATAGATAATCCTTTCACAATCGAGAGCGCACAAAAGCTTTATAAGACTGGTGATTTAGTCCGCTACTTAAGCGATCGCCAGATTGAATATCTCGGACGGCTTGACCATCAGGTGAAGATTCGCGGTTTCCGCATTGAACTCTTAGAAATCGAGGCAGCGCTAGCAAAACACCAAGATGTGCTACAAGCAGTGGCGATCGCTAATCAAGATTCTCTTGTAGCCTATGTAGTGGCTCGTTCTCTCAATACACCCACAGTTAATGAATTGCGGGATTTCCTTAAGCAGAAACTGCCGTATTATATGGTTCCTAACACTTTTGTGTTCTTGGAAAGTCTACCACTAACACCAAACGGCAAAGTTAACCGCAAAGATTTGCCAGCACCTGACGAAATAGCGAAAATCAAACCAGAAAAAGTCCTTAAACTACCTTGTACCCTCTTGGAGAAACAATTAGTTGCTATCTGGAGTGAAATTCTCAACATCCAACAAATTAGCATTGATGACAACTTTTTCGATTTAGGTGGACATTCTTTACTGATAGTACAGTTATTTTCTCGTATCCGAGCCGCTTTCCAAGTAAATTTGCCACTACAGACTTTGTTTGAAGCACCTACGGTAGAAACCCTCGCAGCAAAACTGGAAATAGCCCATCAAGCACAATCATCAACAGTTACTACGGCTAATCCTACTTTGAATCTCGAAGCTGAGGCTGTTCTTGATCCAGCAATAACTGCTGACGGCAAACCTATTGACTACATAACTGAACCAGCCTGTATCTTTCTTACAGGTGCAACAGGGTTCTTAGGCGCTTTTTTACTGGACGAACTTCTCCAACAAACTCAAGCAGATATTTATTGCTTAGTACGTGCAGCTAATGCTGAGGAAGGTAAGCAGAAAATTCGGCGCAGTTTAGAATCTTACTTAATTGGGAATGAATCGCAAAGTTCTAGAATTATCCCAGTTTTAGGAGATTTATCTCAGCCACTTTTAGGTCTTTCCCAAACACAATTTACAGCCCTAGCCAAGAAACTTGATGTTATCTATCACAATGGTGCATGGGTGCATCATGCTTCTCCCTACTCCACACTCAAAGCTGCTAATGTACTGGGAACCCAGGAAGTTTTGAGATTAGCCAGCCAAGTCAAAATCAAGCCAGTACATTTCATTTCTACTATTAGCGTCTTTTCTGCACCCGTGGGGACTGGAAGGCAATTGATTCGAGAACAGTCTAGCCTTGATGATTATCCTGTACCAAAAGATGGCTATACTCAAAGTAAATGGGTGGCAGAAAAGTTAGTGAATATTGCCCGTAAGCGTGGCTTGCCAGTTTCTATCTATAGACCAGGACGTATATCTGGACATAGCAAAACGGGTGCATTTAATCCTAATGATTTTTTCTACAAATTACTCATTGGGTGCATTCAATTGGGAAGTGTACCTGATGAAAAATATTTAGAAAATTTAGCTCCTGTAGATTATATCAGCAAAGCTATTGTTTATTTATCTAGCCAAAAACAATCTTCTGGTAAAGCTTTTCACTTGCTTAATTCTCAGCCTCTTGAATTAAGAACCCTATTCAATGTCATTCGTTCCTTTGGCTATTCACTGCAACAGATTCCTATTGATCAATGGCGACAAGAACTAGCAAAAATTGCTGAAAATTTTCCCAACCATCCCTTGTATTCGCTTGTACCACTTTTGTCTACACAAGAATCTACAGCCACAACTTCTCAAACCCAATTACTAAAATTCGATTGTCAAAATACTCTTGATCTACTTTCAGGGACATCTATAGTTTGTCCACCTGTAGACCATGAATTGTTTAATATCTATATTTCATACTTAATTAAAATTGGCCTTCTTAATTCATCGCAGACAAAAAGTAAAGTCTAGTTCTAAATTCAGCACATTAGACAGAATTTAAGACTATACAAATCTCGATTATAATTTCAAAACTCAAATTTTTGGTACAGCTAAAAATGAACATGACAATACCAGGCAGAGCTACTCTAGAAGGGACACAGCGTTACCAGAAAAAACATGCAAATCATTGTTCACCAGATCATTTTCGAGCATCTAGCGAATTGATTGCCAGTTCTATTGGTATTGGAACCTATCTTGGTGTATCTGATGAGCAAACAGATGATCTTGTTAATCAAGCAATCATTGAATCAGTTCGACGCGGTGTTAATTTAATTGATACCGCTATTGGCTATCGCAATCAGCAAGCAGAACGTTGCGTAGGAAATGCCATCAGATATCTTGTGCAGTCTGCTGAAGTATCAAGGGATGAATTAATTATCTGTACTAAAGGTGGTTTTCTCACCCATGAAAACCCAGAATATGTAGATTGGTTTCGTCAACATTATATAAATTCCAACAGTTTCACCATCAATGAAAAAGACTTCATTGAAAATTGTCATTGTATACATCCCGAATACTTGCGCGAGCAAATTGACTTGAGTTTAGAGAATTTGGGTGTACAAACAATTGATATCTATTATATTCACAATCCAGAAGTTCAACTTTCTGAAATTGACCCTAGTATATTGTATGAAAGATTGCGAGATGCTTTTGAGGTAATGGAAGAAGCAGTAGATAGCGGTAAAATTGCCGCTTATGGTTTAGCAACTTGGGACGGTTTGCGTGTACCTGCTAATTCTGATAAATATTTGAATTTAGCACGAATAAAATCTATTGCTAGGGAAGTAGCTAGAAATAAAGTTGATAGTTTTAGATTTATTGAATTTCCCTATAATATGTCTATGCTAGAAGCATTGCTCTTACCAAATCAGAACGTCCAAGGAGAACAAATTCCATTATTAGAAGCAGCTTATCGTTTGGGTTTAACTTCCATAGCTAGTGCTTCCCTTTGCCAAGCACAAGTTAATGGTCAGATACCAGACACAATTTCTATCGGCTTCGACGAAAACTTCAAAACTGATTGTCAACGCGCACTTCAATATACACGTAGCGTCCCTGGTCTTCTCACTGCTCTTGTTGGAATGAAAGCTCCAAACCATGTGCAAGAAAATCTCATAATCTCAGCTTATCCACTACTAGCAATGGACAAGTTTACAGAACTTACTCACGACATTATAGAAGTTTTAAAGAGGATGAAAATAGTTAGTGGAAAATCTGATTTTGACTTATCCCATCTATCTTGTATCGCCAAAAAATAACGATATTTTTCATCCAAGGAACTAGATATGAATCTTCAACCTATTGAACGCATTGATAATCCATCAGTTGCCGAATTTCAAAATGAGTTTGTCAAGCAAGACAAGCCAGTAATTATTTCTGGTGTCGCAAATGAATGGAAAGCATATTTCCATTGGAAACCTGAAACATTTAAAGCTATGTTTGGAGATGTAATTGCTCCTTTAAGAGCAAGTGACGATGAAATAGATGTTTTTTTTGGGGGATTAGGAGAAAAAAAAGTAATTACTATTGCTGATTATATAGACAGTATTTTGTCTGAACCAATAGAGGGTAAAAAACGCTTATATCTAGGTAACATTCCCTTTGATTCTCCTTTGGCTAAACCATATCTTGATCAGGTTAGACCAGATTTCGAGTTTCCTAATTACTTTCCTGAAAATAGCGGTTATGACTTACGTCTTTGGATTGGAGGAGCTAACCAAAAATCAACTATACATAATGATGACTACCATAATTTTAATGCACAGATTTTTGGAGAAAAAATATTTTTACTATTTGCCCCTGAAGAATATAAAAAACTATATGTTGAAAAGATTAATGATGGACTATGGTCAAGTCCTATTAATTCCCAGCAACCAGACTTAGCCAAATTTCCTTTATTTGATGAACTTATTGGATTAAAAGCTGTGCTTAATCAGGGGGATATACTTTTTATTCCTGCTTTTTGGTGGCATCAAGCATTTTCAATTACAACTTCTATTAATGTTAATATGTGGGTTTATACACATAAAATATGTGAATTTTGGGAACAACATCCAGCTTTTAATAAAAATATGGCTAACAGTGCCTAATACAAAAGTTTAATCGAAAGAGGAAAATACCTAAAGTGGCATTCTCTGCCACTTTAGTAGGAGAAGTAATTTGAAAAAAGAAGATATAGAACAGACTAATTTCCGCACTTTTACTCTCATCTGGGCAAGTCAGTTGTTGTCAGCTATTGGCTCAGAAATGACTTATTTTGCAATTACTATTTGGGCATGGGATGTTACTGGACAAGCTACTTCTTTATCTTTAATTCTTTTCTTTAATCAAATACCAAAGTTATTCACTGCTCTATTTATCGGCGTATTTGTTGATAGATGGAATCGCCAGATGTTAATGATTATAGGAGATACGGTAACTGGTATCTCGACGATTGCTATCCTATTAATCTTTTTAGCGAATCATCTGGAAGTTTGGCACATCTACGTCATTGCGCTGATTATTGGGCCTTTTCGTCATTTCCAGTATTTTGCTTTTTCAACTTCTATCTCTACCCTTGTACCAAAACAGCATTACACGCGAGCTGTTGTGATGACTGAACATATCGGGGGGTTTGCTTCAAATATCATAGCACCAGGTTTGGCTGGCGCAATTTATTATGTAATGGGCTTGCAAGGTATCCTGACGATTGATATTGTCACATTTATCATTGCACTCTGCACCATTTGCTTAGTGCATATACCCCAACCTCTAGTTAGTGAAGTTGAACAAAAAGACGCAAAAATTTGGCAAGATATAACTTTTGGGTGTCGCTACATTATCCAAAATCCAGGTTTACTAGCTCTCCTACTGTTTCTAGTAATTTTTCACTCAGTTGATTCCATTCTTCTAGGAATACATTCGTCTTTTATTTTGGCTCGGAGTAATAATGATGCCGGCGTGTTTGCTAGTGTGCAGTCTGCTATTGGTTTAGGTGGTCTAGTTGGCGCTGTGTTATTGAGCGTTTGGGGTGGATTTAAGCGCCGCATTGATGGTTTATTGCTAGGTACAATATTCTACTATGGCCTGATGGTAGTATTTACCTTAGTCAATCTGCCTGCACTTTGGATGATTATCGGCTTTTTGGCAACTGTTTTTTGGCCATTGATAGCTAGTTCTAATCAAGTTATTTGGCTGTCTAAAGTACCACCGAATGTACAAGGACGGGTATTTACTACTCGCTATCTGCTGACTTTGATAGCTTCGCCGATAGGACTGGCGGTCTCCGGGCCGCTAGCTGATAATTTTTTCCGACCGGCGATGATGGCTGGAGGTAGCCTATCACCTATATTTGGCGGCTTATTCGGTACTAGTTCTAGTTCAGGGATAGTACTTCAATATAGTTTATTCTCTTTATTGGGTGTACTTCTTGGTTTAGCTGGGTATAGCTGGCGTAAATTGCGAGACGTAGAAATTATTGTGCCTGACTACAAGAGCGATTAAATTTAAGCCACGTTGTCACAAGCCATCAAAGTAAACGGATGCTCTGCTCTACAGTTGCACAGATACTAACAGGACTTACGCAACTGGCACGGCTTTGTAGGGTGCGTCAGATGTCAAAAATCTGTTTATTTGCCAGATTTATCGAGTCTGACGCACCCTACAATCGATGTTTATTCTAAATCACTCAAATACTACTGTCCTATTTCCATAAACTAACACGCGATTTTGTAAATGCGATCGCACTGCTCTGGCTAACACCACTCTTTCCAAATCCTTCCCCTTTCTCACCAAATCGTCCACTTCATCACGGTGACTTACCCGCACCACATCCTGCTCAATAATTGGCCCGGCATCTAAATCGGCAGTAGCATAATGAGCCGTTGCCCCAATAATTTTTACACCACGTTCAAAAGCTCGGTGGTAAGGGTTTGCACCGATAAAAGCTGGTAAAAATGAGTGATGAATATTGATAATTAGCGGAAACTGGCTAATAAAGTCTGCACTGACAATTTGCATATATTTTGCTAAAACAACTAAATCAATCTTGTAATGCCGCAGTAATTCTAGTTGTTTAGCTTCTTGTTCTTGTTTATTGTCCTTAGTAATGGGAATATGTTGAAAGTCAATTCCAAATTGATCTGCTACCACTTTTAAATCAGGATGATTGCTAATAATTAAGGGAATTTCAGCAGTAAACTCTTTAGCCCGTTGTCGCCAGATCAAATCAAATAAACAATGGTCTTGCCGACTAACCCAAATAGCAATGCGAGGCACGGTATCAGAAAAGTGCAGTTCCCACTTAGCCCCTAAAGGTTGACCAATAGAATTAAATGCTGGGCTAATCAAATCTCTGGGCAAATTAAATCCATCTAACTGCCATTCTATGCGGGTGAGAAATAACCCAGCGGCAAAATCTGTATGCTGATCTGCATGGATGATATTACCACCATTAGAATAGATGAAATTGGCAAATTTCGCCACCAATCCCCGCTGGTCAGGACAGGAAATTAGCAAAGTTGCTTTTGAATTTTTCATGAAAATATGGCAATAATTAATAATTACTTATTTGCTGGTTGTCGGAGTTGGTTGGGGACTGATGGGTGTAGGTTTTGGCTCAATGTTAATTTCGGGTTGTTTCCACTCTGATAGCTCTCGGTTAACTGCATTGCCAAAATCTGTAGAAACCAACAGCAAATTGATATTTCCATTTGGTTTAGCAGCAGGGTCAACTTGAGCATACAAGAAACGCTTGTTATAATCGGGTCTACCTAAAATCAACTGATGACGTTGCTGATTTTTTAGGTTGATGCTGATAGTTGCCTGGGGTTGATCTAAACCAAATTCTCCCAGTTGGTTGTCGGAGGTTGATAAAGTGTTATTGTTATTACCTTTGACCAACAAATCCAGCAAATAAGAGACAATAGCATCATTTGCTGGTGCCGATATTGGAGATTTGATTAACCACTTGGGCTTCTCAGATTGATTGTTGCGTTCTAGATTCAAGGCGTAATTTTGATTTTTTACTGTCAAAGACTGGACATCATCGGCGGTAAAAGCGAAAAGTTGCGGCTGTTTATCCTGATTTTCTGCTTGTTGAGTCGCACCTTGAATTTCATGGAAGTAAACAAACCCACCTAAAGCTAGGGCTAGTAGTATCAAAATTAAAGTGGTTCGCGGCAATTTCATGTTTAGTCAGTTATCAGTTATCAACAGCTAATAATTAACGTCGTCGCCACCAAATAATACCCTGAATTATCTGTGTAAATCTCGTGGTTTATCTGTGGTTCCATTTTCCTAAAATTGACTTTTGTACTCTTGTGTATTAACGTCGTCGCCACCAGATAATAGCTGCGGTGACTAAACCAACTAGGGGTAAAACCAACAGAGAAGACAAGATTAAAAGATTAGCTTGGTTAGTTGACAGGGTGATGCGACGATTTTTCGGTTCTTTGGGGCGAATCGAAAGGGGTTGCTGATCTTGCTGACTCAGCCAAGTAACGGAGTTGAGGAAGACATCTCCATTTAGTTGCTGCTGAAATAAGCCATCGGTAGCAAAATCTGAATTTCCTAACACTACCAATCTTGATTCGGTGGGAGTGGGTGCGGGTTTGGGTTCGGCTTGATTTGTTGGTGTCGGGCTAGGTTGACTTTGAGGTGTTGGCGATGTTGTTGGTGTCGGGCTAGGTTGACTTTGAGGTGTTGGTGATGTTGTTGGCGTCGGGCTAGGTTGACTTTGAGGTGTTGGTGATGTTGTTGGCGTCGGGCTAGGTTGACTTTGAGGTGTTGGTGATGTTGTTGGCGTCGGGCTAGGTTGACTTTGAGGTGTTGGTGATGTTGTTGGCGTCGGGCTAGGTTGACTTTGAGGTGTTGGTGATGTTGTTGGCGTCGGGCTAGGTTGACTTTGAGGTGTTGGTGATGTTGTTGGTGTCGGGCTAGGTTGACTTTGAGGTGTTGGTGATGTTGTTGGTGTCGGGCTAGATTTGGCTGTTAGTTTTCTTTTAAACGCCATGCCCAAAGTCAGAGGCCCTTTGAGGTCTTTACCTTCGTTAAACTCTAACTTTTCGTTTTGTTGGTCGCTTTCTGCCCAACTGTTGGGATAGGGTTTGGTTCGCAGTAGGGGAGTTGACTCAACACCAGCCACTGGGGTAATTTCCAGAGGTCGGGCAACAGGGTAAAAAGAAATGCCGTTACCAAAATCTTTGGTGATTGGATGTTGTCCGTATTCTGTCACTAAGGGGGCAGCAGGGCCAAGTCCTAGGCTTTCTCCAGAGACATCAATTGCTAAACGATTATCTAGGCGCACTCCCCACTCTTTTAGCAGGTTGTCAATTTTAGGATCGGTTTTGGGATCTATCATCAGCAGTAAGTTACCGCCACGATTGAGATAATCTTGTAAGGCTTTGACTTCACCCTCAAATAGCGATCGCGTGGGTCCAGCTACGATCAAGACAGTGGCATCTTCCGGAATTTTGGCATTGTCTGCTAAATTCAGCGGTGAGGTTGTGAAGTTTTTGTCACCTAATGCCTGAACCGCTTGTGAGACTGCCTCTTTGCCGGCTGATAGTTGGTGTTCGCCGTGACCTTGGAGGAAATAAACTTTAACAGTAGTTGGACTGATGATTTGTTGCAGGCGATTAGTTAATCTAATTTCTGTGAGGCGTACATTCTGATTTAATACATCTACTAATTGCCGTTTATCCCCAGATTCTAGGTAAACTTCACCAGGTTCTTTGACGGCAAATTTTTCTGCTAGTCCTGGTTTTGCTTGGGGATTAATGTACTCAAAGGTAAACTTTGAACTTTGCCGCTGATAATTTTCTAGTAATTCTCGGTCTTGGGGATTTTGAGTTGTGTCGAATATCCACACCTTAACTGGCTGTGGCAAAGTCCGCACCAATTCCCGTGATTGAGGGGCAAGGGTAAACAACTGGGTTTCTGTTAAATCTCTTCGCAGGTGGTAGCGAGTACCCAAAAAGTTAATTAATCCCAAAATTACCAAGACGGCGATAGTTGCTATTAGGGCATTAGTCCCGGCTTGGGTAGAACGACTCCTCCACCATTTACTCTGCTGGGTTTGCCAGACTATCCACAACCCACAGATGACAATGCCCGTAATTAGAAATGCTAAGGGGATTCGTCCCCAGGTTTCCGAGATTAACCCAGCTGTTAAGCCGACAACAACACAGAAGGGGCCCAGCCAAAACAGAAATGTCCAAAATTGCTTTTTTGCGAAATTAGTCATTGGTCATTGGTCATTGGTCATTGGTCATTGGTCATTGGTCATTGGTCATTGGTCATTGGTCAATTGTCTTTGCTAATGACTACTAACTAATGACTAATAACTAATTACGTTGGAAGCGTAGGGCATCTATTGATTGGGCGGTGAGAAAGATGCCCAAAACAATGTAACTGGCAAATAAAAGCAAGGCGCTGGTGTCGAAAATGCCTTGAACTAAGATGTTGTAGTGTTTGAGTAACGACAAATGACCCAAGGCTTCACCCAGGGGGCCGGGGATAGTTTTGGCGATCAAATCAACGAATAATAGCAATAAAATTACGGCAAAGGTGAGGACAGCAGACAAAATTGTGCTGTCTGTTAATGAGGAAATAAACATTCCCAAGGACAATATTGCCGCTGCTAGCAAGATTAAGCCCAAATGACCCAGTAAGGGAATTGTGGGTGACATTGGTGGATTTGAGCCGTTGATGGCGATCGCTTCCAAGACTAGCATCGGCATCAGCATAGTGATAAAAAACGTTAGCACTCCTAATAACTTACCCACCGCTACTGCCCAATTGGTGACTGGTGACGTGGCTAAAAGTTCCAAAGTGCCCCGCTTGCGTTCTTCGGCGTAAAGTCCCATCGAGAGAATTGGCAGCACGAACAACAACAGCCACCCCATCCGGTCTAAAAATGCCCGCACAAATTCGTAAGGTACATCTATCGGCGGTATTGGTACTCCTAATTGTTGCCCTTGTAAATCTATGTCGGCGACTGCTGGCAAAATCCCATCTGGGCCTAGCAAAATCATGACTAGGAATAACCCTGCGATGAACCAAAACGCGCCTGCGATCGCATAAGCCAAAGGTGAAACAAAATAACTCTGTAACTCTCGGCGATAAATGGCAATAATATTACCCAGTACTATACCCATTTATGGGGTTTCTCCTTCTATGGCTGCTGCTGAGTCTACTTCAGTCTGCAAGTTCTTTTCTTCCGTAGTCAATTGCAAAAACACATCTTCCAGAGTAGCGCTGACTCGCCGCATTTCATTTAAACTAAATCCTGCACGCATCAAGGCTGTAGCAATATCCCGTCCTGGTTCTTTTCCCGGTTGCGATATTACCCGCAGATAGGCGCGGTTATCTTGGGGGGAACTATGCATGAGCGCCGTCGGCATTGATTCTACCAGACTGACACCGGAGATATTTTGCAATACTTGTTTTGCTAAAGCCGCTTCTCCCACTATCTCTAACTCATATCCTGAACCCCCTGACAACTGCGCCATCAGGTTTTCTGGGGTATTAGTCGCGACTATTTGACCACGATTAATGATGGCGACACGGCTGCAAGTCATGCTCACTTCTGGCAGAATGTGGGTAGACAGAATAATGGTGTGCGTCCCTGCAAGGCTTTTAATTAAATTCCGCACCTCGATGATTTGCCGGGGATCAAGTCCGACGGTGGGTTCATCTAAAATGATCGCGGGTGGATCATGAACGATCGCTTGGGCGATGCCAACTCTTTGACGATATCCTTTAGACAGTTTGCGAATAATTACCCGGCGTTTGTCTTGTAAATTGCAGCGTTCCATCGCTGCTTTGACCTTGTTGGGGCGATCGCCTGCGGGTACTCCCTTAATTCGCGCGACAAAGTCCAAAAATCCCTCAACTGTCATTTCGGGGTATAACGGCGGTGTTTCCGGTAAATAGCCGATTCTCTGGCGCACAGAGAGGGAATTATCATGGACATCATAGCCGGCAATTCGGGCTGTACCGCTGGACGCTGGTAAATAGCCGGCTAAAATTCGCATGGTTGTAGTTTTGCCAGCGCCATTCGGCCCCAAAAACCCTAATATTTCCCCTGGTTCAACCCTAAAAGTGACATCATTTATCGCTGGGGTAGAACCGTATATTTTACTTAAATGTTCAACTTCAATCATCGGTCTGCTAGCGATCGCAATTTAATATCCACAATAGTGGCATTTTCTCCACATTCTTGTCTTGCGGCTACCATGTTAGCTTTCTCACACCACCTCCCATTCCTGCGACCCCTTCCAAGTAGGGTGCGTTAGGGAACGCACCTTCATAAAATTATCCATGCGTCTCTTCGACAATTAAATATGCATTATCCAAAACCCTTATAGAGACCTTGCATGCAACGTCTTTACATTGTTTACCACCAGATGTCTAATAGAGAAACTTTAGATTTCAACCGATAAATTAAATTATATTTCTCCACAATTGACAAAATTCTTATTAATTAAGAATTTCATATTTTTCTCTAGCGAGAGAAATTCCAAAAAGGTAATTTCCCCGTGATTTTATTAATAAAGCACCGTAATTCATACCAATAAAACATAAAAGATCACTTAGATATTTAGGCATTTGCCAAATAATCTATTCAGGAAATCTAGCAATACAAACGTATCAATTGACTAAGTATTATCAGTACACTTATTCTACTAAAAGCGAAAATAATTACTAAACAATCAAGTCTGCTGCTTCCTCTCAGCAATACATTTTCACTTTCTAATAGGAGTGCAAATAGAGAATGTACCCCCCCTCTTTTAAGTGGGTTTGGGGGCGATATTCAATGAACACGCTAACCGAACAGCATGAATTCCTCTACCGTTATGGGTGTGCTTATGTCAACATCACAACTACAAGATTCTGTCTCAAAATCACTCCAAAGTCTGAGAAACATTGATACACTCAAAAAAATGTTTTGGAGTCAACTGAACTACGAAAGAGTCAACCAACATCTTTCGCGTCGGACACTAAATAAAGCAGTTGCTAATCAACTGACAGAAGACCCATTGTTATTGGCTTCTGGGGGAATAGATAACGATTTTCATATTATTTACACCCATCTAAAATCAGAAGCTTTATCAAGACAAAGTGAAAGAATTATAGTTAATGCATTACTCAAAGAACATCCTTATACACTATTTGTATTTTCTAACAAATCACAATCCCGCTGGCATTTTATCAACGTCAAATACGACAAAACACCTAAAAAACAAAGGCTATTTCGACGGATAACAGTTGGAGAAGGAGAACCATTACGCACAGCGACAGAAAGATTAAGTAAATTAGATTTAGAAAATCATCCCAATGCATCAACCTTAGACATTCAAACACTCCATGATGAAGCCTTTGATGTCGAGAAAGTCACCCAAGAATTTTTTAGGGAATATCGAAAAACCTTTAAAAAAGTTGAAGCATTAATTACAGGAATTCAAGACAACGAACAAAAGCGGTTATTCACCCAAAAGCTTTTTAACCGCATCATGTTTATTGCCTTTATTCAAAAAAAAGGCTGGTTAGATTTTAAAGGTAATAGAGATTATCTCTCAGCCTTATGGAAAGATTACCAAGACGACAAAGACACATCAAACAAAAACTTTTATAGAGACAGACTTGCACATCTTTTTTTTAGATGTTTAAATAACCCCCAGCAACATGATATTATTGGCATCAACAATGGTGGTTTTCTCAAAGAATTAATAGGTACTGTACCCTACCTGAATGGTGGCTTATTTGAGGAAGACAACGATGATAAAAATCCTCAAATAATCATTCCTGATAATTGCATAGATAGCATTTTGCATGATTTATTTCAACGCTTTGCATTTACCGTTACCGAAAGCACACCCTTCGATGTAGATGTCGCAGTTGACCCAGAAATGTTGGGTAAAATATTTGAAGAATTAGTTACAGGTAGACATGAATCGGGAAGTTATTACACACCTAAACCGATAGTTTCTTTTATGTGTCGTGAAGCCATTAAAGGCTACTTGGAAAAATTCATAATTGATAACTCAGGATTCATAATTAATCAAAAGGAGAATAGTAAAAGCATAGATGAATTTGTTGATGAACATGACGCATCTAATTTAAATAATCCAGAAGTGATTTTAGACGCATTGCATAAAGTCAAATGTTGTGATTTAGCTTGCGGAAGTGGAGCATATTTATTAGGAATGCTGCACGAATTGCTAGATTTACATCAGAGTTTAATTGCTGCTAACAATGAAATTCCCTTTAAAAGCATTTATGAAAGCAAGTTAGAAATTATCCAAAACAACCTTTATGGTGTAGATATTGATGTATTTGCGGTAAATATTGCTAGGTTGCGGTTGTGGTTATCTCTAGCTGTAGACTACGAAGGTGATAAACCCGAACCCTTACCCAACCTGAAATATAAAATTGAAATTGGTGATAGTTTAACAGCACCTAGTCCAGCAACCACAGGAATGATTAGGAGTGAGGTAATAAATCAATATCGTCAGAAAAAAGCCGAATATTTGCGAACTTCGGAAGGAGGTAAAAAGGAGAATTTAGAAAAAGAAATTGATAATTTAAAAAAAGAAGTTAGGTTGATAACCTATGGAACTCCCACAGCACAAGCTGGTTTTGATTGGGGTGTAGAGTTTGCAGAAGTATTTGCAGATGGTGGTTTTGATATTATTGTAGCCAACCCTCCTTATGTTAGACAGGAATTAATTAAACATTTAAAACCTGCATTGCAAAAAATTTATGCTTCTGTTTATACAGGAACATCTGATTTATATTGTTTCTTTTACGCGCGTGCTTTGCAACTGTTACGCGATGGAGGAATGTTAACGTTTATTACTCCTAATAAATGGTTTCGTGCAAAGTATGGGGAAAAGCTGAGAAAGTATATTGCTGAAACTTGTCAAGTTTACAGTATTACAGATTTTGGTGAGTTACCTGTATTTGCAAGTGCTGCTACTTTCCCGATGATTTTTATTTGTCAGAATGGAAAACTAGGAAGTAACTCAACTATTTTTACTCAAGTTAAATCTTTAGAACCTCCTTATCCTGATGTTTCAGAAATTATTCGAGATAAGGGTCAAAGTTTACCACATACAGCTATCAAGGATGCGAATTGGGTACTAACACATACATCTTCTGCTAACCGTTTGCAAAAAATGGAAGCAGCAGGTATTCCCTTAGGTGAATATGTCAAAGGTCAGATTTATCGAGGTATAGTTACTGGTTTTAATAAAGCCTTTTACATTGACGCATTAACAAGAGCCGAATTGATTGATAAAGACCCTAAAAGCGCAGAAATTATCAAGGCTCTAGTTGTTGGTGATAATGTTCGTAAATGGCAAATAAATTACCAAAATAAATGGGTTATATTTACTAAGCGGGGTCTTAATATAAACGCTTATCCTGCGGTTAAACAATATCTTACTCAATTACGTCCGCTACTAGAACCAAAACCGCGAAATTGTTCATCATTAGATAAATGGCAAGGCCGTAAATCAGGCTCTTACCAATGGTATGAAATTCAAGACAATATTTCCTTTTTTCAAGAATTTCAAAAAAATAAAATTGTCTTTCCTGATATTGGTAAATCTGCGAGATTTACCTTGGACAAAACAGGTTATTATCTCGATGCAACTGCTAGTTGTATCGCTGTTGATGACTTGTATCTTCTTGGATTATTAAATTCTAATACAGTCTGGTCTTATGTAGTAGAACAGTGTGCTGTACTTGGTGACGCGGATAAAGGTGGACGCATTCGACTTAAATCATTTTACGTTGAAAAAATTCCCATTCCCAACGCATCAATAAAAGAACGAGAAACAATAACTAAATTAGTTCAAAAATGCCTAGACGCAAAAGGTGTTAACTGTGAACAATGGGAAAAAGAAATAGATGAAAGAGTCGCAACCCTGTATGGACTCTGATAATTGATAATTAATATTGTAGGTGGGGTTTCAGATTCTAGCCAACAATTCATCATATATATTCAGTATCAAATGTTGGGTTTCGTTCCTCAAGCCAACCTGTATATATACTGAGTTTAGCTCCTTAAATGAATTGTAATGAGAGCTATTTGCTAACTTTGTGATGCGTCAGGGGACGCATCCTACCTGTAAAATTTGTTTCTTAACCCACCTTCTTAATTTTGTGAGATATGAGAAGATTATCTGTAGGGTGCGTTCCCTAACGCACCTTTTGAGTTTAGCTCCTTAAATGAACCGTAATGAGAGCTATTTGTTAAATTTGTGATGCGTCAGGGGACGCATCCTACCTGTAAAATGTGTTTCTTAACCCAGCTTCTTAATTTTGTGATATATCAGAAGATTAACTGTAGGGTGCGTTCCCTAACGCACCTTATTAAGACTTTTAACGACACAAACCATACCCGATATTTGCTGTTTATTGTTAATGCGTAAGTTCTAAATTTGATTAAACAATTAAAAACTATGCCCACACACGACATAATAGACAACCGAAATCAAAAATTAGTAGACCAAATAAACCGCATACTCGACACTACAGAATCTGCAAAATTTGCAGTTGGTTACTTCTTTCTTTCCGGTTTCACCGCTATAGCTAAACCCCTCACCAATATTAAACAACTCCGCTTATTAATTGGAAACACCAGCAACCGCGAAACTATCGAACAAATAGCCCAAGGATATCGCAGATTAGAATTAATAGCCGATAAAATCGAAGCCCAAACCTACCCAAAACGCAGCGAAGAAAAACGGATGGCTCAAGATACAGCAGCTAATATCCGTTCTAGCATAGAACTAATGGATCAGACAGACGAAGCTGAAACATTAGTTAAAAATCTCGTGCAGATGATAGAAGAAAAACGGCTGCAAGTCCGTGTTTACACCAAAGGAACATTACACGCTAAAGCCTATATTTTCGATTATGGTACTATATATGATGCTAAAGGTA
Organism: Cylindrospermum stagnale PCC 7417; assembly: GCF_000317535.1. Classification (NCBI taxonomy): domain Bacteria; kingdom Bacillati; phylum Cyanobacteriota; class Cyanophyceae; order Nostocales; family Nostocaceae; genus Cylindrospermum; species Cylindrospermum stagnale. The sequence goes on from NC_019757.1 coordinate 1,801,012, forward strand.
GATTATTAGAACGGACAGAGAAAGGTATCGCTGTAGTTGGTTCTTCCAACCTTACCCTTTCTGGTATCTCCCATAATACAGAACTCAACGTCATCATTCACGGTAACGATAACCATAGAGAATTAACTAACTGGTTTGAAGAACTTTGGAACGAAGCAGAAGATTTTAATGAAGCTTTAATGCGGGAAATGAAACAATCTTGGGCTGTTTCTCCAGTCACTCCTTATGATATTTATATGAAAACTCTCTATAGTTTAGTCAAAGATAGATTAGAAGATATAAACCCCAAAGATTTAATTTTACAAGATGACGAAATTACTAAACAATTAGCTGAGTTTCAAAAAGTTGCTGTTAATAACGCAGTTCAAAATATCCGCGACTATGGAGGTGCTTTTGTTTCTGATGTTGTCGGACTAGGTAAAAGCTTTATCGGTGCTGCAATTGTTAAACGTTTTGAACAAACAGAACGCGCACGTCCTTTAATTATTTGTCCCGCACCGCTGCTAGAAATGTGGGAACGTTATAATGAAGTTTACCAGCTAAATGCTCGCATTTTATCAATGGGAATGCTGAAAGAAGGTGAGGAAAGCGGGTTTAAGGTTTTATTAGAAGATTTCAAATATAAGGATAGAGATTTTGTTTTAATTGACGAAAGTCATAATTTGCGAAATCACAATACCCAAAGATATAAAGTTTTAGAAACTTTTTTAGCTGCTGGTAAACGTTGTTGCTTGCTAACTGCAACTCCCCGCAATAAAAGTGCTTGGGATATTTACCACCAATTAAAGCTATTTCACCAAGATGATAATACAGATTTACCGATAGACCCCCCAAACTTAAAGGAATATTTCCAGTTAGTCGAAAAAGGAGAGAAAAAATTACCAGAATTACTCTCGCATATTCTGATTCGTCGCACCCGTAACCATATCTTACGTTTTTATGGACGTGACTCACAAACCCATAAAGATGTAGACTCAACTAACTTTCGAGAATACCTCGACGGAACCCGACGCGCTTATGTGGTTGTCGGTGGTAAACATCGTTTTTTCCCGAAGCGAGAATTAGAAACTATTGAGTACAGTATTGAGGATACATACCAAGGACTGTACCAGGAATTACGTCAATACATGGGTAAGTCTCGCAAGCGTCAATTAGTCAAACCACCCACTAATGAACTTAGCTATGCGCGATATGGACTTTGGAATTATGTTTTAAAGGATAAACAAAAGCAAGAACCTTATAATACTTTACAGCGTGCGGGTTCTAATCTGCGCGGACTGATGCGAGTGTTGTTATTTAAACGCTTTGAGTCGAGTGTTTATGCTTTCCAAGAAACTATTAAAAAATTATTGTTAGTCCATGAAAGATTTGTCAATGCGCTATCTCAAGGTTTTATTCCCGCAGGAGAAGAAGCGCAAACTCTGCTATCGGAAGATGTTAACGCAGGGGAGGAGCAAGATTTGATTGATGGGTTACGTCAAGTTTCTGATAAATATGATTTAGCAGACTTTGATGGAAAGAAGTTACAGCAGCATATCGCACATGATATTAATATTTTTAAAAAGATTATAGCATTAGTTGAGCCAATTACGCCTGATAAAGATGCTAAATTACAAACTTTGCTTAAATGGTTAAATAAACCTCTTCTTAGGGATAAAAAAAGGTTAATTTTTACTCAATATGCTGATACTGCTAGATACCTTTATGAGAATTTAAACCCCCAAGGTAAATGTGATGATATTGAGGTAATTTATAGCGGTAGCAATAAGAATAAATCTCGTTTGGTGGGAAGATTTGCACCTAATGCTAATCGGGAATATAAATTTAAGTCTGGGGAATCGGAAATAAATACCCTTGTTGCTACCGATGTTTTAGCAGAAGGGTTAAATCTCCAAGATGGGGATTTAATTATAAATTATGATTTACACTGGAACCCAGTTAAATTAATTCAACGTTTTGGCAGAATTGATAGAATTGGCAGCGAAAAGGATATAATTTATGGATATAATTTTTTACCTGAGTTAGGTATTGAACGCAATTTAGGTTTAAGGCAAAAGCTGAAAAATAGGATTCAGGAAATTCATGATACTATCGGTGAAGATGCAGCGATTCTTGATGGTAGTGAACAATTAAATGAAGAAGCAATGTATGCTATTTATGAGCAAGAAGCTAAACAATTGAGTCTCTTTGATAATGACGAAGAGGATTTTTTGAATTTAAATGAAGCTGAGGAAATTCTCAGAAAATTACAGAAAGATAATCCAGAAGAATTTGAGCGAATTGCTAATTTACCCCAGGGTATCCGCACTGCTAAATTCTCATTACAGCATCAGGGTACTTTTGTTTTTTGTGAAGCATCAGACCCAAATCGACCGGATATCAAGGGTTATCAACAATTGTTTTTATTAGATAATAAGGGAAATATAGTTTCTAGAGACATTCCCCGCATTTTGGGTGCAATTAAAGCTGATTCTACTATTCCTAGTATAACAGTTCCTCAAAACCATAACTCTCAGGTTATGGGTGTGAAAAATCTATTTGCTGAAGAGGTGAAACATCGTCAAGCAGAAAGAGAATTTAACCAGCGCTTGACTCAGGGACAACGATATATTTTACGTGAGTTAAGAATGTTATTTAAAATAATAGTTGACGAAGAAGTAAAAAGTCAAATAAATATTTTAGAAAAGGCGTTTCGCAGTTCTCTGACTCAAGTGGTCAATCGGGAATTAAATATACTGCGACGCAATGGAATAACAGGTGAAGAATTGTTTAATCAACTGGTGCGTATTTACCGCCAGCATAATATACAGGAGTGGGTGAATCATCATAGTATTTCAGAATTATCTCGGCCAATTCCCATGATTATATGCAGTGAGGGATTTATAATTCATAATTCATAATTCATAACTGGGGGCGATCGCACGAGTCGGCAGATTATTAAGAAATATAAATAAAAATTGTATAATTTATATATAAGTGTAGCCAGCGACAGCGAGGGGTAGCGACGGATATATTTTCTACCAGGAGGATACTACTGGAAAAAAATCGGTTACAAGTATGTTAAGCAATTAACTCTCAAGAATCAATGGTGAACTCTACCCTCGTTGCCACACTCTATGTCAACCCTGTGACAGGGAATGATGCCAATGCTGGTTCCCGGTTGAGTGCCTTTAAAAGCCTTAGCCGTGCCCTTAAAGTTGTCAAATCACCGGGAATCATTCAACTGGCACCTGGAACTTACAGCGCTGCTAGTGGTGAGGTTTTTCCCCTTGTCATTCCTACGGGGTTGCTGGTGGTGGGTAACGAAGCAAAAAAAGGTCAGGGGATTGTGATTTCCGGGAGTGGCGAGTATCAAAGCCCTAGCTTTGGGGTGCAAAATATCACAATCCTGTTGCTAGGCGATGCCAGTCTTTTGGGTGTAACGGTGACGAATTCTACAGCCAAAGGTACTGGTATCTGGATTGAATCGACAGCACCCACTTTGGCTAATAATACTTTGGCTAACTGTGGACGGGAAGGTATATTTACGACCGGCACTGCCAAACCTGCCATTGTGGATAATCTGTTTGTGCAAAATCTTGCCAGTGGGTTATTTATGGCACGTAATAGCAAGGGGGAAGTGCTGCGGAATGTTTTTCAAAATAACTCTTTGGGCATAGCTATTAGTGACTTTGCGGCTCCTTTGGTAGCAAATAACAAACTATCAGCAAACCGCACGGCGATCGCGCTTTCTCGCGATGCTAAACCAGTATTGCGGCAAAATCTGATTACCAAAAATACCCAAGGTGGTCTGTTGGTGAACGGAAATGCTGTTCCTGACTTAGGTAACGCCCAAGATCCTGCTGACAATATTTTTCGTGAACAGGGGGAATTTGATTTACAAAATTTATCATCACAAAAGCTGATATCTGTGGGTAATCAGTTGAATCCTACCCAGGTGAAGGGCCTAGTAGAATTTATCGCCACTACAGCAGATACACCTAATTTAGTAGGAGTTAATTCTGGCTTTTCTGATTTGGATGGACATTGGGCGGCGGCTTTTGTCTCAGCTTTGGCAAATAAAGGCTTGATTAGTGGCTTTGGAGATGGCACTTTTCAACCAGAAACGCCAATTACTCGCGCTCAATATGCGGCTTTGATTACTAAAACCTTTCAGTTATCTGCCAGTAATAAACAGAGTAAATTTACGGATATTAAACCGGACTTTTGGGCAGCTTCAGCTATTTTGAGTGCTGCTGAGATGGGTTTTGCCAGTGGTTTTCCTGATGGGACATTTCGACCAGGGCAAAATTTGACTAAGGTTCAGGCTCTAGTATCAGTTGTCAATGGGTTAAAATACAGCGGCGGCAATCCGAATGTATTAAGTGTTTACACTGACCGCGGCCAAATTCCCAGTTATGCCACCAATGCGATCGCCGTTGCTACCCAAAAACTGCTAGTGGTGAATTACCCGCAAATAGACCAAATAGAACCAATGCGGGATATCACTCGCGCTGAGGTGGCGGCATTAATTTATCAGGCATTAGTCGCCAGCGGCAAAGAAAAAGCGATCGCCTCGCCCTATATTGTCAATCCTGATGCTGATATTCCCGGATTCAGCGACTTGGTGGGACATTGGGCCGAAGGATTTATCCGGGGTTTAGTGAGTATGGAATTAACTCAAGGTTTTGCCGATGGCACTTACCAACCAGATAAACCGATGACTCGCGGCCAATATGCGGCTTTAGTGACGGCTGCCTTTAACCCTGCACCCAAACGGACAGCGCCGGAATTTACCGACGTACCCAAAGATTTTTGGGCAGCTAGCGCCATCCAGATAGCTGCTAGCGGTGGTTTTGTCAGCGGATTTAGCGATCGCACCTTCCGCCCTGGACAAAACGTGCAACGGCTACAGGTAATTGTTTCCTTAGTCAATGGACTGGGACTATCTACCAGCGATAACGAAGTTTTATTGTCATATAGCGATCGCAATACTATTCCCGAATATGCCCGGCCAGCCATAGCCACTGCCACCAAACAAACAATTATTGTTAATTATCCCGACCTAAAGCTGCTGGCGCCAACGCGAGAAGCTACACGGGCCGAAGTTGCAGCAATGGTTTATCAGGCATTAGTTGCCATCGGACGCGCCAAAGCCATCAACTCGCCCTACATTGTGGTGTTGCATATTACCAGTTGACAAGTAGAATGAAGAACACTGCCTATTAACTAAGAAACTCGTGGGAATAAACTCATGTAGCCAAAAGAACGCTAGGCTATATGCGATGGGTCGAAAATTTATACCTATTGCCTGGAACTAACAGCCCAATGTTAACAACAGCCCCAAACACCTCTGCCGACTTGGCAGCAAACTTATTAGCTCACTATAGTTTTGATCTCAATGGTCATAGCACCAGTGAGTTAATTAACCGATGGCGAGTAGACTACCCAATCGATTGGCTACATTTAGCAGTGATTGAGGCACTCTATCTAGGTCGTTATAAAGCAATATCAGTACAGCAATTATTAAACTTTTGGCAGCGGCGCGGACAGGTGATTTACCATTTCAACATGGAATTTGAACGCCTGATTTGCAACCAGTTCCCCGAAACCTTAACGGCAACGGCTGCACCAGTTTTATCGCCAGGCCAAAAACACACCCCGATTGAGCAACTGACAAATTCTCACTTATCACCTGCTAAGGTTGAGAATAGTTACCGACAAACCAAGGCTACACCCCTACAGCCGGCGAGTGGCAAAGAAGAGGGGCGGTGGCGCAGTCGGGATGAGGGCAGCGTTTTAACATCTCCCTCTTTTACCGTTGTGGCAGAAAAAGCTGTGGCAGAACCAGCACCTCGTCAGCTGGCTGCTGCTGTTAGCCAAAGGGCTGTTTTCCCAGTCAGCCAGCCCCTGAAGGAACAACCAGAACCGTTGCCAGCAAAGGCGAATAATCCGCCAATTGGGCAATTTATCCCCCAAAAAAGCGAGCGCCTTCCCCATAAACTGCTAGAACCCTTGCCAGCAACGGCAAATAACCCGCCAATTGGGCAATTTACCCCCCAAAAAAGCGATCGCGCCGAATCATTCACATCCAAACTCAAAGCGATGTCTGTTGAAAGTGTTGAATAATTAGTGTCTATCCACAAGCGTTTTGAGTGTGGATAGCTTAATTTTTTTCTTCCGTAGAATATTGATTTTTCTGATAACTAATTGACATTAGATTAAGTATATATAAGGCTGTTTGTCAGAGCTTTTACTTAAAGGGTGGAGTAAATGTATAGCAAACAGCACAGAAGTTATAAAAATCCTTCAAATTCCTCTGACACACCAGCGCCAAATCGTTTCGCACCCCGTCGCTTTGTGGTTCAGCCTAAAACGGAGGAAGTCGAGCCAGTACAAGAGCAAACACTAGATGCACAGGCTAAAGCTGAAAGATTAAAGCAAGTTGGTACTAGTTTCATTGATGGAGCAATATTTGCTCATCGTCCGACACCACCAAAGCCACCAAGAATTCAGATGAAGCTTACCCTAGGTCAGCCTAGGGATATGTATCAGCAAGAGGCGGATAAATCGCGCCCAGATTTATACCCAACACAAAAATCTCTACAAAATAGCATTAGCGATGTACAACTGGAGCAGTCTAGTGATGTTGTGCAAGGTAAATGCAGCAAGTGCGAAACAGATAAAAGTACAGGGATGTCTAAATCAAATCCAGCAGCAGATTTGCTAGCAATGAACCGCAATGGTAGATGCATTAAGCCAGAAGAAGTAAATCAATGGATAATTGAAGGGAACCTAGCAGCAGCAAAGGGAGGCGAAGCTCTCTTAGAATTTTGTCAGAGATTAGGTGAACTGATTGGTGACTGTCATGGTGAATTAGAAAAACGCTATGGCGAGATGCTTAATGACCGTAGAACAGGTCAAAACCTATATGAAACTCGCCACTCCAGAGAACTGGGATCAAATACATGGGAAGGGCATCAGGATTATTACGACAAAATCCGAACAGAATCAATGCCGAACTTATTAAATTTTTTCGATGATCATTGTGCAAATATGGCACAGCTAGCATACTTGGCGCTAGATGTACGTAATGCCGAGTTGGCAATGACTAGACCCGCACCAAAGAAACCTCTACCAAAAGAGTCGAATTCCTTTATGGACAAAGTTATTAAAGCAATGGAAGGACTGGGTATAGGATTATCACTTCTATGGGGGATTCTCAAGATCCTAAATCCTTTCAACCCTTTCAACGGCGCTCAAAGGTATGCCTCTGGTGGACAAGATACCAAGCAAATCACAGCAAGTCTAGCCGCATTAGGCTTAAATCAAAGGCAGATTGAAGGATTGTTAAAACTGATTACCCCATAAGCTAAGACAGCTAAAATCACCCAAAAAGTTATGAGTTACGATGATCTCTGGCATGATACACCAAGTCTCAGGTGGATGAAAGCATTATCTCTGCCTATACTTCCTTGGGCAAAGCCTTTTGTAGCCATCATCGGCTTACCTGATGCTCTAGTAGAAAACTTAGAAGTTTGGGCATCTATCTATGCAAAAGCGGTTTTAGAGAAAAAAAGACTCGAAATAACACAAACTTGGCCTGTGGAAAGGCGTGGTGAACCTATACGCCTAGTTGTCACTCAAGCTATGCAAGAGTTAGCTGAACAATTGGGGCGGGATGTAGCAATAGACTTTGAGCGTTGGGCACAACGGCATTTTTTTTGTCATGAAGTCGAAGTAGCACTTTCAAGGTGGCGCTCTGTTTTAAATCATGGCTGTGTTCTGCCCTTGGGTTCCCGCAAAACCCAAGTTCCTCCCCCTCCCGTGCTGATGCCAATTGTGCCAGAGATTGCGACGATTTTGGATCGTTTACAGTCGTACATAATTGAGAGAGAGATTGACCGTGTTGCTCCACTATCTCCCTATAAAATGTGGGATGAAGAAGAACTGGGCAAGTGTTTTGAGGCCACAATGCTTACCGTCGCTATGAGGCAAACAGAAACTATGAAGGCATTGCAAGCGATCGCTAAAAACTTAAATCAGGCAGAGCGTCAAGAAGTAGCAGCATGGGGTATAGCTCAAGCCTTAGCTCTGTCACCCCGCATTAAACCAGAAACACTTTGTGGAGACAAATACTTGCAAATTGAGTTACCCTGGTGTGATTTTCCCTCAGTCCTTGATTCTCAAAGCGATATCTATCCAAGCTGAAGCGGGTTTAAATTGTTTTGGAACACAACAAATCCGTTTGCTGGGACTATGGGATGAATATATCCGTTAATTGCAGAAATATTAGTGCCAAAGTTGCCGATATTATCTCCTCCGTAGAGCGCAGCATCACTATTGAATATCTCCCGCCATTGACCATCTTTGATTCGGGAATTGTTAATGGTGTAGCCTGAAGAGAATGGGCGGTTATTCAAACTGGCTATAATTAAAAATTCTTCAGTTACATCCCAACGTCTAAAAGCAATGACTCGGTTGGCATTATGGACATAGATAATATCAATCAAGTGAGAGCGCAGTTCTTCATGACTGAGCCGCAGCTGAATCAGGTCTTGGTAAAATCGAAATAGTCGTTGACCAGAGGTGTGGCGATCGCTTAACAAATCCTCCCGGTTCTTGATAAAATCGCTATATCTGTAGGGTTTTTGGGCGCCAATTTCCTCACCCATCAAAAACATTGGCGTCCCCGCAGACAAAACAGACATACCGAAAGCAAAGCGGCAACGGGCTTCGGCATAACGTCGAGTTTCTCCAATTAAAGGTGCTGAGTTGGCAGCCGATACAATAGTGCGCCGAGATTCAACTCTATAACCTCCTTGTTCATAATAAGCGTTGCCTGCTTCATCATGAGATTCATGATAGACAACCTTGTTACGACCAGACCATCCCAAGGCCCCGGCAAATTTATCCATAGCTAGGGGTTCGTCTGTACCGTATCCAGCAGTAGGAATTAATTTGGCATATTCTGTTCCTGCTTTAGCATCACCAATTAAATGGTGATAAAAGTCGGCATACCAAGCTGCATCAAAGCCTAAACCCCCAACATCAGGTGATTGAGTAACTTTTTCCCAATCAGAGTGATCTTCTGCGATCAGAATGGCCTTCGGTTGGATTAACTTCATTGTCCGAGTCCATTCTCGAAGGAATTTAGCACCAAAAATATTGGCATTGCCGACAGCTTGACCATTAGCGTGCAATTGGTTGTACGAATGCATGGAAGTTGTTTGGTCTACCCTGAACCCATCTACATGAAACTCTTCTATCAGAGTTACTGCACTGCTAATGAACATTTTCCGCACCATCTCTTCATAGAACCGAGGTGCGTAACCCGTAGACAAATTATCAAGATAGCCACCTTCAGGGAAAGGTTTGCTGTCTGGGTAGTAATAATCGGTAGAGTTGCCCTCATACCAGTGATAGATATTGTGTTCGGGAATGTCCGAGTCATAAGCCCATTCAGCCCGTTCTCCATCGGGGTTGAAGTGGTTGTATACCACATCTAAAATCACCGCAATTCCATGACGATGGCATTCCCTGACAAAATATTTCAGTTGGTCTCTACCACCAGCACTATATTCAAGAGCAAAGTAGTGGGATGTTTCGTATCCCCAATTGACTTCATCTCGAAATTCTGCCATCGGTAGGAGTTCGACAGCGTTAACTCCCAGGTCTACTAAATAGGGTAGTAATGCGATCGCATCCTCAAAGTTTCCTGGTCTGTTTTGACAATACCCTAAAGACCCTAGATGGAGTTCATAAATCACTAAATCTTCCACACGCTGCGGCACAGGACGGGAGAGTGAAAACTCATTACTCCAGAACTCTTCTTCAGGAATAAATTCCTGTTCTGGCCAGACTGGTTCCTGAAAATGTTTAGTCACCGTATCTGGATTGATAACTACAGAACAGCCTTTAGTACCATCCAAATCTTGATATTTTCCTGAAAAAGGTCTTCCCTGTTTATCTGTATATCTCCCAGAGAAAGGTTTACCATCAGGATTTATGTTACCTTTACCAATTTGACAGCGAGAGTACAAATCAGTTCGATAAACGATTCTTCCCCCTTCATTCACAATCCTAAACATATAAGGAATATGGTCAAAGCGGGAGAAATTTGCCAGTTCTGGTGATACTTTCACATCTGTTTGCCAAATACCCTCCTCTGTCTTCGACATGGGTAATGGCTTTAAGTGGCGATCTATGCCAAAATCAGGATCATCTCGAAAAGCATCGTCTGCAATATAGCCACTGCTGCTGTTACCAAACACCACTTCCACATTACGGGCATTTGGTGCCCACACAGCAAACCGCAATGCTGAAGCTTGGCTTCCGGGAGGATAATATTTTTGTGCCCCTAGTCTGCGGCTATCAACTAGATCATACCTTTCTTGCTGAGGCTGACCGCTGTTAGAAGACTGTAAAGTAAAACTACAGTAGCGATCGCTCGAATTGCGATCGTTTATCTCGGTTGGGATTCCCCAGAAGTTACTACCTGCTGGACTATTTAGCATCACACCCCAGCGAAATAACCAACCAATTTGTGAATCATCAAGTTCAACGGTTCCTTGGAAACAGGGACAGCCATCTTCCCCAATGATTTGCTGCATCGGGAAAGAAGTCCACTGTTGAGAGTAGCGTCCATTTTGATCCCAACTGCCAATTAAGCGGGGGTTGGTAAAAATTGCTCTTTTGATGCCTGTAAAATAGGTAAAACAAACGGGAATCCTAACCATATTGATATCCCTTTTTGAGCATTCAAGAACTACAGAATTTAAACAGTCATCGCTGCGTGGAGACTGCGCTGTTTATTTTCAACTTCTCTCACCAAAGTTTCCATAAATTTATTTACAAGGTCAGGATGTCTACCTGTAACCAAATTTTCATCAATCACAATGTCAGCAGCTATATCATTTTCGTAGATAATATCTGCCCCAGCGTTTTCCACATCAACCAAAATATTATGAGCGCAAGTTACTCGGCGATTATCGAGGACATCAGCAGCACAAAGTAGCCATAAACCATGACAAATTACCCCTATTTTGACATTAGGTTCTTCCATAGCTTGGCGAATAAACACAACTGCTGGGGCTTGACTTGGCTGACCTTTTCTTACGTTTACCTCATATCTCAATCGATCTTCTTGGGGAGTGGTGTAGTCTATCCCGTCAATAGTTGGCCAAACACCGCCTTCATTATGTGCTACATGAAGCTGCCAGTATTGATACTGACCAGGTAAGCGGGCACAGACTGGTCCGTGAACGTTTCGCCAATAGTCATCGAACAACTCTAAAGAAATACCTTTTCTTTTCCACAGTGGGACGTAAAAAACAACTTGTGCAGCTTGATCTCGCTGTGCATAATTAGCTGTTCTCATTTCTGCACTCCTTAAGTCACGGTGTGGCTCCGATCAATTCTTCTTTTTGGACTGGTTCTGCATCTTGTTGGATAATTAGTTGAGCGATCGCATCAATAAATGCATCTACATCATGGGCTGACCGCCCTGTAACCAAGTCACCATCAACAACAACTCCAGATGGAGATGGCACATAAACAGCGCCAGCATTAGTGATATCTGCAAGGGTAACTTCGTGACAGATGATTTTTCGCCCTCGGAGTAGTTCTGGCATCGGTGTCAGCAGCCACAGTCCATGACAAAGTGCTCCTTTGACAATCTGCGGATTGGCGATCGCTTGGGCAAAAAATCTCACGGCTGGTGCAGTCCGCGCTTGTTCTGGAATGATGGGACAACCTTGTGGAGGCTCGAAGTAACGCAGACGCACACTCGTGTAGCCAGCAGCGACAATCACAGCCCCATAGCTATTAAGATCGACATCTTGAAAGTCAATGTTTACATCTAGGTATTCCAAAGACTTGCCTACTGTATCGACATCGCTCACAAAACGCAAACTTTCATAACCCCACAGCCGAGACATGAAATGCACAGTCGCCCCAAGATCCTCAAAGCGTTGCCGATAAGCTGCAATTTCCTCAGGAATGAACTCATTTTCTACAAGAATGGCGATTTTTTTTGGCGAATAGCATTCGGGTTGCCATCATTGCTCTCCTAAGCCCTCGGTTTAAATTCCACGATGATTTCTGCTTCTGAACCCAATTGAAATTCTTGCTCTCCTAGTTCCAGGCGGAAATTGTCAGGGTCTAGGGATGTGCGATCCCTACCATTAATGCTGACTCGGCTGACTTCCAGAGTATTAGGTCTAAAGAAATCTGGTAAGACATTGAGCGATCTCTGGCGACAATGTTTGTCAGGTTTGAAATACAAACAGAACGGTTCTTTTGTCACATAGCTACTGATATAGATATGAGCCAAATAATTTAGTTCAAAGGCAGGTTAAAGCCTCAGTATAGTTAGCGGGCTGATGTCAGCCTACACTCACCGCTTGCGGTGAGTGTAGGAGTATGTAACTGATCAACACTCAGCACTAATTCAATCGCTCAACGACAGCTCTTAAACCCTTGCTATTGAATTTTTTGAGCATTCCCCTGGCGTTAGATTGACTGCTAAAAACACCTGCTTGCATGACTTTGCGGCCTTGTCTGACTGTAGAAAAAGCACCGGGAGCTAGCGATCGCACTAATGCCATATCTTTATCAGTTGTAACTTGCACCACCACACGATAACGGGCATTCACCGAAGAATCTCCACCATAAGCCCCAGTTGCAAAACTTTTAGGTGCTGGCGCTGATCGCCCTTGATTCCTTACTCTGGGTTGTGGTGCTAGGGGTGCGTTAAACTCGATCACGTTAGTATCAATTTGGACATAATTCAATTGCGGCATCCCCGACTGCAATGTTGGTAAGTTGCTCGAAATCGGAGATTCAGCCACAGTATTATTATATTCCTGTTGGTCAGTGTCAGAAACTCGGATATCGGCTGGCAACTGTGGCAACTGGTTTTTTAATGGTCGAGAATTATTCCTAGCAACAGGTTTAGTCGGTGTAATTCTAGCGCTAGGCAAAGGTGCAGTCTGCTGAGTAGGAATTTCAGGAATTGTGGGAGCAGAGAAAACGATTTCTCCGTTAGTTGGTAATTCCTGTAACCTACCGTTAGGCAAAAGTTCAGTTGGCGAATTTTCGGCTATGGAAGCTGTTAGCCCTTGAATATCAACCTTACCAGCAATGCGATTATTCGCCAGGTTGTTGCCAGGAGCAGAAATTAGCTGTTTGGCAGCACTGGCATTAATGTCATAGCGGGCATTATTCTGAAATTCATTACCCCCTGGTTCCGAGGTGCTACCCAAATCTGGCATTGCTTGGGCTATGACTACCAAACCATCTTCTTTACTGTCTTGAATTAAATTATGCCGTAAAGTTGGGCGGGCATTGGCTTGAACTATCACACCCGATCTGTTGGACTGAATTTGATTGCCTACCACTACAGGATTAGCATTTTGGGCAATATTGATGCCAAAGCCCGTTTGTTGAAAGACATTTTCCCGCACTTGGGGCACAGATCGACCTGTAACTGTCAACCCATTGGCACCATTGCGATAAAAATAATTTTTGCTAATAGTAGGAGCAGCGTTACCAGTAACGGAAATGCCATCCTGAGTATTTTCAGTAAATGTATTTTCCTGAATTATGGGGTTGCTGGACTCAATCCATAAACCGTAACCACGGGGGTTGGTGTTGGTGACTGTCACCCCACTCAACCCCGCTTCATTGGCACCAACAATGGTGACATTTTGACCACCAAAACTACGACTGAGGTATTCACCACCACCAGCGATGGTGATCCCCCTGCCTTTGTTGCCTGTGTCTCCTTGAATAGAAACACCCTGTTTGAGCATTAAGGGGAATACCTCACCTGTTTCGGCGCTGTATGTCCCTGAAGAAAGCATAATTACAGAATTTGGCCCGGCTACTTGCAAGGCTTGGGTAATGGTTTTCCAAGGAGTCGCTTCACCACCATTACCTGCTTTGTCATCTCCAACACTTGGGTTGACAAACAGGATGTTAACCTGAGAAATTGTTTTTTCACCCTGAAGCGTTTGTCCTGATGCTGTAGGGATTTGAGCAAAGGCACGGCTGAAATTGGTGCCCAAGAGTGACAGACTGATAACTCCCAGACCGATGCTAAAACTCAATGCTGTAGCTAGTTCTCGGAAAATCAGCTTGGCCCTACGGTAGTAAAAAAACTTAAGAGGGAGCATCAACTTAATCCAACTCCTGAGAAAGTACAATAAATTCTTATACTCTGCTATGTGGGAGTATGTCGATAATGTTACTCATATATTGACATATTGACCACTGAGCTTTTTTGAATACAAAGTTTCAAAGTAAATCATTTCAGATGAAACAAGCTGGCTGTTACGATGAAAAAACTAATGGGGTTGTTGTAATGGTCGAAGCCCACAGCCAAGAAAAACAGATACAGCAAGTGGTTTATCGCATTTTAGATGCCAATTTAGATCGCGCCCGTGAAGGCTTGCGAATTATCGAGGAATGGTGCCGTTTTGGATTGAATAACGCCCAGTTGGCTGGGGAATGTAAGGATTTGCGCCAAGAGGTAGGTAAGTGGCATACCCCTGAACTAAGGGCAGCGAGAGATACACTCGGTGATCCTGGTACTGGTTTATCCCATCCCCAGGAAGAACTCCGCGCTAGCATTACCTCGTTGTTACAAGCTAACTTTTGCCGTGTCCAAGAAGCACTGCGGGTGCTGGAAGAATATGGCAAGCTTTACCACCCGAATATGGGGGCAGCTTTTAAGCAGATGCGCTATCGGGTTTACGCCCTAGAAAGTAATTTAATGGGTTATCAGCGGCACCAACTGCTGTGGCGATCGCGTTTATATCTTGTAACTTCCCCCACAGATAGTTTGTGCCAAACAGTGGAAGCGGCTCTCAAAGGCGGTTTAACGCTCCTACAGTATCGCGAAAAAACTGCCGATGATGTTTTGCGTCTGGAACGAGCTACGAAACTGCGGCAGCTATGCCACACCTATGGTGCTTTATTTATTGTCAATGACCGGGTAGATTTGGCTTTAGCGGTAGATGCCGATGGGGTGCATTTGGGGCAGCAGGATCTGCCGATTGCGGTGGCCCGGCAATTACTCGGAACCCAGCGGTTGATAGGACGCTCTACCACAAATCCCGAAGAAATGCAAGCGGCAATTGCCGAAGGCGCAGATTATATTGGCGTGGGCCCAGTTTATGAAACACCTACGAAAGTAGGTAAGGCAGCAGCAGGCTTAGAATATGTGAGATATGCCGCCAAAAACTGTGCTATTCCCTGGTTTGCGATTGGGGGAATCGATGCGAATAATATCAATGATCTGATTGATGCGGGAGCAGAACGGGTGGCGGTGGTGCGATCGCTAATGCAAGCGGAACAACCTACTTTAGTCACGCAATATTTCCTTTCCCAAATCCAGCGCGTGAAACTCAAACCGGAATAAATGCACAAGCGACAACTTATGTCTATTCAAATTGCACTTCAGGTAAATGGGGAAACTCGCAATTGTTTATCCCAAACGCCATTACCCGACTTACTCCAAGAGTTGGGTTTTAATCCCCGCTTGGTGGCGGTGGAGTATAATGGCGAAATCTTACACCGTCAATTTTGGCAGCAAACTCAAGTGCAGCCAGGCGATCGCTTAGAAGTAGTCACCATCGTTGGTGGTGGTTAATTTAATAAACACGAATAGCGAGATTCAGGTTTGTACAGCCAGCGGTGCAAATTCTTCCGTTTGGCTAACTCTTGGCCTTGGCGTCCGAGTCTTTCCCGTAGCGGCTTATCCTGACACAAACGTTTGAAAGCCTGAAAAACTTCATAGCCAGAATTGGGGTTCACCAAGAGGCCATTTTCTTCGTGATGGACTGCATCAAGAACACTACCCAAGCGAGAAGCAATTACAGGCTTACCAAAGTAGCTGGCTTCTGAGTAAACCATGCCAAAACCTTCGAGAATTTGAGTTTTTTGATTCAACAAAGTCAGCATGGCAAATATATCACAGGCTGCATAGTAGCCGGCTAATTCTCGTTCGGGTACATAGCCAGCAAAATGTACCCGCTTGTCTACTCGCAAGCGCTGAGATAATGATTTCAATTGGAATTCACTAGGTCCTTGACCGCAGATTATATAGTGGACATCTAGCCCAAGAGTTAACAATAGTGGTAAGTTGTCAATCACGCGATCAAAGCTTTTATGCTTCACCAGTCGTCCGACAGAGAGAATAACGATCGCTGTTTCGGGAATATTGTACGCCTGACGCAACCGCATTCTTAAATCATCAAGATGACTGGGACTAGTCGCAGTCCCAAATCTTTCAGGTCTAACGACTGGGTTAATTACGTGGGTAGGGGAATCAACCCGAAAAGCGGATCTCAGGTAATCTCTTGTATGGGAACTGTTACAAACAATGCCTTCGGCCCGTTTCAGTGTTAATTTAAATAGCGATCGCCATAAGGGGTTGCGTGAAGCACAAACAATATCGTTACCGTGCAGGTAGATAAAAAAGCGAATAGGTAAGATATAGCTGAGTAGCAATAGTGCCGGAAAGTCATAGCCATGACACCACTCAATATAGCGGTAATGATAGCGAAAATAGAGTTTACAGGCTAGCAGTATTGACCAGACGATATTCAACAGAGACTTGAAGATATTTCCCAGAAAACCACTAGGCCAGAAGCTAGAGTGGGGCCAGCGATAAACCGGAAACTGCTGCGCCTGATCAAATACTTTATCTCCTAAGCAACCAGCAGCCAGCACAATCACCCTGTCTGGGTCTTGCAAACAACGATTATAGACATATTCTCCAATCACAGCATCTTGCGGTCGGAAGCTCCGAGATATAACTAAGATGTCTGGGTAGGCAGTTTTGTCCCTGATCTGTGTCCCTAGCTGTGAAATATGTTCCATAAATAATTTTGAATTTGTTTATATTGACCGCTGGTGAGAGAAGTTGATAATTTCCGACAACCCTAGAAAAGGGAATTTTTCTGCACATAAAATTTCCATCAGTATTGACTTAACTTGCAGCTACAGGTTGCGAGTCAACTGAAAGATGATGCCTAGACTATGAAATCTCAACAATCAAGTTAGAAGTACACCCCACAAATCAAGCTGGGGAAGGGAACTGGTAGCCTTGAAAACTCGCAGAGATCCTGACAGTCAAGATATCTGTGTGTTCCTAGGAGATTGTTGCCAACTAAACCATATTTTGAGGAGAAACAATTGTTTGTGATTCCAGTTGGAAATTCGCTGACTATGTATCTTCTTTCCCTTTTATTACATCCTTTCTCCTTGATTCTAGTTAACAATCTAGCAGCGAAAAAACCAGGAGTCTACGTTATTTCTGTGTCAGTACTTCTCTGGTTCCCTAATTAACTTAGGTATAGTAGAGATATTAATTGTCTTGATTGTCGCTTTGGAGTACGTGGCAGGCGAAACCACAATTACCAAACCTCCTTGAATCCTAAACAGCACAAAAACTTCAGCAATATCTTAGTGCATGAACTAAGGAGTTTTATTTTTTAATTTGATTAATTTTATTTTTGACTGCCAATTTATCACCACTGGAGAATTTGTATGCATGATAAACCCTAGCCAGAATATCGTTGATATCCAAAGCAATTGCTCAGAGACTGCTGTAGATATTACTAAATCTAGCTGTTACTAATAGATTATACTGAATACCGCCTAAAATTATGCCAAATTGCCAAAAATATTCCGGTAATTTGGTAACCGATGTCATAGACTTTACGCGCTGATCATGATTTTCAATTGCTGAATTTTTCTCCCTTTGATGCTTTAACTTGTGTAAGTGGATACTAGAAAAATAATTACGTCGAGAAAGCTTTCATCGGTAATTTCTTAACTAAAGATTAATTGACTGTAGAATGTTTATAACACAGTTTTAAGTATGATTTTTGACAAATTACATAGTTATCGCGCCTTAACCCACAATTCGCTGCAA
Organism: Cylindrospermum stagnale PCC 7417; assembly: GCF_000317535.1. Taxonomy (NCBI): domain Bacteria; kingdom Bacillati; phylum Cyanobacteriota; class Cyanophyceae; order Nostocales; family Nostocaceae; genus Cylindrospermum; species Cylindrospermum stagnale. Next base: position 1,818,935 of record NC_019757.1, read on the forward strand.
TGAGTTTATCCCAAAATTATCAATTACTGTCAATTTCACCAGTTCTAGCGTTGTAACATACTGCCTTAACTATGAATCTAGAATTTACTTGATAAATTAATTGTGGTAAAGAGGGTTTTTACGGTGGGATATGTTTTATAAATATACAAGAAATATTTCTGATGAAGCTGTTTGTATTAGTAACTTCTACCAATCACTGTATTTTTGATGACTGACTATTGCTATTAACACATGAGATCCTCAAAATCTACATTACCTGGCTAATTTCTATTCATCTAGGTGGATGCTTAAAGTCAAATTTTGGCGTAAAGGCAAGATTATCAAAGCTATCTGCTAACATCTGCTCAAGATTGTTTCTTTTTACTCAAAAAATCAGTCAAAACAAGACTTAGAAACTACGAAGATTTGTATAGTTGAAAACTAAATCTATAGAGTTAGAAATTACAAAGATTTGTATAGTTGAGAAATGAAAAAGTTTCTCCCCTGTCTCCTGCCAATTCACAGATCCGAATATCGGTTAGTGTGTATTGCATCCAATCGAAAACCTCTCTATTTCTCAGAGATGGTGTAGTACTGAGCGGCGGGAATAATTAATTGATGCCTAAATTGCACGGTTATGGCGATGTTTTGCGGTACGGTTATCAATGTGAGAAATCCCCCCTGCGATCGCACCACACCGAATAACAGACGCGGTAGATTAAATATGTAGCTGACAATTAATCAAAAACTTGCTTGTTACGGGCTGGCGTCACCTACACACCGCAACACCAATACCAGTAGTGCGAGCAATCATCACTAAATACTGTTTTCCCAGCGACTGTGCTATGCGTAAAAAACTACAACAAACCATCAAACCCCTGCTAAAAACGTTCTTTGTTCTTAGCCTAGTAATAGCTTTAGCCTTTGGTCAAACCGATGGCGCATTAGCGGCCCGCAGTGGTGGTCGCATAGGTGGTGGTTCGTTCAGAGCACCCTCTAGCCGCAGTTACACACCGCGCACTTATGCACCTCCTGGTGGTGGTGGATACTACGCTCCCTATCCTGGTGGTGGTTTTGGCTTTCCTTTCCTGATTCCTTTTTGGGGTATTGGAGGAGGATTTGGCGGTGTGTTTAGCATCTTAATCTTTTTAGCGATCGCTAATTTCTTGGTGCAATCCTTCCGTCGCGTCACCAATAACGACACCGAAGAAGCAGACTACAACAACAATTCCACAGTTTCCATCACTCGTTTGCAAGTCGGTTTATTAGCTCAAGCCCGTGGTTTGCAAACCGAACTCAACCACATCGCCGAAACTGCTGACACCAACACCCCAGAGGGGAGAGCAGAAATCTTACAAGAAGCCAGCCTTGCATTACTACGCCATCCCGAATACTGGGTATATGCAGGTGGTGGCACCCAGCAAGCTAAATTAAATGCAGCTGAATCTCAATTCAACCGTTTGTCATTGGCAGAACGCAGCAAATTCAGCGAAGAAACACTTTCCAACGTCAACAACCAGCTAAAAGCGGCTCTAGCCAAAGAAGCCTTACCCCCTGCTGAACTCGATAACCCCACCCGTTTAATTAGCGAAGGCCCTGGGGAATATCTAATCGTCACCTTATTAGCAGCAACTCTAGGCAAATTTGGCATCCCCGCAATTAACAGCGCTGACGACCTACGTCAAGCCTTGCGGATAATTGGTAGCCTCCCCAGCGAACAACTTTTAGCAATTGAAGTTCTTTGGACTCCCCAAGCAGAAGGCGACACCCTAACAACTGATGATTTGTTCGCCGAGTATCCTGATTTGAAACTGGTTTAATCTGGAAGCGCTTCAGCGCCGACCACGAACAAGAAAACCGCTTGCCATCAGACACGCGGTTTTTTTTAGAAGCTCAGATACCTGAACTTAATTTAGGGTAGTTCTTCCTTATCAACTTCATGATAACAAATATAGAAATAATAGTCAACATCAATTTCACCCAAAAACCTAAATTATCTCTTCAGCAGAAAATACCACCCGAAAGCCGCATATCCTCAACCCACCGTCAGACTCATTCCAGCTACGACTAGCGCTGCGGCAAAGTTCTGCACTGAAACTCCAAGAACCACCGCGCAAAACCCGGCGATGTTCATCACCGCCAATTTCCCAAACCTTACCATCAGCCGGTGCGCCATTGTAATTGTTATGCCAAGGGTCAGCACACCACTCCCAAACTAGCCCATGCATATCATACAATCCAAAGGCGTTTGCCACCTCATAACTGCCGACACTTGTTGTTTGTTTGCGGAATTTGCTTTTTGCTTCCACAGCATAAGTATCGCCACCGCTACAGTTAACCAAATCAGCAGTAATGGTTTCGCCAAAGTGGAATGATGTCGTAGTTCCAGCGCGACAAGCATATTCCCATTCAGCTTCACTCGGTAAACGATAATCGCGTCCAGTTTTTGCCGATACCCGAGCACAAAATTCTACAGCTTCGTGCCAAGATACATTTTCTACGGGTAGATTTAACCCCTTAAATTTAGCGGGGTTGGGATTTAAAGTTTGTTGGATTTTAGGTAAAGCTGCCACAGCCCGCCATTGTGCTTGAGTAATCGGAAACTTCCCCATAAAAAAGGGTTCAACTATCACTTGATGTTGGGGACGTTCATCTGCGTCTCCTTCCAACTCTGGCGAGCCCATCATATATATACCATCAGGAATCGATACCATTTCTAGAGTGATGGCTTTACTCAATTCTTCCGCCAATAATTTTGCACTGCGTCTATCTCGGCTAACTTCTCTACCGGCTGTATCTACTGTCACTACATGAAAATCAAAACTTTTTAAAGGCGGTAACGGTAATTTTACTTTTGGCTGTGTTGGTGGTGGTGAAGGCGGTAATGGTGGTTGGGGCATTACCGCAAATTTTAGTGTCACAGGGGATGTTGTAAACTTTAAGTCGTTGATAACTTCTGCTGCTGATTGATATCTCTCACTAGGAAAATGCTTCAGCAATTTATCTAAAATTTTCCCTAAGTCATCGCTGATAGTAATGCCTTTTTCTAGTAATCGTTCATGCCATAACCATTTAGCGTTCATGGCATCATAAAGAGGATCATTAATCTGACCGTAAGCATTATGTGAAGGTAAATCTTGTGTTAAAAGCCGGACACAAGTTACGCCTAAGGCATATAAATCACTGGCGTGACAAGCAAATCCAGCCATTTGCTCAGTTGGGGCATAACCTAGGGTATAAATTACTGTAGCTTGTCTGGCTAAACTGGTTTGTGTTACTTGCTTGGCGCCGCCGAAGTCAATTAATACAGGTTTGCCATCAGCATCACGGCGGATGATATTTTCTGGTTTGATATCCCGATGAATAACGTTATGTTCATGAATGAATTCAAGAACTGGTAATAAATCACTTAACAGTTTGCGAATTTCTGCTTCGCTATAAGCTTGCTGTTGAACTTCTTTTAAAAGAGTTGGCCCTAAAATAAATTCTTGTACGAGGTACAAACTAGCAGCCTGCTCAAAATAAGCTAGCAATCTGGGAATTTGAGTATGATTTTCTCCTAGTTCATACAACCGAAAAGCCTCTTCTTTAAAAAAATCTGCTGCTTTGTTGCGTTGTCTTGTTCCCTGAACTTGGGGAAAAAATTGCTTGATGACGCAAGGTGCGTTGAGTCTATCTGCATCTTCTGCGGCATAGGTTCTACTAAACCCGCCTTCACCTAATAATCTCAATACACGGTAGCGGTTTCTCAGGAGGTTACTAAATTTGCCTTGTCCGCAACTTTGGCAAAATTTATTGCTGTCAGGGTTGAATGGATTTGAGCAATTGGGATTTTGGCAGATTTGCATAAATGAGGGGTAAATAGCATCTTTTCCAAAGAGAACCCCAGTATTATCTACTTGAAAACAAAAATAAAGACGAAGGAACTATCTTTAGTTGTGTATCAATAGTGAGACTTATCTGAGCTTAAGTATTAAATCTGCATATATATGGGCGCACAGATTTCGACCATAAAATAATATTAGGAGAAACAGTCGATTATGTCAAGTAGATGGATAGTTAATTTAGAGCAAATCGGTGTAAATTTTTATAATGAGAATCCTAGATTACTCAGCAAACAATATGGTATAACCACATACAAAAATCCAGTTTCAGCAAGAGATTAAGTTACCCGATCTCTAGTTTTTTTTTAAAAGTTGCCTTGATTTTCTCTTTCTTCGTTTATTTTGGGGAACTCCCTTAACTGTCTTAACTTCTGTCTAAGTATGAGAAGTTTTCGGTTAATTTCCTGAAGTTTTCGGTTAATTTTCTTAACTATTTTGCATTATCTTAATAAAAATATGTAAAAAATTTTTCAACCACTAGCAAGGTTTGGAGCTTTATTTTAATTCCTGGGAGAAAATAAAATTTATACATAGCCAAAATCTGAAAACTCAAGCCCCGCAAGCTTTTTACCTAGGGCATAATCCCAAAGTAGCAAAAGAGGCTGTGCTACTTGATTTTTTTCAGACAATCAAGAATAATACCTATTAGTCAAATCCCATAGCAATCCTAAATAGTTTGTGAATATCTTCTAGGTTGATTTAGACGGGGTAATTAACTGATGACGCTAACAGATTTTCAAACCGCATCGTCACCCAACATCCACTATAAAATATAAATAAGTTCACGACTCATTTAGGATGGCGATCCTAAGCAAATAGTGAGATAACATGATGAATTTGATACTTCAGTTATGTATTGAGCAGAATTTTTTTCAAGGCTAGTTCAAATGCGTTTGCCCTGGCTCTATGCCGAACCCACATTTTGATCAAACGTTGATCTAAATTTCTCACAGACTTTGAAATAGAACTATGAAACGTCTTGTTATTTGTTGTGATGGAACCTGGCAACAGTTAACGAATCCTTACCCAACCAATGTGGTGAAGCTGGCTCAATCCGTGAAACCGATCGCCAGTGACGGGGTTACACAAATCGTCTTCTATGACGAGGGCATTGGCACCGAAGGTCAAAAACTTTTAGGCGGAATTACCGGATTAGGAATCGATAGAAATATAGAAGATGGCTACCGATTTCTGAGCCTGAATTATGTGCCTGGTGACGAAATCTATCTGTTCGGCTTCAGTCGCGGTGCTTACACAGTTAGGAGTCTAGCGGGGATGATCTATTGCTCCGGTCTCCTAAAGCGCCCCTACGTCACGAAAACACATGAAGCTTACGAGCTTTACCGTAACCGGGGAGTTAAACCCAGGGATAAGGCAGCAGTAGAATACCGTGAAAGTTATGGCGATCGCGTCCCCATCACCTTGCTTGGTTGTTTTGACACCGTTGGCGCCCTTGGTATTCCTGGGCTACCCGCTTTCCGAAGGTTTAGCAACCAGCTAAATCAGCTAAATCAGCGGTACAGATTCCACGACACCACTTTAAACAAATTTATTGGGAATGCATTACACGCGATGGCGATCGACGAAATCCGCGAAATCTTTGATGTCACCCCTATGAAAAAGCATCCTGAAGCTGAAAACCAGCGGTTAATTCAAAAGTGGTTTCCGGGTGAACACGGCTGCATCGGCGGTGGTAAGAAAGAACACATCGGGTTGTCAGATACTGCCTTACAGTGGATGATTGATTCCATCGGCGACTTGAAATTGGGGCTTGACCTCGATCCAAATTTGATTCCCACACGCATCAACCCCAATTATGAATGTGACTTTAAGAACGATGCTGGATTCTTTAAATTGGCAGGAATCAAGTTTCGTGATGTCAGCGACACCATTGAAGACCTTCATGAAAGCGTGCTCAACCGTTTGAAAAGTCGCGGTGACTATCGACCCAAAAATCTACAAAAGATTCTCGCCAAACTAAATAAAGTTGAATGAACTGAGCAATTGAAGCCAAGAGATTTAGGGTACATTGAATATAGAATTTGAAACCAGAAGGTAAAAACAATTATGGCGGCACAAAGAGACACATCCAAAGATGGGTTAAATAACAAAATTCAAACATATGTTTTAACCCACTTTAAAGGTATTTGGCAATTTCTCCAAAGCAACAAATCTATTGCCCGGAAAGTTAATAAAGCTTTGATTAATAGTCTCATCTACAAAATTCCTACTCGTCCTAATCCCTACAGTATGATGACGCTAGATGAGTATATTCCTGATACTAAAATTCCTAAGAAAACTGATACTTATACTTCCTGGGAATCACTCAACGATCGCACTTATACAGGACGCCATCTGCCACCAGATCCAAAGTTAAACGCTGAGGGCAATCTACCAAAAGTTGAAGACCTAGCTATTTTATTCCGTAAAAGAGATGGTAAAACCATTTATTCTAGCAAATCAACTATGCTGTTTCCCTATTGGGTGCAGTGGTTCACTGATAGTTTTCTCCGCATTGATAACTATAATAAATTAAAAAATACCTCCAACCATGAAATTGAATTATCTAATGTTTATGGTTTAACCAGAAAACAAACACATCTTTTAAGAACCTTTCAAGGAGGTAAATTTAAAACTCAGAAACTCCAGCGCCAAGATGGTGTAGAAGAAGAATATCCCTTGTTTTATTATGCCGACCCAGCGCAGGGTATAGTTGACCCTCAATTTGTCGGTCTTTATGAACCCATCAATGATGAAAAAAGACAGCCCACAGATAAAAAACAATATCTGTTCGCGATGGGAGTAGAACGAGCAAATGTGCAAATTGGCTATGTCATGCTCAATACTCTGTGTATCCGTGAACATAATCGTCTTTGTGATGTATTAGCCAGCAATTATCCAGATTGGGATGATGAACGGCTCTTCCAAACTTCGAGAAATATTCTCATGGCGATGATTCTTAAAATCATCATGGAAGAGTACATTAACCACATAACTCCTTACCACTTCAAATTGTTTGCTGATCCTGAAGCTTTTACTAAGGAAAGTTGGCATCGCCCCAATTGGATGGCAATTGAATTTGACTTTGTTTATCGCTGGCATAGTGCGATTCCAGAAACCTTTAAATATAACGGTCAACCAACTCACATTGCTGACACTCTCTGGAACAATAAGCTGTTTATTGACCAAGGTTTAGGTGCATTGATGGAAGAAACTTGTTCCCAAGCAGGTACAAGAATTGGTTTATTCAACACACCTGATATATTAGTTGAGTTAACCGAATTACCCTCAATCAAACTAGGACGACAACTGCAATTAGCAAGCTACAACGATTATCGGGAATTGTGCGGTTTCCCCAGAGTGACTAAATTTGAGCAAATTACCAGCAATGAATTTGCTCAGAAGAAACTCAAAGAATTATATGGTCATGTTGATAATATTGAGTTTTATGTGGGAATCTACGCCGAGGAGGTGCGGCAAAATTCAACTATTCCTCCCCTAGTAGCACGCATAATTGGAATTGATGCCTTTTCTGAGGCTCTGACTAATTCTTTACTATCACCCAATATCTTCAATAAAGACACTTTTTCTCCTGTGGGTTGGGAAATTATTCAAAATACCAAAACCGTCTCAGATTTAGTGAATCGGAATGTGCCTCCATCAGGCAAGAAGTACAAAGTTACTTTTGACCTTTAAGAAATTGTAATATCCCATTCTGTAGTGGCGTGGCCAGGCTAAAATAATGCATAAAATATAGTTCTTGTGATGTGGGCATCTTGCCCGCCCAAAACAGGCGTCTCGCCCGTTCTACAAGAAAAGCATCATGCAGTACATAAGTCTTGCCACGCCACTACGAATATCTGACGGTTTATTTTTTTGCACAAATCCTCGAAGCTGGGTGAGTAATAACAGCAAACAAGCGATGGCAGCTTAAAATAAACTCAATTGATTCATTAACCCTACTTGAAAAACATGAAACTATTTACAGAATATCCAGAAAAAGACGAAGCTAAATATTGCGCTCTTATGAGTGAGCTAGTCAAAAAGAACATGGACAATCTTTACGGAGGTGAGAAGAAAAAAATTGCCAAGAGAGATACTCACGCTAAAACCCACGCTGCTGTTCAAGGTACTCTAGAAATCTTTGACTTTGATGAAGCAGCAATTAAGCAAGAATTGAGCAAACGCACCTCATTAACTGAAGCTCAACTTTCTGCAATTTCCCTAAAACAAGGTTTATTTGCCAAACCGAAACAATATCCGGTTTGGCTACGATTTGCAAGTGGTGCGTTCTCAGTCAAGAGTGATTATGAAGGAGATACGCGCTCTATGTCCGTAAAAGTGATAGGGGTAGAAGGAGAACGACTACCGCAAAGTCACGAGTTAAAAACCCAAGATATTATTGTCCACAATACCGAACTCTTTTTTGTTAGAACTATTAAAGACTTCTACGGCTTTTTCTTGGCGATTTATCGAGCAGGGTTGTTTCCGCTTTTTAAGCTGTTGGTGCTTTTATGGCTAAAGTTGCATCCCTACGAATCCACTCTTTTACAAACCAGTTTCAAACGGTTTCCTAAGAGTTTGCTCATAGAACGCTATTGGAGTGCTTCGGCGTATTCTGTGGGACTCAAATCTGATTTTGATCCCTACAAACCAGGTCGAGTTCCTGTGGAATATCCGGCTGTGATTAAATATGGATTTATTCCGGTTTCCAGTCAACCACCTCATCAACATCTTCCTCTAGAGTCCAGACCAGAAAGTGAACTTAAGAACGCCAAAGCCTCAGGTTCAGAGGACAACTATTACCGAGAGGATATCATTCAAGCTTTAGCAAAGCCTGATGCTGAATACACCTGGGACTTTCAAATCCAATTTCAAACTAGCCCAGAGATGTCCATTGATGATACCACCATTCCTTGGAATGAAGAGGAAGCACCTTTCTTTACAGTTGGTCGTCTGACAGTTAAGCATCAAAAGGTTGATTCTCCCCAAGAAAGTAACTTTGGGGAAAATCTCAGTTTTTCTCCTGGGAATGGTCTAGCAGTGCATCGTCCTGTCGGTGCGATTAATCGGTTACGCAGCATTGTTTATCCTATTGTTGCTGAGTCCCGTCATAATAAACGAGGAGTCAAATACCAGGAACCCACTGTCTGACTTTTCACAGCAATTGATGAACCTATCCCACTAAAAGTATGGGAATCTACCTCTCAACAAGGAGGGGTAGATTGCTGGACGTATTGTTCGCGTTGGCGAGGCCTCTCGTAGAGAAGCGTTACGCAGGAAATGATTGAGTTAGCTGGAATAGAAGTTATTTGAGGATATTTTCCTCTTCAGCAGGAGCGTGTTCAGGGAACACCTCATATTCCGTATTAAAATCGACTATGATGGCGGGACGATGTCAAACTTGATAACTGACATTACCTAGAGCTTTGATTGTCAGCATTCGCGCGAATAAATTCAGCTATACCAGCGACGGTGGCAGATACAGAAATTAACATCACACTGAGAGCATTAATATCAGGTTTGACTCCTGATCTGATGCGACTAAAAATTTCCATTGGCAGGGTGTTAGAACCGCTACCAGAAGTAAAACTGGCGATGAGAAAATCATCTAAGCTGAGGACAAAGGCTAGTAAGCACCCAGAGATAATTCCCGGCATTAATTGCGGTAGTAAGACTTGGATAAAAGCTTGTACTGGTGTAGCGCCTAAATCAAGCGCAGCTTCTTCTAAGTGGGGATCTAAGTTGGTGAGTCGTGAACTTACTACTAGCCCAACGTAGGAAAGGCAGAAGACTACATGAGCCGCAGCAATTGTCCACACACTCAGGGGGATGGCAAATGCTGCTAGACAGACTAGGGTAGCAACGGCGATCGCAATATCGGGAATCATAAAGGGTAGGTAAGACATACCACGATATAATTTTTTCCCCGGAAATTCATAACGTGCCAACCCCACCGCCATCAAGGTTCCCAGGACTGAGGAAACCAACACGGCGCTAAAGGCAACTATTAAGCTATTGTTCAAAGCCGATAAAATGCGATCGTCACTGAACAGTTTGCGATACCAATCAAGGGTGAATCCTTGCCAAGTTGCACTGTAGGGTGACTGATTGAAGCTATAAAAGCTAAGTACCACAATAGGCAGGTACATAAATACAAATACCAGTAGTGATAAAACCGCCTGCCATGGGACACGCGGTTTTTTTTGATGCTGAGAAATATTCATAAAATTTTGTGGGAAGTTTGCGCTGGACAGCATCACGACTAAACGTCGTGGGTTTTTAATATTTATATTTTTTATGATCGACAACTAAAGTACCACATTTTATATTAAAAGTCAATCAGAGTTGGGCATCGGGTTTCCTAGCTTGTGTTAACTGGTGTTATGCAGCATTCTAGAGCAGAAGCCCTAGGTAAATTAAAGGTATTTTAGCTATATTTGTTTGAGTTTCTTTAACGAAAGGGGAAGAGAGAAATCCAAAAATAATTTTGACTGTGGTACAGTTACAAGCAAATCTTACCCCTTTTTATTTGGTACTTCATATTTCTTCTTTTGGATGATTTGGCAGGTATTTTACCTCTTTAGGAGAGGATAATGTCCCTACCTAAGGTAGACGATAAATCTAGAAGTAAAGGCATAAGATTTTGAAGCGGATATTTATCTAGTTGGTGTTCTAAGTAGGTTTGTGGTGCAGAAAAAATCACTAAAATGCACTATTTAAACAGAAAAAACACCGTTAATTCCAGTCTGATAGCTTAGGAGATTGATCATGCGAATTGCTCAAATTGCCCCATTATGGGAGAGAGTACCACCTCCAGCTTATGGCGGCATAGAGTTGGTCGTAGCATTGCTAACTGATGAATTAGTCCGACGGGGTCACGAAGTTACCCTATTTGCATCGGGAGATTCTCTCAGTTTGGCAAAGTTAGTGTCAGTTCATCCCCGTGCGCTTCGACTTGATCCTACTGTCAAAGATTGCGCTATCTATGACTCGCTACAACTAGCTACAGTCTACGAGCGGGCAGAAGAGTTTGATATTATTCACTCCCATTTGGGACATGGGACACTGCCCTACGTCAATCTTGTCAACACACCCACGGTTCACACGTTGCACGGGATTTTTACACCTGACAACGAAAAGATGTTTAAATTTGCGAAGAAACAACCCTATATCAATATTTCCCAGTCACAAAAGGAACCCAGGTTAGGGCTGAATTATGTAGCCACGGTCTACAACGGTATTGATGTCAGTAGTTATAAGTTTCACGCCCAACCAGAAGATCCTCCTTACCTGGCGTTTTTGGGTCGGTTGTCTCCAGAGAAGGGGCCGCATCTAGCAATTGCTGTTGCTAAAAAAGCCGGTTGGCGGTTGAAAATAGCAGGTAAGGTGGATGTGGTGGACGTGGAATATTTTGAGCAGGAAATTAAACCGCATATTGACGGCGAGCAAATTCAGTATTTAGGTGAAGCTAACCATACTCAAAAAAATGCCTTGATGGGAGGGGCTGTGGCAACTTTGTTCCCCATCACCTGGCGGGAACCTTTTGGGTTGGTGATGGTAGAATCAATGGCTTCGGGTACGCCAGTGATTGCGATGAAACTAGGGTCTACTGAAGAAGTAATTACCCACGGAGAAACAGGTTTTCTCTGCAATAACACAGAAGAGTTTATTAGTGCGCTTGATAAAATAGCCGATTTAGACCGCTATGCTTGTCGGCAGTATGTAGAAAAGCATTTTAGTGTGCAGCAGATGACCGATGGCTATGAGGCGGTTTATCAACAAGTCTTAGCCGAAAAATTTGCTAAGAATGGCCATTCCCGGAGTTTTGCCGGTTTAGCTAAGAGCCGCACTTAGGCAGTCTAAACTGAGATGAATTTAGCTCTAATTGTTTCTATGCGTTGGCGATTTACCCCTAAATCGCTTTCGCCCAAGCGGGAGGCCGAACGAACTTGGATGACCTTAGTTTTAGGGTCTAGATAGAATTCCACATCGTCTACAAATCCCATCAAAGCACTTTTGAATTCTGCATATATATAATCCTCACTTTCAGTAATTATCTTAGTTCTAGGTAAGGACTGAATGATTCTTTCGAGAAAGGCGATCGCTTTTTCTGGGGTAGTTGTGAAAGTCAACGGTGCAATTTGGTGTGTGGGATCGGAACTTTGACTGGAAACGCAGTTAGGGCTGTTAGGGCAGGGTGCTAATCTACCGTCACGAACACCTAAATTACTTGGTCTTTGTCCTGCAAAAATCATAATGCTGTATGTTGGTAAAGAAATAATTCAACTGTTATCCAGTATAGTTTACCAGGATTTACATATATTAAGAGGATTCTGTCATTTTCTAGGCGTAGTCCAAAAGTCTGGAAAAACCAGCTATCAGCAGGGGTAAGAGGGTCTAGACAGATGCAATGAAAATGAAAATCAGGGTTGCGGAATCTATTTTAATCTGGTTCTTATTTGGATACCTCATTTGGCATTGTCTCGATAAATAAGTGTATTAATTTAGTCTAAATAAAAAGCAGACATTTTATCTATATTTACCCCTTCTTTATTTCTTCCCAGGTAGTTGAGTACCCATTTCAGTTAATGCTGAGAAAATGAGCTAAACGATGAGTAACCCAACACCTGTAACAAAAGTTAGTAAATGGTGATTCATCAGTATAGAAATAACCTGTTACTCTGTAGTATGGAAGTGGTAGCTCAACTGGAAGAGCGCTCGACAGCCAATCGGGAGGTTGTGAGTTCAAGTCTCACCCCTTCCAAAAAAAATAATGTACTACACTGTAATATGGAAGTGGTAGTTTAATTGGAAAAACGCTTGACTTTCACTCAAGAGGTTGTGAGTTCAAATCTCACCCCTTCCAACATTTTACGGGGGCTGTAGCTCAACGGAGGAGCAGGGGAATCATAACCCAAGGTTGGAGGTTCAACTCCTCCCAGTCTCCACTTGTCACACTAGTGAGGGGAAGAATGATTCCACCAGAGGAATTGGAAATTTGTCTCAAGGTTTTGCAGCAGATATCAGAAGATCCGACGCTGATTAATTCTCATGAGCGTTGTAAAAGTCTGATTGCTAAAATTTATAAAAATGGCAAGAAAGGCACGCGTCGGGCAATTCAGCAACATGAAAAGGCTGAAGACAGACAGATTCAGGCGATGACTTTAATGGTACAAAGCCAACATTTTCCAAAACCCCCGGTGGCTTTACCCGATGCCTCTAAGTTAATCACCAAAAAGCTGAATAATCCAAAAAACTGCTATATCTGCAAAGCACCTTACAGCGATATTCATTTCTTTTACCATTGCCTGTGTCCCACCTGCGCTGCATTTAACTATGACCAGCGTAGTCAGCGAACAGATTTAACTGGACGTGTGGCTTTGGTGACTGGGGGACGGGTGAAAATTGGCTATCAGGTGGCATTAAGAATGCTCCGCGATGGTGCTAGGGTGATTGTTACAACGAGGTTTCCTGGTGATAGTGTACGCCGCTTTAGTGAGGAACCTGATTTTGCCGAATGGCGATCGCATTTGCAAATACATGGGCTAGATTTACGTTATATTCCCGCTGTGGAAGCATTTGTAGGGCATCTTTGCCAGACGGAATCGGCAATTGATATCATCATCAACAACGCCGCTCAAACTATCAAACGTCCTCTGGAATTCTATCAACATCTGTTGGCAAAGGAAGAAAACCCACAGAATTGTTTACTAGAAACGCAACCAAACTACAGCAATCTCCTTTCCACAACCAGTGCTTATTTTCCAGCTAATACCTTTGATGCAGATGGTCAACAATTAGATATGCGACCTAGCAATAGTTGGCTAATGAAATTGGCACAAGTGAATACAATGGAAATGTTAGAGGTGCAGTTAGTCAACGCCGTAGCACCATTTATGTTCAACAGTCAACTGAAGCCGTTAATCATGCGATCGCCATTTGAGCGACGTTTTATTATTAACGTATCGGCAATGGAGGGGCAATTTAACCGGGAAAATAAAACGGTATACCATCCTCATACAAACATGGCTAAAGCTGCTTTGAACATGATGACTCGGACATCAGCAGCAGATTATGCCCATGATGGCATTTTTATGAACAGCGTTGATACTGGCTGGATTACTGATGAAAATCCATACAATAAAAAAACTTATTTACAGGAAACTAGAGGCTTTTATCCCCCACTGGATGTAATTGATGGGATGGCACGGATTTATGATCCGATTGTTCAAGGGTTGAAAGATATTGCCGAGCCTTTGTATGGTCATTTTCTCAAAGATTATGCCCCACACCCTTGGTAAGCGATTTAAAATTTAAAATCCAAAATTATATGAACGAACAAATTATTCATTGCCCAATTCATGATGTTATGGAAACAGCATCCGATGTGCTGGAGGCAATTTTCCCTTTAATTGAACATCTGCAAACTAATATCCCTGTGACCCGACAAACAACCTTTCCCCGTGGTATAGTGATGCCAGATGGGCGACTAGATTTGTGCAAACAAGGTCTTGGTTATTTGGGATTTCAGCCGATTGCTGAAGCATTAGCAGCTAATAAGACGATCGCTAGTTTGCTTTTGGGTACTAATGGTATTGGTAATGCTGGGGCTGCTGATGTGGCCAAGTTGATTGAATGCAACCAGCATTTAGAAGTTGTTTATCTAGGCTGTAATCAGATTGCAGATATTAGTGAACTAGCTAACGCCTTGACTAAAAATACATCCGTGACAGGACTATGGCTAAAGCGTAACCCTATTGGTTTATCGGGGGCAAGTTTTATTGCTGAGATGCTATGTCATAATCACAGTATCCGCACCCTTGATTTAGTGAATACTAACATTGGTGATCAAGGGTTGGCGATAATAATTGATGCTCTAATTCATCAAAATCGTACAGTTGAGCGTTTATATTTGGGAGGAAATCAAATTGATTGTAAAGGGGCGCAACTCCTAGCAACTTTACTCAGAAAAAACTCGGCAATTAAGGCAATTTTGCTTAACGTTAATGATTTGGGTGATGCTGGTGCTGTGGCGTTAGCTGAAGCTTTACAGCAGAATCATACCTTAGTTGAACTTGGAGTTGCTAGTAATGGTATTACGCCTCAAGGGGGAATTCGCTTAATCGAAGCTATCCAAAAACATCCCGCATTAGTAAATGTGGATTTGGGCTATAGTCAATCAACGCGAGTGCTTGGTGCAATTGCTAACTCGCTGGGTGATGCGGGTGCAGAGGCGATCGCTAATTTGTTGGTAAATAACCAAACTCTCCGAAAAATCAATCTGCGGCGTAATGGCATCACAGAACAGGGTAAACTTTCCCTGATTGCTGGATTGCAGCACAACAGAACAATCCGCCAACTGATTCTTGATGGTAAACAGCATTCGCAGATTACAGCACTAATCCAACGCAATTTTAACTTAGAACTAGAGAAAGATTTGGCTATTGCTCGTGATGTTGCCCTGATTAAGAGCGTATATCGGGGGCAGATACAGTAGTTTTCGGATGAAACCACACTGTAGATGTCTCTACAAGATATCTATTCCATTCACATTCCAAGCGCCGTATGGTAGTTCTCCACCCGCTTTCACATTTCCTCAACTCTAACTCAACAATTCTCCTCTCACCCCCCAGCTATGACTACGAAGGGCGCTGTCCCGAAAGTGGCGAACGACTGAGACTACCCCGCACTGCTTTGGTAGAAGCTGTTGCATTTGGTTTAATGCAACAGCTTACCCAAAATCACCTTTATTCCCGTGAAGGCAAGATGTACGGAGTTTTGCTAGTGGAACTACCTACAGGTGAACAAAGGGTAATCAAAGCCTTTTCCGGTTTGTTGAATAATTGCAGTGTGGTTGAAGGTTGGGTGACACCAATTCCCGGACGTGATCAAGTAGCTTTAGAAGAAGCCCGGACTTTAGCTGAATTAGAGGCGATTAAGCAAGAACTGATTAGTTTAAAGCAACTCCCGGTTCGTCAACAATCCGCAACCATAGCGAGTGAATTTGAGCAGCAGTTACAATCAATGTGCATGAGCCATCGCGCCAGCAAACAGCAACGACAAGAAAAACGCCTGCAAATCTGCGAAACCCTGACAGCCGAAGCACTCACCATCGCCCTAGAACAACTCGATGCCGAAAGCCGTCAGCAAGGAATTGAACGCCGACACCTCAAACGCGAACAAAATGATGCTTTGCAGCCCCTCCAGCAGCTAATTACAGCCGCAGATGAACGAATTAGCGAACTAAAACAACAGCGCAAAACACTATCTCGCCAACTGCAAGCACAAATGCACGCCGCCTACAGTTTGACTAATTTTTCTGGGCAATCCTTATCATTACAGCAATTGATGCCAGGAGGTTTGCCAACGGGGACAGGAGATTGTTGTGCGCCAAAGCTGCTGCACTATGCAGCCACACATAACCTCAAACCCTTGGCAATGGCGGAATTTTGGTGGGGAACATCTTTAGCAAATCAAGACAAAATTCAGGGAGAATTTTATGGCGCTTGTGCAGAACGCTGTCAACCATTAATGGGGTTTCTGCTATCAGGATTAAAACCTCACCCCCCAGCCTTCAGCCCCGCTTCTACGATGGGAGAGGTGCCGATTATTTATGAAGATCAATGGCTGATTGCTGTAAACAAACCCCCAGGATTGCTTTCAGTACCTGGACGTTATCGCCATAACCAAGACAGTGTTCTCAGTCGCTTGCGTCATCTGTTGCCTGAAAAAGAGGCAATTACATCTGTGCATCGCTTAGATCAAGAAACCTCTGGTATTTTGCTGCTGGCACGCGATCGCTTAACCTATCGTCAACTAAGTTGGCAATTTCAGCAACGGCAGATTCACAAAGTTTATGAAGCCATACTTGCCGGTACTGTAACAACTGATCAAGGCGTGATTGAATTACCGTTATGGGGAAATCCTGAAAACCGCCCCTATCAACAAGTTGATCAACAACGGGGTAAACCCAGCTTGACACACTTCCGGGTGATGGCGCAGTTTGGAGAGTATACCCGTGTAGAGTTTACACCGCTGACAGGACGCACCCACCAGCTGCGGGTTCACGCTGCCGATGAGCGAGGATTGGGAATAAGGATATTAGGCGATCGCCTTTATGGTTGCAGTGCAGTTGCCCAGCGGTTATATCTGCACGCGCGGGAACTGATTTTTCAGCATCCGCAATCGGGGGAAACTCTGCATTTGCAAATAGAAACCCCATTTTGACGAGCATCAGGGACTTCCAAATCATAAAATATCCCAAATTTTCTTGTGGGGTGGGCTTCTAGCCCGGAATATGGGACTGGCTTTCCGGCCCATCCCACAAGATTAGGTAATTTATTTCTTGGAAATCCCTAAGCGACTTCCAAATAAAAAATGGCGTTGCTGATTTTATCTACGAAAATGATTTTGGACTTTACCAAAACCTTTGTTTGTAGAGACGTTGCATGCAACGTCTCTATATTCTATTTTGGAGATGTCTAATTAGTAAAAATCATACAGATAAGACGCTGCTGCCGCAGATTTCCAACTGTTGAGAACTTTTTTTCAACATCTGGGGGATTGTATCAGTAGCGACAGGGCGACTAAAGTAGAACCCCTGAGCTTCGTGGCAGCCTCGCATTTGCAGATATTCAAGCTGTTCTTGAGTTTCCACACCCTCTGCCGTGATCTTTAACCGGAGACTCTTTGCTAGGGCAATGATAGCATCGGTTACAGCTGCGCTATCAGGATTGGACATTACATCCTGCACAAATGACCGATCAATCTTGAGTTTATTAACAGGAAGGCGCTTCAAGTAATTGAGAGAGGAATAGCCGGTGCCGAAGTCATCTAAAGCCAAGGATATGCCTAGTTCTCGTAATTTTTCTAAGGTTTTAATCGATTGCTGAATGTCAGCCATCAGAAAGCTTTCAGTCACTTCCAATTCCAAATAAGACGCTTCTAGTCCAGTTTCCTGAAGAACTTGGCTGACAATCTCCACTAAATTCGGTTGTTCAAACTGTCGAGCTGACAGGTTTACCGATATGCGAATTGGCGAAAGTCCAGCAAGCTGCCAAGCACGGTTTTGAGCACAGGCTGTTCGCAATACCCATTCCCCAAGTGGTACGATCAAACCATTGGCTTCTGCAATCGGAATAAACTTTGCTGGAGAAACTAACCCTTGCGTGGGATGTTGCCAGCGAACTAGCGCTTCAGTTGCTGTCACTTGTCTGCTGTGCAAATCAATCAAGGGTTGGTAATAAACCAGCATTTCGTGGCGCTCAAGCGCTCCATGTAATGCATTATCTAACGCCAGTTGCTCTTGTAAATGTGCATTGATCTCCGGCGAATAAAACCGGTATTGGCCGCGCCCTTGCTGCTTGGCTTGGTACAGCGCCATTCGAGCCTGTTGCAAGAGTTGATCTACATTATTAGAATCATCTACTTGATTAATTGTCATCCCGATGCTGGCTGTGATCCGAATCAGGCTACCTTGAATAGAAAAAGGCTTTGCCAGGGTACTTAGTAGCAATTGGGATAGCTTGATTACAGACTCAAAGGTGGGAATTTCCATTCGTGCGATCGCAAATTCATCTCCAATTAAATGGGCCAGGATATCTGTTTGCGCCATACAAGTTGTTAAACGCTGGGCAATTGCTCTTAAAAGTAAATTTGATGTTTCATGCTCCAATGCATGACTCAGTCCAGTGAAATCATCGATGCCCAGCAACAGCACAGCTACGAGCCGCTGGTCTTTGTCAGGTTGGGATAAGGTTTGATGTAGGCGAGTGCAAAATAAGTCCCGATTAGGCAATCCAGTCAAGTCATCGTAGTTAGTAATGTAGTGAATTAACTCATCTAATTTGTGAAGAGTTTGTGAGGTATTTGCCATTAGCGTACCCGCTTCATCAACAAATTGTGTAGGCAATTCAGGTAATGTATTCGTATTTAGATAGTCTTGCAATGCCACAGATGTCAAAATCACTGGGGCGAGGAGGAGGCGTAGGGCATAAAGAGTAGCTGCCGTACCTACTAATGTAGCTAACAGAGCAATCACCAAAACTCGCACCGTCATCTCCCAAGAATAGGAATTTGAGGTGACAAAACTGAAAACTAAAACTAAAAGTGGCACGTGAGTTCCTAAAAATGTCACCAACATGATTTTGGCAATGTAACTTTTATTCAGCAATCCGAAATTAGTCAGAGATGAGTACAGATTAAGTGTGTGATTGTGCTTCATAATTTATGAACTGGGGTTGTTACTTAGTAAAATAATTGCCTCGTATTTTGGCAAAACCATCTCTTAGATTCACAATTTAGGGGAATAAATCTCAATGGCAATAGCCCAATATAAGGTGATATTTTTATGCTTCCCAATCCGGCTGTACACTTATATATTTATTTATATTTATTCTGTTAGTTTTCAATAAATTTAACTTCACAATCTAAAATCTAAATTGCTTATCGTGATTCGGTTAATTTAAATAAAAAGTTTGGATAAATCAAAGGTAAATTTACTATTAAACTTGGGTGAATGAAAGCAATAGGCTACGCTCCGCCCGAACGCTCAAAGCGTGTGCTTTGGTGCAGATCACTTTTTTATGCTTACTGGTAATATAAAATTGAGTTAAGTCTAGAAAAGAAGCGATTCTGTAATGAAGACGCTAGCTAAGTGGTCTGTGGATGAATATCATCGGATGATCGAAGCGGGTATTTTGCGCGATCGCCGTGTGGAGTTGTTAGCAGGCGAAATTGTTGAAATGAGTCCAGAAACCCCAATTCACTACAGCACAGCTAAACGAGGCGCAAAATACCTAGAGGAGTTGCTAGCAGGTAAAGCTGATGTCCGTTTCAATGGGCCGATTACCCTATCTTTCTCGGAACCTGAACCAGATATTGCCATTGTGCGGCTACCAGAGTCTAAATATGGCGCTCATCATCCTCACCCTGAAGATATATTCTGGATTATAGAAGTCGCTAAAACAAGTCTGAAGAAAGATATAGAGATTAAAGCTGCTATCTATGCAGAAGCGGGAATTCAGGAATATTGGGTTTTGAATTTAGCTGCCAAAAATGCCATGATTTTCCGAGATCCACAAAACGGTAAATACCTTACAGTACAAACCATCAGCGAGGGAATGCTTACACCATTGGCATTTGCAGACATTCAGGTGTCAGTTGAGCGGCTTTTGGGGTGAGTATGGGGCGAATGTCGCACAACACCCTTTTGGTTTGTGACTATAATTCAAATATGAGCGTAGACTAGCAAGGGCTTGTCGTTAGATATCAAGCTCACCCAAAACTATGCACAAATCCTTAGACATACAGCCTGTTGTATATGTCGCTATTAGTGCAGTTCTTAAAAAAAGTATTGTGCTTACCATCCCTCAACTCTGCCATAATGTAATGTGGATTTTGGCGAAGAAGGAATCTAGTATTTAGAACAATTTCAAGTAAATAAAAAAGCACCCATGAACCACAATCTTGCTGAAAATGAAAATACCAAACTAAACGTAGAGTACTACGGGGCTGATTTCCCTGTTGATGTCTTGGTTAAAAGAATGGAAGCTCAAGATTTCATTATTCCAGGCTTTCAAAGGAAATATGTCTGGAAAGAAGAAGAAGGATCACGCTTTATTGAATCTCTGTTACTGGGACTCCCCACTCCTGCACTTTTTTTGGCTAGAGACAAGTTTTCTAGTAAATATCTTGTGATAGATGGACAGCAGCGACTAAAAACATTGCAGTACTTTTACAAAGAATCTTTTCCTGAAGGAAAAGTATTCAAACTTAAAGGTGTTATACCTGCTCTTAGTGGTTTAACTTATTCTAGCTTACCGCCATCTGAACGTCGTAATCTCGATAACGCGATTATCCACTGCATAATTATCTCTGAAAATTATGATTCAAACGGAATATTTTATCTGTTTGAAAGACTGAACACTACTGGTACTTCTTTAAGTTCCCAGGAAATTCGTAATGCCATTTATCATGGTGCTTTTAGTGAATTACTTCAAGAATTAGTAAAAAATGAAACTTGGCGGCATCTATATGGTAAAGATGATAATCGAGCGAATGAACAAGAACTGATACTAAGATTTTTGGCTCTGCACTTCAATTTTGAAGAATACAAAGGGAATATGGTAGATTTTCTCAATGATTTTATGCTAGAAAATCAAAATTTAGAGCAAATTCCAAAAACCGAGATGCAAGATATTTTCTTGAACACAATTCAGTTTCTTGATAATTGTTTTGGATCAAAAGTTTTTTATCATAAAAAATCATTCAATAGCATTATTTTCGAGCATATAATGCTTTTAACTGCTAAAGAGTTAAAACATGGTTTAAAATGTGAAACCTTCAAAAAATTTTATGAAGCACTCATTAGAGATGAGCATTTCTGGTCATTATCTAAGTACTTTACAACTAGTAGAAAAAATTTAATGGCGAGGCTAGATTATGTTTGTCAAATTTACAAAAATTTATGTCAAACAATGTAAAAATCCTAGCTCACAGGCAAAAAATAGATAATCTCTTTAATCAAGTTAAATCTACTTCTAATCCTAAAGATCAGAGTGAATGGTCAAAATATTTATGCGTTCTAGTTTCAGGATTTATTGAAGAGTCTCTGAGAGTTTTATTAGAAGAATATGCTAGAAAACATTCCTCAACCTATATTCAGAATTTCGTTGAAACTGAAATCAGATATATAACGAATTGCAAGACTAACAAAATTATACTGATACTAAAGCAGTTCAGTCAAGCTTGGGCAACAGATTTTGAAAATCAGATTCAAGTAAAGAGTCGAATCACTGGTGAAATAAAGGATGCTTTAGATAGCATAGTTACTAATCGGCATAGCATAGCGCATGGTAAGAGTGGAGATATCACTTATGTTAGAGTTTTAAAATACTATAACAATGTAAAAATAGCTGTAGAAATCTTAGAAGATATCATCAGGTGATAACTACTCTCAGAGGGAGTTTGAGTAAATTCCGGCGATTGGTTTTTCTAAACATAGGATTGTGCTAAAGACTTTTTTCAACCAAACAGAGTTAAAGGTTTGAATCATATGTCTAAATGGCAACAAAATATCTAACTTATTGCCTGTGATTTTGATATCCCTTTGTGATGATATCTTACTAGAGTACTATGACTCCCCTAATTATCCAGCTTACATCTACTATTCCTGTATATAAATATGCCAGAACATAATACAGACATATCAACCATCTCTGCTGCTGCTCCTACGGTCATCTATGATGTGATAGTAGTAGGTGCTGGGCCGATTGGGTTAGCAACTGCCCTTGGCTTACGCCAGCGTGGTATTGAAAATATTTTAGTGATTGATCAAACTCGCGCCTTTCGTCAAGTTGGTCAGGTTTTAGATCTTCTCCCCAATGGATTAAAAGCCCTCAAATATTTAGCTCTTCACGCTTACGAAAACGTCAAAAAAACTGGCTTTGACTTCTTTAATTCCCAGCAGTCAAAAGACGAGAAAACTATTGAACAAAAACCGCCAAAGACTTCACCTGCGTGGGTTACAAAAAACTTCCAGGGACAGACAACTCGCTCAATTCCGCTTGAGTATGATCGCTGGTTCCAAGATTATGGAGAAGGTCGAGTGCCGATTCCTTGGTATGAATTGCAGACCACCCTCAGAGATTTACTTCCTCAAGACTGCGTTAAAGCTAATCACCGTTGTGTCAATGTTGTAGATGAGCCAGAATCTGGGTGTGTGCGGATAGATTGTGTATCTGATAGCAGCATAGAAGCCAACCCCTATGCCTATTGGACAGAAGAAACCCAGCCCCAGAATTCAGACTCTATCTCCCAAAAATCAGCAATAAAATCAATCCGAGCAAAGCTAATTGTTGCCGCCGACGGGATTAACTCCACTGTACGTAGAGTGCTTTACGCCGATAGCCCATACCGCGCTTTTGCACGACCCAAATATTCTGGGTTTACCGCCATAAATTGTCTGGAAATAACCGAGATACCCAAGGAATTAGCGACAGAAATAGCAGAAAAATTCTTTCAGGACTCACGAATTTTGACAGTTAGGAATCAGGAAATATCTGCAAATTCTGGCTGTATGGAAGACCCTAGCATGATTTTATTTTGTGGCCCCAGCGGTCAACTTGGGTACGTCATGCATCTGGCTTTGCCTTTGGACTCGTTACAAGGAAAATCTGGAAGTGCTTTAATTAATTTAGCGATGCCAGAGTTAGAAAAGGCTGGCTTTCCCGATAACCTCAAACAATTAGTCAGTCTATCTCCTCCTGGCAATATGCAGCAGCGTCCGTATTACATTCACCCCGCTACTCTTGCCGATACTCTACGATTTCCTAGCACAGCCAATTCTGAAGGCGATTTTGCGAAAATTCAACCAGCTTGGAGTGTAGGCCGAGTTGTATTGGTTGGTGATGCAGCCCACGGAATGCCCCCTTTCATGGCCCAAGGTGCTAATCAAGGGTTAGAAGATGCTTTAGCAATTGTTACACTAATCGCTAATATTGCAGAGAACGATCAATGGGATAATCAAGAAGCGATCGCCACAGCCTTCGAGAAATATGAGCATATTCGCCGCCCAATGATGGCATATATCCAACAGGCAACATTAACACGCTTTGCCCAGTTGTCAGATAAAGAGTGGCAGGAGTACAACCAAAGGGTATATGGCCGCAATTTTTAAGATGCCCTACGACTGTTACAATGCAGATGTCTAGCAAGCGGCGTTTTGTCTGCCCACGTACATCCAGAAATCGATGAGTAATCAAATCCAGGACTACAACCCCAGCAGCGTCGGTGAAAAAAATGGTAATCTCCTTGGTTTACCTTTTAATTACGAGTCTGCAAACCTGATTGTTTTCGCTGTACCGTGGGAAGTCACTGTTTCCTATGGCGCTGGTACCGCCAACGGGCCGCAGCAAATTTTGGATGCTTCGGTGCAACTGGATTTGTTCGATTTTGATCATCCTGATGGCTGGAAACAGGGAATTTTTTTGGTAGAAATTCCCCAAGATATCTTAGATAAAAATAAATATTATCGCGCCGAAGCTACCAAAATTATTGAACGACTGGCAGAAGGTAAACAACTGACAGATACACCAGATTTAACACCTGTGCTGACAGAAATTAATCAAGCTTGTCAACAGGTGAATCAATGGCTGTTTACCCAGTCTCAAGCAGCAATTAACAATGGTAAACAAGTTGCAGTCATTGGTGGTGATCACAGTTCACCTTTAGGATATTTCCAAGCATTAGCCACTAAATATGCAAATTTTGGCATTTTGCACATAGATGCCCATGCAGACTTACGCGATGCTTATGAGGGATTTGAGTTTTCTCATGGATCAATCATGTTTAATGGGTTAAAAATCCCGCAAATCTCTAAATTAGTGCAAGTAGGAGTGCGGGATATTTGCCATGATGAAGTACAACTAATTAACCAATCAAATAATCGAATTGTGGCTTATTACGATACAGCTATCAAACAAAAACTTTATTCTGGGGCGACTTGGATTGATATCTGTCGAGAAATTATCAGTCATTTACCTGAGTATGTTTACATTAGCTTTGATGCTGATGGTTTAGATCCTAAACTTTGCCCAAGTACAGGTACACCTGTCCCTGGTGGACTGGAATTAGAGCAGACTTTTTGTTTATTTCGGGAGTTGGTAAATAGTGGGAGAAAGATTATAGGTTTTGATCTCTGCGAAGTTGGTGATGCTGAGTGGGATGGGAATGTGGGGGCCAGGATTGTTTATAAGCTGGCGAATTTGCTAGATTTATCGCAGAAACAATTTAGCAATTGATTGCTGATTAAACCCGAAGAACCCCACCCCTTAATCCCCTCTACCACGGGAAAGAGGGGAGATTTTAGCGCCAGCTAAAAGCGACGTGGGGTTCTTGGAAAATGAAAGGTAATTTTCTGAACTTGATGTAATTGGCTGCCTTTAGGCTTCTAGTTAGAGTGGTTTTCATGTGAATGAAATACATATCTTGTAGTTGTATGCAACGTCTCTACACTGTGGTCTAATCAATCGAAAACTGCTGTAATAGCGTTAAGCTAGATAAAATTTAGTTAAATAACAGTGATGTTTTGTCTCAAAGAACACATAGATACTTTTACAAAACAATTTGTTCCATCCCAGCGATTTATTCGTTCGCAAAAATCTACCATTAATAGCAAACAGATACTCCAAACAGAACTGAATAATGCCTCAATTAAAGTTCTGAGTTGGAACATTGCTAAGAAAAATTATGATGAAATTTGGGTGAGAGATTTCTTAAACATTATTCAGCAATACAAACCAGACCTAATATTTTTGCAAGAATTCAACCTAGAGATGGATGCAGACAAGGTTGTAGAATTGATAGATATGAGTTGGAATTTCGCCCCTAATTTTATCGATACTCATGATCAGACTTATTCAGGAATTTTGACGGCGGCTAAAACCAGTCCACTAACCCAAAAATCAATCATCACTAGCCATCATGAACCGATTATTCAAACTCCTAAAGTTTCCCTCATTACCGAGTATCCACTAGCTAATAAAAAACAAACTCTCCTAGCTATCAATAGTCATCTAATCAATTTTGTAAATTTAGACAAATTCCAAACACAATTGCATGAATTACAATTAGCAATATCAGCACATCGTGGACCCCTGATCTTTTCAGGAGATTTCAATACCTGGAGTCAAAAAAGAGCAGATATCCTGGGTAAGGCGGTTACTCAACTGGGGTTAGAACCAGTAGATTTTGCACCCCATGAGAGCAAGAAAATTAAACGGTTTCTGTTATCACCGCCTCTAGACTATATCTTTTACCGAGGACTGTGTGAGAAAAAAGCCGGTGCTAAAGTGCTAGACCAGTTTTTATCGTCCGATCACAGTCCATTACTAGCAGAATTTGCCTATATGGATACCAAAGAGAATTAAAATGCTTGTAGATGGTGGTATTCTCGCTTTTTTTAGCGCAGCTGCGGTTGTGGTTCATATCTTGGGAATTGCTCATGCGGCCCATGCGGTGATGAATGTGCGTTCTTCTCAAGGTGCGATCGCTTGGGGTATATCTTTAGTCACCTTTCCTTGGCTAGCAATTCCATTGTATTGGATTCTCGGCAGGACTAAATTTCATGGATATAGCGAAGCTTTGCGCTCAGTTTATGACCAACATCATCAACTCGTTGGCCAGACTTACAGTGAACTCGCTAAATTTAAGGTGGCACTACCAGACAATTTAGCGCCATTGCAAGCGCTGGCTGAGGCTTTTACAGGCACTTCTTTCACCTCAGGCAATGCGGCTGAATTGCTGATCAATGGCCAGCAGACCTATGCAGCGATGTTAAATGCGATCGCATCAGCAACAGATTATATTCTACTGCAATCCTACATCGTGGCTGATGACCAAGCCGGGAACGAGTTTAAGGATGCTTTGATTACCAAGGCAAAACAAGGAATAAACATCTACTTTCTCTACGATGAAATTGGTTCAAACAAACTATCTCGCTCTTATATTAACTCTCTTCAACAAAATGGAATACAGGCGAGTGCATTCCACACTACCAAAGGCAGAGGCAATCGTCTGCAACTCAATTTTCGCAATCATCGCAAAATTTTGGTAGTGGATGGTGAAACAGCATTTGTCGGTGGTTTGAATATTGGTGATGAATACTTAGGAAAAAATCCCCGCCTCAGTCCTTGGCGTGATACCCACATGATGCTAAAAGGGCCGACTGTCCAAACTTTGCAAGCAACTTTTTTGCAAGATTGGTACTGGGCGAAGCGAAAAGTTCTCGAAGTTAAGTGGCAGGTAAAAGTTAATCACGAATTTAACCAAACCGCATTTATGCTACCTACAGGCCCCGCAGATAAGCTACCAGCTTGTAACCTCTTTTTCGTTAATTCAATTAATCTAGCTCAAACTCGTCTCTGGATTGCCAGCCCTTATTTTGTCCCAGATGAATCAACTTTGTCAGCCTTAAAGTTGGCAGTAATGCGCGGTGTAGATGTGCGAATTATTTTACCGAACCGCGCCGATCATTTACTTGTTTATCTATGTTCTTTCTCGTACTACACCGAGCTAGCAACGATTGGTATCAAGCTATTTCGCTACAGAAGAGGTTTCATGCACCAAAAAATCATCCTCATTGACGATGACATGGCAGGTGTCGGCACTACTAACTTAGATAATCGCTCTTTTTTCCTCAATTTTGAAGTAATGGGCTTTGTAACAGGGCATCGCTTTGTTGAAAGTGTCGAGAAAATGTTAGAAGATGATTTGGCTGTCTCTGTTACTGTTGATTTATCTGAGTACAAAAGAAAACCTTTCTGGTTTAAGTTAGCTGTGAGAATATCTCGGTTAGTCACTCCATTGCTTTAAATTATGCTTTATTTTAAGATGCTGATCGAGAATTGGCAGCTCTTTCAAAATAGGGATTCAACATCCCATTTATCTCTCGAACAATAGGAGAATCTACATTTTTTTCTAACTCCGGTAAAAGTATTTTCTGAACAAATATTTTATCACTCATATTTTCTATTAAAAGATGTTGAGCAGCTTGTTTACATAACCTTTCTAGTGCTTCCTTACCTCGAAAAAGCCTCTTTGCTTTAGCAAAATCTAGCGTATTTGGATTATTTAGACAGGATTGCCAAAATTCTTCTTGTAATTTGTCATCAAGCAGAGATTTTAAATGAATTATATTTGTTTTAGATTCTCTAGCTTTACTAGCTATTTGACTTCTATACCAAGGTTTAATATCTGGTAAAAGCAAAGATGTTGGGTTATCTAAACTAAACCGTAAATTAGATTTTTCCCTAAATCGGAACTTTAAGCATTGAACTAATTCTTGAATAATAGAGGTTTGAAAATACTGTATTAGCCATTCATCTAGTTTTTCTTTTGTTAAAGTATTTGTGGTATTTCTTCTAAACGGCTTATCCTGTGATGTTTTAGTAGGTATCTGATTGAAAAGACTAGCTATCGTTTCCGTTTCATCCAACAAAAAATTTTCCCATTCATGCTTTTGCCAATAAATTATTCTAGCAGCTTTATTTTCAATTAATTTACTATCTGTTTTACCGACTGTTTCATCAACTTGGCTTTGTGTTCTAAAATCTTTATCTGCAATTGCAATTACTGGTATTGTTTTGTGTAAATTACTTGTTCTATATATAATTTTAGCAAGAGAATTAAAGTTTCCACTGCCACCTACCTCAAGCACTTCAAAGTTTATATTAGGTAAAATTGTTTCAGAAATCAGTTTATAGATAACTCGATTGATGAATTGAACTTCGGGGCTATTTGGCTCACCTTCAATTAAGATATACAATAAATCATTCAGAATCTGCATTATTTTTCTTCCAAATTACCCAAGGTTATAATTTCAAAATCATAAAACATTTCTGCCACAGTAGGGGAATGAGTAGTAAATATATATTGATTATTTGAATCATCTTCTCGAAGTACTTGAATTAATCTTTTTTGCCAAGTAGGATGCAGGTGTAGTTCTACTTCGTCGATTAGAACAATAGAATTTTTAGCCGTGTCTGCTGCTAAACCAACCAAAATTCTTAAAATTTGGTGTTCACCTGAACTCATTTGGTATAAATCATATTCTATATTATTTTTTTTGAGAATTAGAGCATCAGATGCAGGCCCAGACTCTAAACCTATTAATTTTGAAGGAAAACAAATTTTATTAAATAATCTTTGTACTCTCTTCCAGTAGGATTCTCCAAATTTATTTTCATTCCAAGTTACGTCTTTTCGATAATACTCATTCAGCCAAGATAGAACATCACTGTGTACCTTTTTTTCGTCTTTTTCACGAGTGATATTTTTGAAAAGTCTAACATTCCGTCTTTGATCTAAGTAACAAACACCACCAATTTTATCAAAAATCTCATGATCTTGAAGATTTAAAGAAACTGCCTCAGATGCTCTTCCTCGTGCCCCTAGAACTTTAATGGAATTATCTGGTTCATATTTGTAGTCATATAAATTTTTCCTGGATGTATTAATGTCTAGATTCTTTGGAAAAGTCCAAATTACTTTAACTGGATTATTTAGAGGTGGTTGATTTGCATTAGATAAATCAAAGTGTTGGCGTAATTCAAGTGAAGAATAAACATTATTTATCGCCTTGGCTTCATCTTTGTCAATTGAATATTCAAACGAAATTTTAGCTATATTTCCTCTACCTCTAACCAATTGCTGAACATTATACTGCAACCCATCCCTTAACGATGGAGTCGCTGGGTTTTCAAAGACTTTGACTACAACATGAATAGCATCTAGAATGGAAGTCTTTCCAGATTGGTTTGGTCCAACAATTAAGCTTATAGGTCTAGGACGAGCAAGATAATCTGTAAAATCTAAAGAGATTTTATTAATAGCTCGAAAGTTTTCTATATCCAATGAGTGTAACTTCATATAGCTGAAAAAATTAACGCTTTCAGTAGAAAGGTGATTAATAATTAATTATCCAGGCATTATCAGACAAAAGTACTTTGTCAGCCCGTTCATTATTTATTATAGCGTGTATACGCGCTATAATCGGCGCGATCGCATCCCGCCCAACAAGCCGCAAAACAACTACCCAACTAGAGTAAAATTAACATCCATCCCCAAATGCCCAACCCTTGACCCCATGTATTGTGATTACCTGGTACAAATCCTGACTGCCCGCGTGTATGATGTTGCCCAGGAAACACCACTGGATTATGCTCCTAACCTCTCCGCACGGCTGAACAATCAAATCCTGCTGAAACGGGAAGATATGCAATCAGTCTTTTCTTTCAAGCTGCGGGGGGCTTATAACAAAATGGCAAACCTGCCAGCAGATTTGCTGTCTCTAGGTGTAATCACTGCCTCCGCTGGTAACCATGCCCAAGGAGTCGCCCTCGGTGCAAGTCGGCTAGGAACGCGAGCAATTATCGTCATGCCGGTCACTACACCCCAGGTAAAGATAGATGCAGTTAGAGCACGGGGGGGAGAGGTGGTATTACATGGCAATACCTTTGATGAAGCTTGTATTCACGCCCGACAACTAGAAGCAGAAAAAGGGCTAACCTTTATACATCCTTTTGATGATCCTTATGTAATTGCCGGACAGGGAACCATCGGGATGGAAATTCTCCGCCAACATCAACAACCCATCCATGCAATCTTTGTGGCTATTGGTGGGGGCGGCTTGATTTCGGGAATTGGGGCTTATGTTAAACGGTTGCGTCCTGATATCAAGATTATCGGCGTTGAACCGGTTGATGCTGATGCGATGTCTCAATCTCTCAAAGCTGGTCATCGGGTGCGCTTGTCTCAGGTGGGGTTATTTGCTGACGGTGTAGCGGTGCGGGAAGTGGGGGAAGAAACCTTCCGCTTATGTCAGCAGTATGTGGATGAAATTATTTTGGTGGATACTGATGCCACCTGTGCCGCGATTAAAGATGTGTTTGAGGATACACGCTCAATTTTAGAACCTGCGGGGGCATTAGCGATCGCCGCTGCAAAAGTCTACGCCGAACGCGAACAAATTCAAGGACAAACCTTAATCGCCGTTGCCTGCGGTGCTAACATGAACTTTGACCGCCTGAGATTTGTGGCAGAACGGGCAGAATTTGGTGAACGTCGGGAAGCGATATTTGCGGTGACAATTCCCGAAGAACAGGGAAGTCTGCGCTTGTTTTGTGAATGTATCGGCGATCGCAATTTAACAGAATTTAACTATCGCATAGCCGACCAACAAGAAGCACATATTTTTGTTGGGGTGCAAATTCAAAACCGGGCTGACGCTGCCAAAATGGTAGCAAACTTTGAAAACGCCGGCTTAAAAACCCTTGATTTAACAGACGACGAACTGACAAAATTGCACCTAAGGCACATGGTAGGCGGACATTCTCCCTTAGCGCACAATGAATTACTCTACCGTTTTGAATTTCCCGAACGTCCCGGTGCATTGATGAAGTTTGTCGCTTCTATGTGTCCTGATTGGAATATCAGCCTATTTCACTACCGCAACAACGGCTCAGACTACGGGCGAATTGTGGTAGGAATGCAAGTTCCGCCCCACGAGATGGAAGAGTGGCAGGCATTTCTCGATACTCTCGGCTATCGCTACTGGGATGAAAGCCAGAATCCTGCATATAAGCTGTTTTTGGGATGATTTTTGATTTCAGGCAAAATCGACCCCTTTGGGGAATTCAAAATTCAAAATTCAAAATTCAAAATTAACATCCCCATAAATAAATTTAGTGCAACGAATCAAACTCAGTGACAGCAGACATATTGAGCACTTTTATGATTTTTTCAATTGTTCTAAATAAACAGCGACGCTCATCATAATTTTGTTATTTTCTTGTTAAGAATAATTACAAGCCTCTTGACACAAGGAAATATTTTTTATGGTAGTTTCACTTGAAGAAAATAAGGCACCACATCAGGTTGTAATCGTTGGTGGTGGTTTTGGTGGACTGTATGCAGCAAAGGCTCTGAATGCAGCGAATGTAAATGTTACTCTCATTGATAAACGCAACTTTCACCTATTTCAGCCGCTTTTATATCAAGTTGCCACAGGTACGCTATCACCTTCTGATATTTCCGCACCATTGCGATCTGTATTCAGCAAAAGCAAGAATACAAAGGTGTTGTTAGGAGAAGTAAAGGATATTGACCCAAAAGCGCAACAAGTAACTTTGGGTGATGAAGTAGTACCTTATGACACATTAATTGTCGCCACAGGTGCTAACCATTCCTATTTTGGTAAAGATAACTGGGAAAAAGTTGCTCCTGGCTTGAAAACTGTAGAAGATGCGATAGAAATGCGTCGCCGGATATTTGGCGCATTTGAAGCAGCAGAAAAAGAAACTGATCCTGAAAAACGCCGGGCTTGGTTGAGTTTTGTGATTGTGGGGGGTGGCCCGACTGGTGTAGAATTAGCAGGTGCGATCGCAGAATTGGCATACAAAACTCTCAAAGAAGATTTCCGCAGCATCGACACCTCAGAAACGAAAATTTTACTATTACAAGGGGGCCCTCGCATCCTCCCACACATGGCGCCAGAGTTATCGGCATCAGCAGCAGTATCTTTGCAAACGTTGGGTGTAGAACTCCACACTCACACCAGGGTGACAAATATTGAAGGTGATATTGTTACTTTCAAGCAAGACAATAAATTTACAGAAATTGCCTCAAAAACTATATTGTGGGCAGCAGGTGTTCAAGGTTCCCCAATGGGGAAAGTCTTAAAAGAAACTACAGGTGTAGAGTGCGATTACTCTGGGCGTGTAATTGTAGAACCTGACTTGTCTATCGAGGGTTATGACAACATTTTCGTAATTGGAGATTTAGCTAACTTCTCCCACCAAGATAGTAAAGTCTTACCTGGTGTTGCACCCGTAGCTAAACAACAAGGAGAGTATGTAGGTAAACTAATTCAACGACGGCTTCAAGGTAAGACTTTGCCACAATTTAATTACAACGATGTGGGTAGTTTGGCGATGATTGGGCAAAATTTAGCTGTTGTAGATTTAGGCTTAATCAAACTCACAGGTTTCATTGCTTGGGCATTTTGGCTATTAGTTCACATCTACTTCTTAATCGAGTTTGACACTAAATTACTAGTAGTATTTCAGTGGGCGTGGAATTATATCACTCGTAATCGTCGCTCTAGATTGATTACAGGTCGAGAAGCTTTTGTAGAAGCAAAAACTGTTAACACTAGCATTAATTAACTGTAGCGAACTGCTTTCCCAGCGGCATTTTTGAAACCACATTAACTGCAAATAAGCTGTGATTCTTAGTGTGATTGGGTTACAGCATTGATGCTGTGGTGGACGTGATGGGGTTAGCGATGACGCTTTTGCTTGATGAGCTAAAATTAGGGCAACGTCGGCTAACCCAAATGGGAAGCGTCGTAACGCGAATGCTGAGGGAAAAGTCCGCTTCAGCATAATTATAGTTCATTTGTTTTAGATATATGATATTTTATTTGATTGAGTAATAAAGCTCCGAAAAATTATCTTCGGAGCTTATTCCCAATTCTGAGTAAGTCACTGTGGAAATAAAGCTACCATCTAAAAAAGGTAAAAACTAACTAAAAACGGTGTTCAAAAATCCGGGAATTAAAGAGTCATAGTATTTGGCAATTTTTCCAAGATTTCAGTGAGTTTGGTCAAAAAATTTTTTTGGCACAATTTAAATTATGAATTTTAAATTTTAAATTTCCCCCCATGTCTACCCAACGCACAATTCAAAGTATCTACACTGATGGCGCTTGCACCGGCAACCCTGGCCCTGGTGGTTGGGCTGTTGTCGTCTACTTTAATGATGGCTCAGTTCACGAAATGGGAGATCGAGCGTCCCATACCACCAATAATAAAATGGAGATGCAGGCGGCGATCGCAGCTCTGCAATTTTTGGAAACATCTGGACAAACTGAACCTATCACCCTTTACACCGATAGCGAATATCTGATTAACTGCGTTACCAAGTGGGTAACAGGCTGGAAAAAGAAAGGTTGGAAAAAGTCAGATGGAAACCCAGTCCAAAACCAAGACCTTTTAGAAACTCTCGACGAACTCAATAGCAAACGAGTAAAATGGCAACACGTCCGGGGACATTCTGGTAACATAGGTAACGAGCGTTGTGATGTAATTGCCCGTTCCTACGCCAGCGGCAAAATCCCATCTCTACAACAATTACCCTCACCTAATACCCATCAAACTTTACCTCCAGCAACAGAAATAAATGTAGCAAAAGTAGCTGGTTCTGACTTACACTCTTCAATAACTCACAAACAAACACAGGAAAGCAGTACTTTTGCACCAGACATAACCTTTATGGAACCATCGACGGCACCGTCTGCGACCACAATTGAAGCACAACCTTCTGAAATCAGGGTTTCACAACTCCGCAATTTAGTTGAAACTCTCCGAATTGCTGACGAAATTGCTGATAAAGGCTACTTAATCACCAGTTCCGAACTAGCAGATTTAATGGATGTCCACGCCAGCGCTGTTACGAGTCGGGGAGACCAATGGCGTTGGCGAAACTGGATAGTTTCGCGGGTAAGACGTGAAGGTAATCAAATTCTCTGGGAATTAGAACGTGGGGATCAAGTAGAGAGCGAGGAATAATCGGCAATAGGCAATGACCAATGACCAATGACTAATGACCAATGACTAATGACCATACTTTCTCCCCCGCCATTCTCGCGGCTGGCGTGCGGCAGATAAGAAGATTCGTAGCACTGCTAAAGGGTCAGCCAAGGGGGAAAGCCAGAACAGCCAACCACCTTTGGCGCTTTGGCGATCATAAGAAGGTGCGATCGCAAATAACAAAGCAAAACGAATTACTAGCAGAAATATATTCAATGCCAATACTAAGAACTGAGGAGATAACGAAGGGACGATAACAGAAGAACTCAAGAGGTAAGCAAGGACAATCAACAGCGGTAAACCCTGAACTGCTGAGAGTAGCCATAAATCTCCCCAAATTTGAGCGCGGGAAGCAGCATCTTTAAGATCGAGACTGCGTCCCCATTCCTTCCATGTATCCATCGCTCCCTCATACATCCGCACCTTCAGCACTTTTGCACCATCCAAAAAGCCCACTTTAAAGCCTTGGGTGGCAATATTTCGTGCCAATGTCACATCATCACAAAAAGAACCCCTAGCACTGCTATAACCATCCACAGCCGCTAAAACAGAGCGCCGACACAAAAAACACTGTCCATTAGCCATCACCCGTTCTGGTTGCTGGGTATTAATCCCAACTGGGTCAAATCGGTAAAGCAGAGTCATCAACAAAGCCGGTTGTAGCCAGCATTCTCCTGGATACTTGAGAATGAATTGGGGAGATAGGGAAACCAAATCATAGTCTTGTGCTTCGGCAGTTTTGAGCAACCCAGCAACCAAACCAAAATCAGGTTGAGTGTCAGCATCCATCCCTAAAAACCACTGACTCGCTTCTGAACTAGACAAAAAGCCGTTATGTAACGCCCAAGGACGTCCCACCCAACCATTCGGTAAAGGGTCATCTGTGATCAGCCGAAAGCGGGGATCTTTCTGCTGTGCGGCTTTGACTAAGTCAGGTGTACCATCTTGGGATTTACTATCAACGACGATAATTTCCCGGACTTCGTAGCTTTGCCGACTTAAGCCAGCCAACAGGGGACTAATCCGCAGCGCCTCGTTCAGTGTAGGAATGACAATACTCACGCTACCCAAAAGTTCTTGGGTTGGCTGTTGGGCTTGGACTGGGGGTTGGCGTCTTGGTCCTTGCAACAGTCGCGAAAGCAAAATCGCCGTTGCTGGTAATTGGATAAGTAGTAATAGAAGAAAAATGGCGCTGATCAAAATAATTAGCAAATAAATATCAAAAATATTAACTGAGGTCTGGGAGGGTGCGGAGTATGCCGCACCTCACATCTCCAGAAGCTACATTAAAGTTGTTGGCTTACTTGAAAGCCACTTTGACACTAGCAACTGAGACTTCTTTGGTTGCTGACTCGACAGCAACAGTCGCTGCTGTACGACCGCCTTTTAACCACAGCAATACAGCAGGTGCTACACCCAGCGCTAACCCTAGCAACACCGGGATGGAGAACCCAGCAGCCAAGCTCATAACTGTAGCAAAACCAAAGTTACCTAAATAAACTACCAAGGGAACGTTGAGTTGCGATCGCTCTAATTCAATTGGCTGGTTTCTCCACAACAGCGCCGACACAGTCATAAACAAGGCGCCAGTACCCATCCAGCCAGCAAAGTTTTGGTAAGGCATACCAAAGAAAGGCCCCGGTTGTTGCCAATACCAGAAGGGTAGAGAAGTTTGACTCATTGCGGGATCAAGCACAAAATCCCAAGAGGTGAGCAGTAAAGCTCCCAAGGCGATCGCCCCAAAGTGACGTAACAAGCTGGGTTTTTTGTCTACTTCTAAACCTGCACGCGCCAGCAGGTAAGAAACGCATCCCACATAAAACCAGGACAAGGGAATTGTAAACGGTACTAAACCTGCAATTTTATAACCCAAGCCGCTGAGGTAGCTGTAGTGACCAAAAGGAAAGCCTGTGCTGGTTCCTAGTAATTCACTGGTTAAAGAAATCAACACCGAAGGCAGCAAAAAGCCCAAAGTGCGACCTAAACCCAACGTCCGGTAAGCATATAGGAAAACGCCTACTGCACCCAAAATCATATAAACTACACCGCCACCAGCCATACTCCACTGCATGGCGGTTTGTCCAACTTCGGATAAGTTCAAAATTACTTCGGCATTAGGTACGACCAGTAGTATGCCTACTAATCCAAACACCATCGACACGATATGACCAATCAGACATACGCGTTCAGCAATAACAAGTTGTCTCATGATATTTCCTTAACAAGATGTGACACGCGGCTACTCTGCTGCTAACAGTTTACAAATCTTTATGAACAAATTTAACCGATTTCTACCGTAATTCTCTGCAAAGTTGTTGAGCTTTTTTGGAGAGAGCTTCACCGCTGATTGATTGGGGCGATAAAAAATATAATGATAGGTTGATAGTTTAAGCCATCTTTAACTCCGTAAATCGTGACGAATCCCACCTCTCTCGACAATCCTGACGATAATTCAGGAGGAGACTACGTTGCTATGAGTGTGAATTGAAGCAAGTGCCTACTACCAAAAGTGGGGTGGGTGAGAAATCGCCAAAAACCAACCGTAGCTCCTTCTAGGGATCATGGTGGTTCTGTTCTCACACTTGCCGCTAGATTAGCCATTATATAACGGTTTCACAAGCTAAGGTAGTCCTAGCTGCGATTGCCGACCGCGTGGTGTAACTGATGGCGCAAAGCGCCAGCTTTCTAGTTCTCGCTATTACCTGATTTCACCTCACAAATCTAGCTATTGCTAGATGCTAAAGTCCTCTCGTTTGCTTTAATCTGACGATTGTTGAAACAAGAGCTAGACCAGTGGATACCATATTAAAGCGATCGCATGAACTCAAACAAGCCTTGGTCGATTTTGTCTTGGATGCAGAAGGTGAACTCGCACAAGCGCTAGAAACCTATGCAGCTAAACAGTTCCGCCGTGGTTCTGGGGATAGCACCCAGCAAAACTTAACCATTGATAGCTTTATTACAGAAGGAAAAATCGCTGATTCCTCACCGCTGGAGTTGTTTGTTAACAGCCATCCTGAGTTAACAGAGAGCGATCGCGATCTGATTAAAAGCTGGCATGATAGTTTTATCGGCTTATTTGCGATCGTTAATACCCTACCCGATGGCTTTGAGTTGATGAACTGGCTAACAGACAAACACTATATTGTCAAGCCAAACAATCCCCAAACACTACAAGAATTATCTCGCCTAAAGACCGGAGAAATATTACTAACCCGCATTTCACCCGTTACCGAAAGCTATTGGACATTTTCTGGACCCTACACACAGATGGGTAAACTCGGAAAACCAAAACTTGCTGTAGCAATTGGTAACTTTAAAGAAAACCATAAACATAATCTTTATAGTGATGCTCCAGAATTGCTAGAATTAGCTTGGCAGTCTGTCATCCAATATCATCAGCAGTTTGTAGACTTTTTTGGCAGTGATGAAATTACACTACCTGGATATCAACTAAATAAAAAAATTGCTGATTTTCAACAAGTAATTACTGATAAACATTTAGCCGCAGCAGGAATTGATACTTCTAAATCTCTCGCAGAAATGGCAGAACAAGCTGGAGTTGGAGAAGAAGAAATCACAGCCGCAGCGAAAGAGCTTGGTGCTGACTCCGACACAGTTTCCCAGGTATTTAATAGCAGCAAGAATAAAATGGTGACGCCAAAGGTCGATTTACCCCCTGAACTCAAAAAAGCAGAACAGGTAACGGCGCTTTCTCATCCTCGTTGGGGGCAAATGTTTTTACCAACCTACAGTAAAATCCAGACCATTTTATCAGCCCAGGACGGTGAAAGTGTTGAAGGTAGCGAAAAACTGATTCGCTATTATCTCGAAGACAAAAGTATTAACGCTTTTATCTGGCATCGTTTAGCCGAAAAGTACCCAACGCAGTTAGAAAAGGTTTTACAAACTTTTCTGCAACGTCCAGACTTTCGCCTTGAAAGTGAATTAGACGCGCTTTTACAAGAATATCATAAACCCATTGAACCAGAGTTACCAGAAATTGCCAGTGTCCCTGAACATCTGCACAATTTATTTCAAGAAGCCGTAGCCGAAGTTAATAAATCTCAGTCTAAAACCAAGACACAGAAAAAACCAGCCAAAGGTTTTCGTTAAATTTGTCCATTATGATTTTCTTGTGGAACAGGCGTCTCGCCTGTTATGGGCGGGCGTTAGCGTAGCGGCACGTAGTGCGACGCCCACCCCACAAGAGCTAGATTTTATGGCAAGAGGCTGGGAATGCCTACTTTAGGGCTGCCGCCTTCCGTATCGGCGGCAGAGCCGTACTGATTGCATTAAGAGTCGGAGACTGGGAACGAGATAATTCTGAAACATGGTATGGTGTATTGTAGAACGTATTATTAAAAACAGTACTTACTAGAACTTGGTTTGGGTAATGTAACTAGGGTATATCGTCCACAATTCATCATCACAAAACAATCTATGCGTGAGATAAAACCTTGGACTACTAGCTTAGTAGTCGTAATATC
The DNA here is from genome assembly GCF_000317535.1 of Cylindrospermum stagnale PCC 7417. Taxonomy (NCBI): domain Bacteria; kingdom Bacillati; phylum Cyanobacteriota; class Cyanophyceae; order Nostocales; family Nostocaceae; genus Cylindrospermum; species Cylindrospermum stagnale. The sequence continues at coordinate 1,857,440 of NC_019757.1, forward strand.
TATTATTGCAACTGCAATAGGCGTTTACAATTTTGAGTGGTTCTTAAACAGTACCTGTTTAATAGATACGATGCCTAGCAAAAGTAAACACTGTAAGTAGTCGCCCTAGCTAAGTAAACTTACGTTTTGAGAAAAAATGGTAAATATGATTTTTGGTTTTATTTCTTGAATATCCTAGAGATGGTGCGTTAGGGAACGCACCCTACGGTTGGGTTTTGGGTTAGGGAACGCAGCCGTGGGGTGGTTTGTGCGTTCCCGGAATTGTCTATTGAGGTGGTTGGGTAGAAACTGTTAGGACTTGGGGCGGTGAGGCGTCTGGGGGATAGAGAAAATCTACGTCTACTAAAGAGCGATCGCCTGCTTTCATCTTTAATAGTACCAACGGTTCCCCTGGTTGACCCCTTTTTTGGACTAAATGCACAAATTTGGTTTGCACCTGTCCTTGTTCATCTTTATAACGTACCCGCACCGAACCCCGGAAAAAGACTTGACGGGCTGGTGTAGTAAAAAAGCGTAACCCTGATTTCGTCAACTGGTCTTCTTTCAGTGGCGTTTGCACAGATATACTCACAGTCTGCGGATTTTGAGTATTGTTATATAGCGGCAATTTGAGACTATATTGAATTCCATAATTACCGTGAGCGCGATAAGCTGTATCAGGATAGCGCACCAACATCGATGCACTCTGAATTTGTCCGGTTCCCAAGGTGCCGCCATGCAGTGTGCTTAAGGCGTAAGAATAAGCTTGGCCAGGTTGAGGAATTGTCAAAGATTTAGCTTTTGGACTATCGACTAAAAAAGCTCGCCACTGAGAACCACCAGCTACTCCAGCTACACGCCCATAAATTCTTGGTTTACCTGTTTCCTCTAGGGGAGTGGGTACTTTATCTCGTGGGGTAGACAAATCACCGTTATTTAGTAAATTTTGCCATTCTTCGAGATTAGGGGCACGTTCGCTACCATCGGCATTTGCCCTAGCAAACATCGCTAAACTAGCTGCATAGATAGTGCCATTACTCCGCAGTCGCATTAATGTAGAACGACCATTGAGCGGCGGTGTCAGTCCAAGGACGGGAATTGGCAGATTCATTAACATCTGACTTTGTCCCGGTGGAATGACTATTTGAGACGGGAAAATCTCTTGTCGCTTTCCTCTCAGGATATCAGACATGGCGCGATCGCCTGGCCCAGCAAAAATTGTCCCCAAAGCATTGGGGCTAAATGAGGGTAACTGAATAAATGGGGCATCCGGTTGACTTAAATAACTCGCCGCCTGCAAGATATTCACAGTTACAGTTTCCGAACTAGGGTTATGGAGAATTATCCCTAAATATAGCGATCGCAAATTATCGGCTGGTTCCGCCCTAGCGATGTGGTGGGCAAAAATATCAAATCTTCCCCGAAAGGGAAAATTCAAATGAGCCGTTGGCGCTTTTTTTCCATTGACTGGAAAGGTAGAGAGTAAAATTCCTTCATTCAATACCAATTCTGGGCTATTGCTGTTAAATACCGGGATTCTATCTAGCTGGCCTGTTAAAGGGCGCACTTGTTGAGGTTGTACCACTTCTTCTGCTGGTGGTGTGATTGGAGTTGATTGAGCAATGGTCAAACTTAGCAATAACGGCAACATATACTTAGATACTTTTTCTAAACAGACGCCCACAAATTTATCAAGATGCCAAATTGTTAAGAATTAAGACGAAATCGGGGAGGATTCCGCTTAAATTTTCTTGGTTCAATACAGGAACATGAACAAAGATGCAACTAACCGAGAGTTGAGATTGGCGTAAATAGTCCAACACCGAATAATAAAGCCCTTCGCAAACAAACTTACCACAGTCATAGCTAATCTGAATTTCTGTTGTTCCTGCTACTAACTGCTCTAAATCAACGGTTGTTTGCAAAATACTTTCCCCGCAATCTAGAGGCAAGGTGTCTGTAGATTCTACAGGTAAGATGTTTGTATTACGAGCAACTACTTCCACACTCAATTGCCTGCGGCTAGCAGCCATGCCACAACAGATGACGTAATCAGGTTGGAGTTCATTGATTTTGGCAATAACCTGAGAACTGGCGAGTTGCACATCTACGGGTAGCAGGCGTAAAAAAAATAAATCATCAGGGACTGAAGCCAGTTTGGCTAGTTCTAGTAATAAATCATCAGAAGAATTTGACTGTTGCTCCTCTAGCCAAGTGTCAAAAGAAGTTAATAGTATTGTTTTCGTCATAATTAATATTATTTACTATTAGAATAAGAAAAAGCCCTCCATAATAAATTTACAGGGAGTAGGTAAATGCCAGTTATTGCGGTCGTAGACTACGATATGGGGAACTTGCACTCAGTCTGCAAAGGCTTGGAGAAAGCTGGAGCAACTCCTAAAGTTACTTTTTCTCCCAAGGAATTGGCAGAGGCAGATGCAATAGTCTTGCCTGGAGTGGGATCATTTGATCCAGCCATGCAAAACTTGCGAGCACGTGGTTTGGAACAACCGATTAAAGAGGTGATCGCATCTGGTAAACCTTTCTTAGGCATTTGTTTGGGACTGCAAATTCTCTTTGAATCAAGTGCGGAAGGTACCCAACCAGGACTAGGAATTGTGCGCGGAAAAGTGAAACGGTTTCTGCCAGAACCAGAGATTGCCATTCCCCACATGGGTTGGAATCAACTGGAACTGACTCAGCCAAAAAGTACTTTGTGGGAGCATTTACCATCGGAACCTTGGGTTTATTTTGTTCATTCCTATTATGTTGAGCCAACTGAGCCACAAATCCGGGCTGCAACCGTCACCCACGGGAATCAGACTGTAACAGCAGCGATCGCACACAATAACTTGATGGCAGTTCAATTTCACCCCGAAAAATCCTCGAACATCGGATTGCAAATTCTGTCTAATTTTGTTGCTCAAGTCCGCGAAAAAGTCTTTGCTTAAGGTTATGTTGTCAGTTGTCGGTTGTCAGTTGTTAGTTGTTAACTCTTTTTCCATGACTAATGACTAACGACTAATAACCAATGACTAATAACCAATGACCAATGACCAATGACTTTAAGAATTTACGGGAATCGCCAGCTAAAAACTTTACCAGGCAAAGAAACTAGACCTACCAGTGGGCGGGTACGGGAAGCAGTCTTTAATATTTGGCAGGGAACTATTGCCGGGTGCCGATGGTTGGATCTGTGTGCGGGTACTGGTTCAATGGGCGCTGAGGCTTTATGTAGAGGTGCCAGCTTCGTTGTGGGAATTGAACAATCGAGCCAAGCCTGTGCCATTATTCAGCAAAACTGGCAGCAGGTGGCTGGTACTGAGCAAAAATTTCAGGTACTGCGAGGAGATGTCATCCAGCAGTTAAAAAGTTTATCAGGTAGGCAGTTTGACAGAATTTACCTTGATCCACCCTATGCCAGTGGTGTGTATCAGCCTGCCTTAGATGCGATCGCACACTATCAACTTTTAGCTGTTGGTGGTGAAATAGCAGTTGAACATAGTTCTCAAGGATGGACGCCACCAGAAATCCCCCCTTGGGAAATTTGCCGTCAGAAAGTTTATGGACATACAGCACTGACTTTCTACACAACTGTGGCTGACGGGGAAATTGAGTAATGCAAGAGGCAAGGGGCACTCATGCAAGAGGTAAGAGGCAAGAGACAGGGGGGAATTGAGATATTCCCCAACTCCCCGCTTAGGACTCAGGACTCAGCACTCAAGACTCAGCCGCCCAATTCGTTGGGGCGCTTGTATTGCTTATAGGCAGCGTAAAAAAGTCCGCTGAGGGTGACGACAATCAAACCAAGAACGATGCCTGATAGCAGGGGTTCAACCACTGGAGATCTCCTTTTTGCGATTACTCAATATTTGTTTCCTGTTTTTGATTTTACCAAATCTGGCGTGAATCCCTCGCTATATCTGGTTTTAGGATGGCGACCGCACAAAGAAAAATTATCTTTTGTGCTTGCAGATGCGATCGCTAACTTTTAAGCTATGTGTAGGAACTAAAATATTTCTTGCACACTTAGTCTGTAACAGCACACCTCTTGGATAACCAGATTATCAAACCTGAAATTCTGATTCAGCGGATCGCTTTATTGGCTCTGGCGATACTGCTAGCAGTCCCTTTGGGACTTTTTGGTGTTCAGATAGTTCGAGCCTCTGATCCATACATCAAGAGTGTTCTATCGCGGACAGGAGACCCAGTGCAAGGACACGCGATCTTTCAAATTAACTGTGCTGGGTGTCATGGCTTGGAAGCAACTGGGCTAGTAGGCCCAAGTTTGCAAGCCGTTTCTAAGCATAAGTCGTCTTATGGACTGATTCACCAAGTTATTAGCGGCGAAACCCCGCCTATGCCCAAATTCCAACCTAGCTCCCAAGAAATGGCAGACCTTTTGAGCTATTTGGAAAGTCTTTGATATGTGATTTTAAGTCAACCACCAGGCTTATAAGGTTGCCAACCAATAGCTAGTGCTTAACGGATGCTGTTAGCGACATCAGATGGTAAAGCCGGAACTATTGGTTTGTTGCCTATCCATCCTATCCATATCCAACTGCTTGGGTGTGCTTGAGGCATTTTAATCACTAGGGTAACAACAAAGGCATATACTGAGTAAAGGTTTTTTCTTATTAAGTAATATACCAAATACCTCAATTTGTTTTTTTTGTAAGTTCAGGAATTTTTGGAGCCTATACTAAGGAATAATGTTGTCTCAGAATTCATTCTGAGGCTAATAGGTGACGTACTCCACACACTCCCTTTCAGGTGAGTGTGGGCTTCTCAACGACTCCTAATCCGGACATTTATTGAGCTTTAAGAGGATGTTTGAAAAGTTTTTGGTGATGTATTAAGCACCAGCAGATCCCCCTAAATCCACGCCAGTCGCTCATGGGGAGCCACTGCGTTGGGCGGCTCCGCCGACTTGTTCGCGCAGCGTCTCCCCTTGGGAGAAGCATGTGGCGTGGAGACCCCCAAGACCGCGCTGGCTACCCTTCCGGGGGACTTTAAGAAGTTTTACCCCCTTAAAAAGGGGGGCAAGGGGGGATCTCGATCAATTTTGATACTTTTCAAACAACCTCTAAGACCGTGCATCCCACGGTTCTTGATATTGATAGCCGCATTTAGATCCCTGCACAAACTTGTATGACAAACCGGACAATTGTGCATTCTTTGGGATAGCGGCTTTATTACTTTATAGGCTTAAGCCGAATTTCCCTATTAGACTGGGAATGAATTAAGAGTCCGGTGATTTTAGACCTGATTGGCTGGGTATTTGTACCTGTTTCAAAATAGCTCTTGCTGAGTTAGATAAACCTCAGCTATAGCGAATAGGTAACCTGAAAAAGTGCTACTTTAAAGACAGCGTTGAACGCAGCAACATGACCTTACGACTATCTACTAAGACGGCAAAAAAGCCGCGTTCATTTAGCTTTTGCAATGTGTTATATGCTTCTTTTTGATTAGTTGTATAGACTGCCAGCAAGTAAGGGCGTTGTCCATAGGAAGCAAAACCCACATTACCTTCCACCACCTGTTGCACACTATTTGCCAGTTCTGGACGGTTGAAATAATCCACCAGCACTGCATAACCCTCTCCTAAGGCTTGGGGACGATAGCTAATTCTCTGCGATGGTGTTACAGATGGCACCATTGTCGGCGCTGTTGTTGCCACTGTCGCAGGCGTTGTTGCAGGCGTTGTTGGTCGAGTGGTAATAATTGCAGACAAACCAACAATATTGTTAACATACCTCGCCCAACGATTGGCATCATCACTCTTCTTAAACCCACCGATGCGCGTCACTGTCTCGTTGAGATATTTACAGTTTATCGACTTAAGTTCAGGTGGTAAGGCACTACGTAACTGCTTTTGATTGTCTGCTGTGGGGCTGACAACCAATAAAACATACTCCCCAGCAGTCGGAGGTTGACAAGCGGGAAGAGTTTGTTGGGCAAAGACAGAACTGATGCCACTGATCAAAGGGGTGATCGCTATTATTAAAGCACTTGGTAAAGTCGAAAATCTCTGCACAAACGTTAGATACATAAAATTGGATTTTTTTAAAGATACTATAAAAATATTTTTGGTTACCCCAAGAGAGAGATGAGCAATCAGGAGAAACTGCGGGAGACGAATTCTAGAATTCTCCCTTGTCTCCCTTTCATCTTCTCTTTGGGGCGATCGCTAAAAATATAAGAGTATATTACGACACGGTGGCTAGAGATGCCAAGGCATCAGGTATATTTTCTGAGGGAGCCTGAAATTCCCCTGTGATTACGTACTCTAGTCGCAGTTTTAGCCAGGTAATAAATTGGGAATTGGTGGAAATAATTGCCACTGATTGTTTGGGAGACTTGGCCTTAACCTCTGCTAACTGAGGTGCTTGCAAAAATGCTGGTTGCTTAACCAACCAAAAATCAATTTGCTTTTCTTGTTCGTGGTAATGCCGAGTACGTTCTTTTAGCACTTCCTCAATTGGTTCTTCATGGAGAAGAAATTGTTGACTAGCCAAAACGTAATAGTATGTTTGCATTTTCATCCTTTGGTGACTTAATCAATAATTTAAGGGTACAGTGCGGCATTCTGTACCCTGATCAACTAACTTTTCTGGAATCCCTTGAACTAAGAACTGAAGGGACAAGGACTTCCTTGGTTTTCACCGTTTACCTGTTTACCACCTGCTGTCAGCTTATCTAAAAACAGGGTGTTATCAAAGTAATGTTCCAAGGAAACAATCTTCAAGTCATCGGTAACGCGGGCAACAGTCATCCCAATAATTTCCACTGTTTCTCCAGTCGGTGCATGGTCTTTGTATGCACCCTGAAAATGTCCCCAGTGCCGCCACTTGAATGTTACATTAGGTGGGCCTGAATAAACTTCTAGTACTTCCCAAGGAAAACCTTGGGGAAATGTAGACTGAAAGATTTTTGATGATGATTCAAAGTCTTCTTCAGAAGCTTTGTAATGTTCTGAGTCAGCCATGAATAAATTGTAAGTACCTTGGGCTGATACGTCTGCTGCTGTATATTCTACTCCGCCGTTGGTACTAACACGAAACTGGTCGTTCACAACTGACAACCACTGCTGCGGGTTGGTTTTGAAGGATACCTCCATCTCGAAGGTTCTCACCAAGTTTTGGACGATCGCTTCTAGTGTACCTTCAAGGTGATTCTGTGTACTCTCTTGGGCGAGATTTTCTTTAGAGCGGGAGTAATCAGGTGGTGCCTGATAGCGCCACTGGGCATCAGTACTTTGTTGAATCACCTGATCCCGATCCTGTACCCAAAGCGGAAGGTTGTTAGACTGTGTTGAGGTCATAGAAGGAGTTTTAGATTTAAAGATGTAACTCTAAGAGTTTAGGATTTCGCAGCTAATACTCCCCTTCGATGAATTAAAAATTAAAAATTTTTCTTCATTTTTAATTTTTAATTGGAGCGAAGCAACATGGCTTGTTTCATCTCCCGGACTGCTCGTTCTATACCGACTAATGCTGCTCGACTGATGATGGTATGACCAATGTTCAGTTCTTCCATGCCTGGAAGTGCGGCTACAGGATAGACGTTCCAGTAAGTGAGTCCATGACCAGCATTTACGCGCAAGCCAGCTTTTAGGGCTTGTGTACAGCCTTGAGCTAATATCGCTAATTCTTGCTGGCGTGTTGTTTCATCTTTAGCTTCGGCATATTGCCCAGTGTGCAGTTCAATAAATTTCGCTTGCACCTTGACAGACGCTTCGATTTGTGATGGTTCGGCGTCGATGAATAGACTAACAGGAATGCTAGCGCTTTGCAATTTATCGACGATTTCACCTATTCTAGCAATTTGCCCGACGATATCTAAACCGCCTTCTGTGGTGACTTCTTGCCGTTTTTCGGGTACTAAAGTGACATAATCGGGTTTGATGTCGAGTGCGATCGCTAACATTTCATCTGTAGCTGCCATTTCTAGATTCAGATGCGATCGCACCGTTTCCCGTAAAATTCGCACATCTCTGTCTTGAATATGTCTTCTATCTTCCCGTAAATGTACGGTAATGCCATCTGCACCCCCCAATTCAGCCAGCACCGCCGCCGCTACAGGGTCGGGTTCCACCGTCCGCCGCGCTTGGCGGATGGTGGCGATATGGTCAATATTTACACCTAATGTAGGCACGCCTGGTTTCTCCAAATCCACAGTCCTTAGACCTTAATTTTACCGGAAATACGGGTTAGGAGGTGTGTGTGAATTCGATTTTAAGTTTTGGTCATATTATTAAATAGGACTAAAGCTGCGTGTCACAATAAACATAGATTGTCGGGTGCGTCAGACTCGATAAATCTGGCAAATAAACAGATTTTTGACATCTGACGCACCCTACAAAGCCGTGCCAGTTGCGTAAGTACTGTTAAAGAAAGAGAATAATAATTGCCAAACCAAATTTCTGAGGCGATATGCTTTTAGAACTGCAACAAATTATCGTCAAACCAGGTCAACAAATGTTACTCAAAGATATTAGTTGGCAGCAGTTAGAAAACATTCTAGAAGAAATGGGAGAAAAGCGTGCAGCGCGTATTTCTTATAGTCACGGCTGGTTAGAAATTATGGTTCCCCTACCCGAACACGAAAAAGATAAAGAATTTATTGGTGATTTAGTTAAAATTTTATTAGACAAACTTGAAATTGATTTTGAACCTTTAGGTTCCACAACCTTTAAAAATGAACAAATGCAGCAAGCCGTAGAACCAGATGCCTGTTTTTATATTCAAAACCAAGCCGCTGTAATTGGGAAAAATCGGATTGACTTAAATATAGACCCACCACCAGATTTAGCAATCGAAATTGATATTACCTCCCGTACTCAATTTGGTAACTATCAGCTTTTGGGAGTTCCTGAACTTTGGCGATATAAACAACAAAGTTTGGATATTTTCTTGTTACAACAGGGAAAATATGTAAAATCTTTATCTAGTCCTAATTTTCCGAATATCCCAATTATTGAATTAGTTAATGAGTATGTCCAGCAGTGTTTAACCATTGGAAGAAGTCAAGCTATCCGTAATTTGAGGAGTTGGTTTAAGGATAATTTATAGTTTAATGAGGGTCTTCCCTGCTGCCGTGTTTGCAGAATGATGGCGATATGGTCAATCCCTACTTTTGGAATAAAGCAGCTTAAAACCTTAAATTCTAATTATCAAAATGCACCAACAAATAAAATTTATCAGGTAATTTATAATGATAATATATCTAATCTAATAGCCACTGAAAAATTAGTTTACTCATCCTTAATAGCTGAGACTGAATTTACTCAGGGAGAGATATATTCTATGGATTCTAGGGAATTCCATTCAACTATAGTGGAAAATAATACGTTTGCTGCAACTATAGTTTTATCTAGAAAAATGGATACTATACTTCCTGAAGTTATAGGTGACTTACAGGGAAGGGATATATATTCTTATAAGAGGATAGGCTGTAATGTAAACCAACTTAAAAATATCATAGACAAACTTTCGTTACAAATATGCTAATTAATAACCATTACTAACTCGAACCACTGGTATGAGTCGGCAACACAAGACAACACCACAGATAACAATCCCGCACTTAGCAAATATGTTAAACACTTTTAGGAAGCGATCGCCAGATTATGATAGAAATTTAGGGCTTGATGAAAAAGGCGATTATCGCTCATGACTACCGAAAACAATCTAGCCATTGTGGACTGGGAACCCCCCATGCCACCTACAGATTTAATTTTTGATGATGGTGAACCCTTGGAATCAAATCGTCACCGCATAGCGATGAATGTCTTGATTCGGTCATTGCAACAAGCTTGGACTGACCGCAATGATTATTTCACTGGGGGCAATATGTTTATTTATTACAGCAGCACCCAGATTCGTAACCGTGATTTTCGAGGGCCAGATTTTTTTGCTGTTCTCAATGTTGATGCTGATACCTCTAGACAAGGCTGGGTAGTATGGGAAGAAAATGGTCGCTATCCTGATGTCATTGTGGAATTAATGTCACCCTCTACGGCAACAATAGACAAGGGTATTAAGAAAAATCTTTATGAACAAACTTTCCGCACTTCAGATTATTTTGTCTATGACCCTTTTGACCCTAATTCTTTGCAAGGATGGCATTTAGATGATAATCAGCAGTATCAACCGTTGACAACAAATGAACGCGGGTGGCTATGGTGTAAGCGTTTATCTTTCTGGTTAGGGACTTGGGAAGGAACCATAGATAGGGAAACAGCGGTATGGTTGCGGTTTTATGATGTGGCTGGAAATCTGGTTTTGTTACCAGAGGAAGCAGCGAAGGTAGAAGCAGAAGCCGCACAAGCACAAGCTGAGGTTGCACAAGCACAAGCGGCTCGTTTAGCGGCTAGATTAAGGGAGTTGGGGGAAAATCCAGATATCGTCTAAATAGATATCTGGTAGAAAAGAATGTAGAGACGTTCTACGGAACGTCTCTAAAAAAGTTCTGGATAAATGTTTCTACCGCATAACTAACTGGAAGCGCTGGTGTAAAACCGCAACGCAAACCGCCAAAACCAAGTGGAAACTAAAAACAGAGCTACAGCTAACAATCCTGCACCTAGTAACCAGGTAATTTGAACTCTACCCAGCATTGCTTCGGCTGGAATAGTGGTTAAAAAAGCAACCGGCACAACGAAGGTGAAGAAAAAGCGGTAAGCCGCAGGATACGCCGCAATCGGATATCTGCCGGCTTCCAACAAACCCCGCAGCACTTCAGTTGCATTGTATACTTTGACAAACCAAATGCTAGTGGCTCCCAGCATAAACCACAGGCTGTAAAGAATCACCAAGCCGAACAACAACGGCACTGTACCAACTAAGTAGTCACTGATTTTTAAGCCGAGGCTGTTACCTGCGTAGCCAATGATGATGCTACCAAAAACTAAATCTGGCAATCCCCAAGGTGAAAGAGTGTGGGTGGAAAGCCAAAATTGACTGCGGATAGGTTTGAGGAGTACAAAGTCCAACGTACCTTGCTGGACATGGCGGACAATGCGATTTAGATTGGGGGAAAGGAAAGTGGCAGCAAAACCTTGCAGTAAGGTGAATATTCCCAAAACTACCAAAGCTGCTTGCCATGACCAGCCCGAAAAAGTGTAGCCTTTACGGTAAAACAAGAATAGACCAAAGAGGCTACCTGCCAAATTTCCCACGCTGCTGAGGGTGGCTAAGAGAAAGTTTAGCCGATACTCTAACTCAGATGCGATCGCCGCAGTCCAAAATAATTTTAGGATTTTCAAATATCTTTGCATTTTGCACCCTTAACCCAATACTTACCGCAGACAACACAACTTTACCGAAAATTAATCTGATTTTTCATTCAGGAAAATTGCTGAACGTTAAGATGTTGGTTGCAACTCCTTGACAATGGGAGATTCTATGCATTTTGATTTACCAAATTTGAGTGACATACTCCACACACTCCCTTTCAGGTGAGTGTGGGCTTCTCAACGACTCCTAATCCGGACATTAATTGAGCTTTAAGACCGTGTGTCCCACGGTTCTTGATATTTATAGCCGCGTTCAAGTCCCTACACAAACTTGTATGGCATACAGGACAATTGTGCATTCTTTGAGATAGCGGCTTTATTACCTTGGAACCACAACTAGAGCATTCAAGGCTAGTACCGTTCGGATTTACAGCGATTACTTTTAAACCAGCATTCTCGGCTTTGTTTGAAAGTATGGTTATGAACTGTCCCCAACCAGCATCGTTAATACTTTTTGCCAATCTTGTTCTAGCGAGTCCTTTTATGTTCAACTTCTCAACAGCAATAACATCGTACTTTTTGAGTAAAGTATTTGCCGTTTTAAAGTGGAAATCTTTGCGGTTATCCGATACTTTCTTGTGTTGAATACCCAGGTTTTTAATAGCTTTTTTACGACGATTAGATCCTTTCTTTCTGCGAGAAACACGACGCTGTGCAGATTTTAATTTACGTTCAGCTTTACGCAAAAACTTAGGGGCGGCAATTCTCTCATCATCTGAGGTGACAATAAAATCAATTAAACCTACATCAATACCAACAATCTTATTAGCATTAAAATCAGGTTTAATTATTGGAACTGTCTTGTCGTCAAGACTTAGGGTTACATAATACCCGTCTGCTTTTTTAGTGACAGACACGGTTTTAATATCAAACCTATCTGGTATTTGACGATGAACAATTACTTTTATATCACCTATTTTTGCTAGCGTAATTTTGTTATTTACAAAGTGATGTTGTTTGAATTGAGGAAACGTAAATGTTTTATATTGCCCTGCGCTTTTAAATCTAGGTCTACCCGATTTTTTGCCATTGCTGTCACCTTTTAGCCATCTATCAAAAGCTATTTCAACTTTCTTCGGGACTTCCTGTAGCACCTGAGAATAAATTTTTTTGTACCAAGGACGAGCTTTTTTAAGTTGAGTTAATGATGCTTGCTGACTAAAGCGGTTAGGCTGATCTTTCAGTTCTGGTAAATGGCAACCGAAAATGGAACATCTATCTATATAGCAACGATTTTGCTCATACCAATCAAAGCGTTGAGCAAGTTGATAATTGTACTGACACCGCAGCATATCCAGCGTTTTATCAATTTTTCCCGCTTGCTCTTTTGTTGGCTTTAATCGGTACTGGTAAGATGTTCTCATTTTTTTGTTTTCCTTCGACCTGTTTGTATAGTAACATAAAGGATAGCCGTTGACTACCCATTATGAAAAATAAAAGACTAAGTCTGAGAATCAGCGAAAGAAGAATGCGAGTATTGCAAACTTACGCTGCGACTAAAGACAAAACTATTACGTCTTTGGTAGAAGATTGGATAGATTCTCTTAAATCAGAAAATGTTCATTCGTCATTGACCAACGATCCTGACTGAACTGCGTTCAATTTCGTCTGTTGGTCAATTCCTCACTCACGCGCATTCATCCCACACTCATTCGAGTGAGATGTGGGACTTCTGCTGTTTCTGTTAAATCACTGGGTTACTTTGGAGTATGGGGAATTATCTTGGCTGAATCTGGCTTGTTGATTGGTTTTTTTCTACCTGGGGATAGTTTATTGTTCACAGCGGGATTTCTCGCATCTCTGCCGAAATCAGAGCTTAACATCTGGGTGCTGATTTTTGGTGCTTTTGTATGTGCTGTGCTTGGTGATAATGTTGGCTATGCTACAGGACATAAATTTGGTCGATTCCCCAATTCCCGCCTAGGCAGGACTCGGAAACCAGGAGAAAGTGCCAGAATAAATGTTGCAGACCAAAGCGTCAAGGCACGGTGATGATGTCACTTAACACCAACCTCTACCTGTTATTGGAAAACCTTGTATTTTTTGCGCTGGCTACATCTTTGATTGTAGTTTTGGGCTGGGCCTGGAGAGACGCTAAACCATTCAGCCTTCCTGAACCGCTACCGGGGTGGTTTAAAATCTGGATTGGTTCGGTGCAGGCGCTAGGAATGCTGTTGCCGCTGCTGGTAATGTTATTGTGGGGCCTGTGGTGGGGCTACACTCCGGTGTTAGCCGTGCTTGGTTGGTATCTTGTGATGCTAGGGTTGCAAATCTTATCAGAGATTCTGGCATTGAGGCAGTATCACAGCGTAGTTTGGGTGATGGTTCCTTATGTATATCTGCCTTACCGCTTCTGGCAGTTATATGAGGGTTGGACGCTGTTGGGTTCAGAAACCAATTTACTCTGGGTACGGAATTTATTGATTTTGGAATTGGTAGTCTGGATTGTGAACTATGCCTTAGATGTGTCGCAATTGCCCAGGCTGTTGCGTTGGGAAGTGAAATCAAACGCTGATAGCAGTATCACTTAACGTTTCAGAAACTCTGCAAAAGCTGATAACGTCAGACAAAGGAAAATATATATTTGTGGATGTTAAAGCTTGAAAACGCGTTCTAATTATTGGCAACTGCTACCTTATATTCGACCCCAGTGGTCAACCATCGCTAAGGGTTTAATTGGGATCTTTGGATATGTGCTGGCGACATTAACCCTAATTAATCTTGCGGGTAAATTGGCGATTCCCTTTGGAGAGGGTAATATCATTGCGATCGCGCAATTGACGGGAATTTGTGCCTTGGTATTTCTGGTACGCGGCTTTTTTCAGTCTGTGCAAGATTTATACATGGCGAGGGCGGCTTTAAGAATTGCCTTTAATCTCCGCCAGCAAGTCTACGCCCATTTGCAAAAGCTGAATCTCAGCTATTTTGAAACCGCCAAAGCAGGTGATTTATCTTACCGGCTCACGGAAGATATTGACCGTGTGGGGGAAGTGGTAAATAAACTCTTTCACGATTTTACCCCCTGCGCTTTACAGTTGGTGGCAATTCCCATCTACATGATTTACCTGAATTGGCAACTCACACTAGCCACGGTGATTGTGGCCCCGCTGATGGGGATTTTAATTGGCTGGTTTGGTGAACGGTTGCAAAAATATTCCCGTCGCAGTCAAAATCGGGTGTCGGATTTATCGGCTATCCTCACGGAAGTTTTCAATGGTATCCGTTTGGTACAAGCTTTTGCGGCGGAAAACTACGAAATCGCCCGATTTAGCCAAGAAGCAGAACGCAGTCTCAGTGCGAAATACTCAGCGGAACGACTGAAGGCGATTCAGATTCCCATAGTCGGATTTTTGGAAGCTTTGAGTGCGTTATCGTTGCTGATGGTGGGAACCTGGCAAATTTCTCAACGAAATTTGACAGTGGCGGAGTTTTTTAGTTACCTGACTGCGGCGGCGTTGTTAATTGATCCGATTGGTCACACTACTAACAACTACAACGAGTTTAAGCAAGGTGAGGCATCGGTTGACCGCGTTTTTGAGTTGATGGCGATTCAACCGACAGTTGCAGAAAAACCACAGGCGATCGCACTTCCCCCAGTCAGCGGTAAGGTAGAATATCGCCATGTCAGCTTTGCCTACAAACCCGGTGAGCCTGTAATCCAGGATATCAGCTTGTTAGTTATGCCTGGGGAAGCGATCGCACTTGTGGGGGCTTCTGGTGCTGGTAAAACCACCTTTGTGAATCTGTTACCCCGTTTTTACGATCCGGAAGTTGGGCAAATCTTGATTGATGGCGTTGATATTCGGGATGTGACTTTGCATAGTCTGCGGCGACAAATTGGCATAGTTCCCCAAGAAACCATCATGTTTTCGGGGACGATTGCCCAAAATATCGCTTTTGGACAAGATTATTTTGATCTGTCAGCAGTTGAGAATGCGGCTAAAATTGCGAATGCCCATCAATTTATTATGCAGCTACCAGAAGGTTATCAGACCTGGGTGGGTGAGCGTGGGGTAAATTTATCTGGTGGACAAAGACAAAGAATTGCGATCGCACGTGCTGTGTTACTCAACCCGCAAATCTTGATTTTGGATGAAGCGACATCGGCGTTAGATTCTGAGTCGGAAGCTCTGGTGCAGGAAGCATTGGAGAGATTGATGCAAAAACGCACTGTTTTGATTATAGCGCATCGATTATCAACGGTGAGAAAGTGCGATCGCATTTTGGTTTTGGAACAAGGGCAAATTGTGGAATCAGGAACTCATGCGGAATTATTAGCCCTTAAGCGTCGCTATGCCAGATTTTACGCCCAGCAATTTAGTTAACAGGACTTCTGCGAAATCTTGAAGAAACAAACCGCAAAGAACCCAAAGGAAGAAAACTAAGAAGAGAGTTTTTGCGTAAGTCCTAGTACAGGTTGGCTCGACGGGAAGACAAATATAGTCAGGTTAAAAATCGTTTCGGCGGACGTATTAAGGCATCAGGGTGTGGCTAGTAGCGCTTTCTTGGAATGAAAAATTAGCAACTAAAAAATTTATTTCTACTCTATAAAAAGAAAAAATAACTATAACGATTTTTGCTTGGATGGAATACGCGTTGGGTACACAGCAATGCTGTGTCCCTACGAATAATCTGTATTGCACACAATTCATCAACCCAATTCTGGAATGCAAAAAGGAGCATCTGAGAGAATTTGCCCGATGCTTAACGTAGTTGGTAGAGTCTCTATTCAGGTGTTTAGCTTAATCAAAAAGAAGCCCCACATCTGACCCGAAGGGCAGTGTGGGATGAATTTTTGGGCGATGACGAATTGACCCACAACCAAATAAATCTGTAGGATTGACAGGACAGTGGCTCGATGAGGAATCGCCATTTTTGACGTTAAGCGAATCGATAAAATCCTAAATTACATTGGTCATAGTTTTATCCTGTTGAGCCGAATATAAACGCAGTTTATTTAATCTACGCTCGGATATTGTCAGATTCAATGATTTGTTTTTCATAAATACTTGTACGTTTATGCTATCGTTTGTATAGGTCGAAATCAAGGACAAAAAGTGAAAATCTCATATCAGTACAAAATTAAACCAACTAAAGAACAGGCGGAAAAAATTAATAAAACACTGGAAATGTTGCGTTGTCAATATAACTACTTGTTGGCTCAAAGATTGGACTGGTATGAGATGAATCGTAGTCCTATTGATAGATGTCCATTAATTTGCCATCTGCCCGAATTAAAAGAACAGCCTAACTATTACAATCAAAAAGCATCTCTAGTTCAACTCAAATTAGATAGACCTTGGTACAAAGATATTCACTCTCAGGTACTTCAAGAAGTTCCTAAGAAAGTTGAATTAGCTTTTGATAGATGGTTAAAAGGTGACGTTAATGGCAAGAAATCAGGTAGACCTAGATTCAAGGGTCAAGGACAATACAAAACTTTTACTTATACCCAATTTAAAAGACATCATTTTGTTAACAACAAAATCACGCTATCAAAAATTGGAGATATCAAGGTAATTGTTCATCGCCCAATACCCGTTGGTGAAGCCTGCCCGAAGGGCTTAGGATTTGAGATCAAAACTGTATCTGTCACCAAAAAAGCGGATGGTTACTACATCACTCTCAGCCTTGATGACAAATCAGTTCCTATCGTTAAGCCTGACTTTAATCCTGACAATATTGTTGGCATTGATCTTGGCTTAATTGATTTCTATGTAGCTTCTGATGATTCTAGAATCAAAGCACCTAAATATCTACGCAAAGCTGAACGCTTGCTTAAATCATTGCAGCGTCTGGTATCAAGGCGGAAAAAAGGTTCTAACAGACGCAAAAAAGCTCTTAAAAAATTGGGTAAACAGCATAAAAAAGTGGCTGATACTCGTAAAGATTTCCACTTTAAAACAGCTAAATTACTACTCGATAAGTATGATGTTATAGCTGTGGAAAAATTGAATATCAAAGGACTCGTTAAAACTAAATTAGCTAAAAGTATTAATGATGCTGGTTGGAGTCAGTTTTTAACCATACTTTCAAACAAAGCCGCGAATGCTGGTTTAAAAGTAATCGCTGTAAATCCGAACGGTACTAGCCTTGAATGCTCTAATTGTGGTTCCAAGGTAATAAAGCCGCTATCCCAAAGAATGCACAATTGTCCAGTTTGTCATACAAGTTTGTGCAGGGATCTAAATGCGGCTATCAATATCAAGAACCGTGGGACGCACGGTCTTAAAGCTCAATCAATGTCCGGATTAGGAGTCGTTGAGAAGCCCACACTCACCTGCAAGGGAGTGTGTGGAGTACGTCACTCAAAACAGATAAAGAATGACTAATAAGCAGACCTAGATAACCAATAAATAGTTACACCCAAAGCCGACCCAGCTATTACCTGAACAGGTGTATGTCCGAGTAATTCCTTGAGGCGGTCTTGGCTAAATTCATGCTTTTCATCAAATAGTTCATCAATCATTTGATTGAGAATACGCGCTTGTTTACCGGCGGCTTGACGAACTCCTGCGGCGTCGTACATGACGATGATGGCAAAAACTGTAGCTAGAGCAAAGTCAGGAGATGCCCAACCAATAGTTTGCCCGACACCAGCTGCAAGAGCTGTCACCAAAGCTGAGTGGGCGCTGGGCATACCGCCAGTGGTGACTAAAACACGTACATTCAGTTTGCGATTTTTGACTATTTCGACTACAAGTTTCAATCCTTGAGCAATGAAACAAGCTACCAGAGCAACCAGCAGAACCCGGTTGTCTAAGATGCTGCCTATGTCCTGCATGGTATTTTGGTTAGGTTAATAAATATTAGCGACGGTGTTTTTTGAGGAAACATGATGAGATGCAACCCAAAAGCCAAAATCCAAAATTGGACTAATGATTACGACTGACGATGTAATGAGCGATCGCTTGGAGAGGTAACGCTTTTTCCCCAAACGGTGCTAATTCCGCACAAGCTGCCTCAACTAGCTGTGTAGCCTTAGAGCGTGATTCCTCAATTCCCCAAAGGCTAGGATAGGTTACTTTCTTGGCTGTGAGGTCTTTACCAGCGGTTTTGCCTAATTGCTCTAAGGTAGCGGTGATATCCAAAATATCATCGATAATTTGGAATGCCAGCCCAATACTTTGAGCGTAACGAGTGAGTCGTTGGATATCTTCAGATGATGCCCCGGCTAAAAGCCCACCACAAACAACCGAAGCTTCTAATAGGGCGGCTGTTTTGTGATTATGAATGAAATTCAGGGTTTCTAGAGAAATATCTAACTTACCTTCTGAATCCAAATCCACCACTTGACCGCCAACTAAACCAGCAGCCCCCAGCGCTTTGCCTAAGCGGGCAATTACCTGTAATACTCGCTCATGTGGCACATTTGCAGGGGTTTGTGTGGCTGGAAACTCAAAAGCTAAAGCCAACAAACCATCTCCAGCCAAAATTGCAATATTTTCGCCATAGACCTTGTGATTCGTGAGTTTGCCGCGACGGTAATCATCGTTATCCATTGCTGGCAGGTCGTCGTGAATCAAGGACATAGTGTGGATCATCTCTAAGGCGCAAGCTGTCGGCATGGCCATATCGATTGTGCCGCCCATCATTTCACAGGCAGCAAGGCAGAGAATGGGGCGTATCCGCTTGCCTCCTGCTAATAGCGAGTAGCGCATTGATTCGTAAATCTTTTCTGGATAAACGACGGGAATCGATTGATCCAAAGCAGTGTTACAAAGCTTTTGTCGCTCTTTGAGATAGGCGGCGAGGTTTAACTTGGCTTCCTCTGGTGTTTTTTGAAGATTGTCCGTTGCTACCATGCTTAAATTCCTGAAACTTTTGGTTTTTTTTGCATATAAGTCACAATTTTACGGTGTCCTGGTTCGGAAAGATTCGCCGAAGAATGAGGAACGAAGTTCGATGGCAATTCATCAAAGATCAAGCCTCACGCTTTTGTCGCCCGCAAATAGCTAGAGACTGTATTTTGCAACAACATGGCGACAGTCATCGGGCCAACGCCGCCAGGAACTGGGGTGAGAAATTCTGCCACACCAGCGGTTGCTTCCAAATGGACATCGCCGACTAAACGACTTTTGCCATTGGCGTCAGTGACGCGATTCATTCCCACATCTACCACAACAGCACCTGGTTTCACCATATCAGCAGTAATCAGTCCCGGAAGACCTGCTGCTGCAATTAGAATATCAGCATTCTGGGTGATGGCTTTCAAGTTGTGCGATCGCGAGTGAGCAATGGTAACGGTAGCATCTGCCTCCAATAACATCAACGCCATTGGTTTACCCACTAAAATACTGCGTCCCACCACTACTGCCTGTTTTCCTGCCAGAGGAATTTTATATTCTGCCAACAGCCGCATCACACCAGCCGGGGTGCAACTGCGTAAACCCGCCTCTCCCCGGACTAATCGCCCCAAGTTAACCGGGTGCAGTCCATCGGCGTCTTTGTCGGGGTGAATTTGATGTAAGAGGGTGACAGCGTCTAAGTGCTTTGGCAAAGGTAACTGTACCAAAATGCCATCTACTCGTGGGTCGTGGTTAAGTGCCGCAATCACATCCTCTAGTTCCCCAAGGCTGGTATTGGTGGGAAAATGCTTGCCAAAAGAGGCAATACCCACTTTAGCGCAGGCTTTTTCCTTATTGCCTACATAAGCGGCTGAAGCTGGGTTGTCGCCAACCATCAGCACGGCTAAACCAGGGGGCCGGCCAATTTTGGGTTGTGATTCTGTAATGACAACAGTCAGTTGATGATAAATTTTTTCGGCTAACGCTTTACCATCAAGTAGTTTGGCAGTTTGTCTTTCCATGAGAACTTCCAGCTATATTCGCTTTTAGTCGTTTCCCCAGTCTAGAGTCAAAATATTTAACTCTTAAACCTTGAGAGTTGACTGTGATCGCCTTGCCCTTTGTTGCCGTAGCGTCTCTCAAACAGCAAGACCATATTGTTTATCTTCTCAGATCAGCGGTGTCAACTTAAGGATAAAGAATAAAAGGATCAAGACAAAACCTTTTTTTGGACAGCACAACATAGTATGGATGGGAACTGACTTGAGAAAACTGGCGACAAGGCAAGCAATCATGCGAAAATTTGCTCAACCTGTAGCTTTTATGGAGCTAGCGTTAAATTTCTCCCTCCTGTCCTTGGGGATGCCGAGGATTGTACCCTACCGCCTGGGATTGACCTTTTTGCTGGTAGGGGGACTTTGTAGTTGTGGTAAATTAACACCCTCTGGCTTAAGTGGCAATAAACCGATAATTGGCGCTAACATCACCCCAATTCGGGAAATTAAACCACAACAAAACAATCAGGCTACAGTTTATATCCAAGGTACGGTGTCTAAGCAAGCTCCCCTGATCAAGCAGCGGGTGTATCAAATCAATGACACAACTGGCAAAATCTGGGTAGTCACCAATCAAACTAATCTCCAAGAGGGACAGCAGGTGGTGTTTAGGGGTAAAGTTCGCTATAGGAGTATCCCTTTAGCTGGCAAAGAGTTTGGGGAAGTTTACTTAGAGGAAGAGTAATTTATGAATGATCAATTTGTGCATGTAGCGATCGCTATTCTCTACCAAGAAAACAAGTTTCTCATGCAGCTGCGAGACAACATCCCCGGTATTGCCTATCCAGGTTGCTGGGGACTGTTTGGTGGTCACATCGAAACGGGTGAAACCCCAAATGTCGCACTCAAGCGGGAACTGATCGAAGAAATCGGCTACGATTTACCGTCGTTTTCCGAATTTGGCATTTATCCTGATGAAAAAGTTGTCCGTCATGTTTTTCAAGCACCACTTTTGGTGGAATTAAATCAACTGGTGCTGAGTGAAGGTTGGGATTTGGGGTTATTGACGCCAGAAGATATTCGCCGGGGTGGCGGTTATTCAGCTATTGCTGGTGAAGTGCGACCATTGGGGTTAACACATCAGCAAATTATGCTGGATTTTATCGAAAAAAATCATCAATCATCAGTGGTGAGTTAGTGACAGAAAACAGAAAATCTTTGAGCATTTTTTGGATTTTGCCATCTTCCTCGAAGCATATCTTTTACAGCATCGCTCTTTAGGCGGGGTTTCGCCATCGCTCAACCCAACCTACAATTATGATGATTGCTTTCAATGGGTTTGCCTACTTGCAGCCCTATTTCCTGACTAGCAATCAGCTTTTTGATTAATTCAGCACCCAGTCACAATCAACTAATAACTATAGTGGAGTCACCATCATGCAATCAGCAAACAAACTACCACGATGGTTAAATATCGGATTGGCATTCCCCGTAGCCATTCTCAACGGTTGGCTACTACTCCAGCTTGTGCAGTACTTTCAACCCCAGGTAAGCATTTGTGCCGCTGCCGTCCTCCTCGCTTTTGTCTTGAACTACCCCATCCAGTTTCTCCAAGGACGTGGGGTGCAGCGTAATCTAGCAATTGGCGGAGTTTTGCTGTCGGCTGTGGTAATTTTAGCGGCTGTCGGCATCACCTTGGTTCCCCTGATTATAGAACAGCTCAACGAGCTAGCTAACATTTTACCGAGTTGGATTGAATCTGGTTCCCAACAACTCGATGCTTTCCAAATTTGGGCGGCGAAACAACAGCTACCGGTGAATTTAAGCGGTTTAGTCACTCAAGTTTTAGACCGGTTATCTAGTCAATTTCAGTCTTTTACTGGTAAAATACTTAGTTTTGCTTTCGATACCATCGGTGTTGTCGTCAACGTGCTGCTGGCGGTGGTTCTGACGATTTATTTGGTATTAAATGGCGATCGCTTGTGGGATGGAATTTATCAATGGTTTCCCACGCATATCGGCACAAAAGTCCGGCAATTACTGCGAGAAGACTTTCATAATTATTTCATCGGTCAGGCGACATTAGGCGCTGTGTTGGGAGTAACAATTATACTGGCGTTTTTGGCGCTGCGAGTTCCCTTAGCACTACTTTTTGGGATTGGGATTGGCTTATTCTCGCTGTTTCCCTTCGGTACGGGGATAGGAATTGCCATTGTGAGTCTGTTGGTATCATTACAAAACTTTTGGTTAGGTGTAGAAGTTTTAGGCGTAGCGGTAGCAATTGACCAAATAAATTCTAATATCATTGCACCACGACTTCTAGGAAATTTGACTGGTTTAAATCCTGTTTGGGTAGTGATTTCTTTGTTGATAGGTGCGAAATTAGGCGGCGTTTTAGGTTTGTTAATTGCCATTCCCATTGCCAGTTTTATTAAAGATGTAACAGATGCTTGGCGGGCGGGTGAATTTAACCAAGAATCGGAATCTATTAAGGTGGCGAGTGAGGTTGAAGGTTTAAGTTTAAACGCAGAGGTTCGCTAAGGTTTTTTTTGGATGAGGTTAAAGATTTTAATCAAATTTAGATGAGTAGCTAAATAGGGGCAGAGATGGAAGGTAAAAGATTTATTCACAAAATTAAATTACAAAATTTCCTTTCTTATGGAAGTGAGGGAGAAGAAATTGAATTACAACCGCTAAATGTGTTAATTGGTGCCAACACTTCTGGTAAATCTAATTTAATTGAGTCCTTGGGAATTTTACGGGCAACACCTACAGATTTACCTGCCCCATTTCGTCAAGGTGGAGGGGTGAGTGAATTTTTATGGAAGGGTGGAAATGAGATTCCAGTAGCAGAAATTCAAGTTACTGTTGATTATTCAGAAGTAACTCAGTCATTAGATTATAAGTTGAAATTCACCTCCACCGGTCAAGGACTAGATTTGATAGATGAAGTAATAGAAAATAAATCATCAAATTCTAGTGATAATATTGTCGCTGACTTCTATACAAATAACAGGGGTTCTCCAACTTTAAGCAAAGGAATTAAATATATTCAGCCAATAAGTTTAACTCCAAATCAGTCTATTCTTTCTCAAATAAAAAACACTGTACAGTATCCAGCAATTTCATATTTAGGTAATCGGTTTGCCAATATAGCGTTATATCGAGAATGGGGTTTAGCGCAAATTTCTGAAATTAAAAAGCCTCAAAAATCAGATTTGCCCGGACATCCTCTTTTAGAAAATGGGAGGAATCTGGGATTATTTTTAAACAACTTACAATACAAAATAGGTAATAAAGTAGTTATTGAAAATCTGAAAAAGCTTGATGATGCAGCAGAAGAACTCAGGATAGAAATTCATGGCGCTACAGTACAGATATTTATTTGTGAAGAAGGTCTGAGTCAACCAATTTCTGCAAATCGCTTATCAGATGGAACGCTGCGTTATTTATTTTTAATGGCGTTACTACTTGACCCAAATCCACCACCACTTATTTGTCTTGAAGCACCAGAAATAGGTTTACACCCAGATATTTTACCAACGATTGCAGAAATGTTAATCAAAGCATCACAGAGAACACAATTAATTGTGACAACATATTCTGATACTTTGCTTTCTGCTTTAAGTGAATATCCTGAATTAGTTTTGATTTGTGAAAGAGATGAAAAAGGCTCTCACCTCCACCGTCTTGAACCTGATAAACTAAAAGATTGGTTAGAAAAATATACTCTCGGCGACCTTTGGCGAATGGGTGAAATAGGAGGTAATCGATGGTAAATTATATATATTGAGTCCGCGCAGGCGGACTTTGTTTGTGTAGACGCGATTTCTAATCGCCTAGTATTAATTAAGTGTATTTAGTGAAAGTAAATTTTGGAGTTGGTCATGCTTAAACAACTCATTCTCGAAAATTGGAAAAGTTTCCGTTATGCAGAACTCCCACTAGACCCTTTAACGGTTCTTATCGGAACAAATGCAAGTGGTAAATCTAATGTAGTTGAAGCCTTGGAATTTTTGCAAAGAATCGCTAGAGGTGAGGATATTAAAACAGCGCTAGCAGGAGATAGAACAATTGTATCTATTCGCGGTGGTGTAGAATGGGCTGCACATAAACCGGAAACTCAGTTTACGTTAAAGGTAATGGTCACAGGTGAGGATGATGGAACAGATTATTTGTATGTTAATAAAACGCAAACCCTACCTATAATAAAAGCTATTGAAGAATATATTGAACAACATGATTCTGTAGAAAGTAATGCCGATAATAAGGTGAAAAAATTTCCTGTCCTCCTTGATTATCCTAACAAAAGTGGTATGAGGCAATTAAGGTCTCTTGTAGATTGGAATGATATTACTATTGATAATAATAATTTCAAAATTAATACTAGCGGTAGTGTTCTTATAGGCAAAGAATTGTATGATAATGACTTTAATTTCACAGATAAAGCTCAAAAATGTGTGAGTTCCAGTATGGAAAATATTTCAATTCTAAATCCAGTCCCATCTAAAATGCGCGAGTATTCTAGGCTGGCTGACATCCTAGAAAGTGATGCTTCAAATATTGCAGGTGTACTAGCAGCATTACCTGACGAACAGAAAGCCGGAGTTGAATCAAATCTATCTTACTACATCAAAGATTTACCAGAAGGTGATATTACAAAAGTATGGGCGGAAAAAGTAGGCAGATTTGGTACTGATGCCATGCTATATTGTCAAGAAGAATGGAAACCTGGAGAAATCACAGAAATTGATGCTAGAAGTATGTCAGATGGAACTCTGCGGTTTCTAGGAATTCTCACCGCACTACTCACCCGCCCAGAAGGTAGTCAAATTGTAATTGAAGAAATAGATAACGGTCTGCATCCTTCCCGCACACAATTGCTAGTGAAAATATTACGAGAAATTGGCACAAAAAGAAAAATTGATATTTTACTTACTACTCATAACCCAGCTTTGCTTGATGCATTAGGTCCCGAAATAGTCCCCTTTGTAGTTGTCGCACATCGTGACTCAGAAACCGGCGAAAGTAAACTTACCCTTTTAGAAGATATTGAAAATCTGCCTAAATTACTAGCATCAGGTTCTTTGGGTAAACTAGCAACTAAAGGCGCTATTGAAAAAAGCCTTTCCGATAAAAAATAACTATAAATATGAGAAAGGTTTTAATTATTGACACATCAATACTTGGCGTTTATTTGGGTGTTCCTCGTAAAGAAACTTGTGGTTCAGATGATGATAAATGGGATAAACAAAAAGTTGATGCTCGTTTTCTAGAAGAAGAGCAAAACGGGACAACTTTTATTTTACCCTTAGCTACTATTATAGAAACTGGTAATCATATTGCCCAAGGCGCTTTAAAGCGTTATGAAATTGCTCAAACTTTCGCTAACATTCTGGTAAAAGTAGCAGAGGGAGAAATACCTTGGGCTGTTTTCACCACTCAGTTAGATGAACTTTGGAGTGCTGAAAAGCTAAAAGAGTTAGCTTTAGAATGGCCGACATTAGCATCTAGGAATATTTCTATCGGTGATGCCACAATTAAATCTGTAGCTGAATACTACGCCGAAAGCGGTTTCGAGGTGGAAATTCTCACCGGTGATGAGGGACTAAAGGCGTATCAACCTGTTACTTCACCGCCAATTCCCCGACGAAGGATGAATAAACTTTGAGCGATCGCATCCCCGAACCCACAAAACGCTATCATCAGGATATTGTGGTTTCTCCGTGTGTAACATCCTAAGCATCTATGACCGCCTCCCCATCTGCAACCCAACCAACGGAACCCAATAACCCTAGTGCGCCCCACACCAACACGCAACTGGTAGACCGCAGCAAGCTGAGTAAGATGTACCAGCACTATGTAGAAATGAAGGATAAATATCCGCATGCGCTGTTGCTGTATCGGGTGGGTGACTTTTTTGAAACATTTTTCCAAGACGCTGTAATTATCTCCAGAGAACTAGAACTGGTTCTCACCAGCAAACACGGCGGCGAAATTGGACGCGTCGCCATGACAGGTGTACCCCACCACGCATGGGAACGCTACACAACCCTGTTGGTGGAAAAAGGCTACGCTGTAGTGATTTGCGACCAAGTGGAAGACTCCGCCGATGCTATCGGTTTGGTCAAACGTGAGGTAACGCGCATCCTCACACCGGGGACTTTGCTAGAAGAGGGAATGCTGAAAGCAAGTCGCAATAATTACCTAGCAGCGGTAGTAATTGCCGCAAATCATTGGGGTTTAGCTTATGCAGACATCTCCACCGGCGAATACCTGACAACTCAAGGTAGTGATTTAGAACATCTGACTCAAGAATTAATGCGGTTGCAGCCTTCAGAAGTGCTGTTTCCCACCAACGCCCCCGATTTAGGTAGTTTATTGCGTCCGGGGGAAACTTCGCCTTCACTTCCCCAATGTTTACCACCTTCATTTTGTTATAGCTTGCGATCGCAAATTCCTTTTTCCCAAGCAGAAGCTAGACCTAGATTATTGCAGAAATTCAAAGTGCGATCGCTAGAAGGTCTCGGTTGTGAACATCTCCCCCTCGCCGTTCGCGCCGCTGGTGGTCTGCTGGAATACCTGGAAGATACTCAAAAAGCCAACACCGTCGTCCTCCAAACCTTACGCACCTATACGATTACCGATTATCTCATCGTTGACCAGCAAACCCGCCGTAACCTAGAAATCACCCAAACCGTCCGTGATGGCACTTTTCACGGTTCCCTGTTGTGGGCATTAGATAGAACTAGCACAGCAATGGGTGGGCGTGCTTTACGGCGATGGTTATTGCAACCCCTCCTCGATATTAAAGGCATTCGTTCCCGCCAAGATACGATTCAAGAATTGGTAGAAAATACCCCTTTACGTCAAGATTTGCGCCAGTTGTTACGGCAAATTTACGACTTGGAACGGTTAACGGGAAGGGCGGGTTCCGGTACGGCAAATGCGCGAGATTTGGTAGCTTTGGCTGATTCTCTCTCCCGCTTACCGCAACTATCCCGCTTAGTCGCTGATGCCCATTCGCCTTTTTTGAAAGCTTTGCAGAAGGTGCCACCTGTGTTGGAAGAATTGGCACAAAAGTTACACCTCCACATCGTAGAATCACCACCGATACATCTCAAGGAAGGGGGGTTAATTCGTCCGGGAATTAATCCGCAGTTGGATGAGCGAAAGGCGACTGTGGAAGGAGATCAGCAATGGATTGCTAATTTAGAAGTTGATGAAAGAACGAGAACGGGAATTCCTAATTTGAAGGTGGGATTTAATAAAACTTTTGGTTATTACATTAGTATTACCCGTAGTAAGTCCGATACTGTACCGCCTAATTACATTCGCAAACAAACTCTGACAAATGAGGAACGTTTCATTACTCCAGATTTGAAGGAACGGGAAGCGCGCATTCTCTCGGCGCGGGATGATTTAAATGAGTTGGAATATGAGATTTTTGCCTCTTTGCGGGCTGAGGTGGGACAGTTCGCGGAGATAATTCGCAATCTTTCTCGCGCGGTGGCGGCGGCGGATGTGTTGTGCGGGTTGGCTGAGTTGGCGGCGCATCAAGGTTACTGTCGTCCGGATATGGTTGCGGGGCGGGAGGTTGTGATTTTTGATGGGCGTCATCCGGTGGTGGAACAGTCTTTACCTGCTGGGTTTTTTGTGCCGAATTCTACGGGGTTGGGTGGAGAAACGAACCGCCAAGACGCAGAGGGCGCCAAGGAGGAGGAGGAGAAGCCTGATTTGGTGATTTTGACGGGGCCGAATGCGAGTGGGAAGAGTTGTTATTTGCGTCAGGTGGGGTTGATTCAGTTGATGGCGCAAGTTGGTAGTTTTGTGCCGGCGCGGTTGGCGAATTTGGGAATTTGCGATCGCATTTTTACTCGTGTGGGGGCGGTGGATGATTTAGCCACTGGTCAATCTACGTTTATGGTGGAAATGAATGAAACGGCTAATATTCTTAATCATGCCACTTCTCGGTCGTTGGTTTTGTTAGATGAAATTGGCAGAGGAACGGCAACTTTTGACGGCTTATCAATAGCTTGGGCGGTGGCGGAATATTTGGCGGTTGATATTCGGTCGCGGACAATTTTTGCTACGCACTATCATGAGTTGAATGAGTTGGCAACTATTTTGCCAAATGTGGCTAATTATCAAGTGACGGTGAAGGAGTTACCTGACCAAATTATCTTTTTGCACCAAGTCCAACCGGGAGGTGCTGATAAGTCTTACGGTATTGAGGCGGGAAGGTTGGCGGGTTTACCTGCGGTGGTAATTAAACGGGCTAAACAGGTGATGGGACAAATTGAGCAACACAGCAAAATTGCTATGGGTTTGCAAAATTTGGAATAGTCAATTGATTAGTTGAAAATTGAAATAACTCGAATACTTGTAGAGGAGGTGCATAGGTTTTGTTTGTTTCTCTGTTGTCACAAATTCCTCTGCACCAACTGACAATGCCACCGCCAGATGTAGGGCGTCCATTGCCGCCAAACCATACTGACAACCAATTTTATAGGCATCTTCCACAATCTGTTCTAAATCATTAGCCCAGTAAGTGACAGCACTAAAAAAAGCTTCGTAAAATTCGGCTTCGGTGGTTTGTCGGTTATAAATGGCCTTGGGAAGCACTTCTAATTTAACAAAATCGCTGGCAGCAAACTCACGTTCAGAATCTTCTAAAATAGATAATGCTTTTTCAGACATTTCCCCTACACCACGCGCCGCTGTAACTAGTACGCCAGCATCAATAAAGGTTATCTTCATTCCGTAAATTCCTGTAACCCACCTCGACTGCTAGTAATTTCTTTTTCAATATCATCTTGAGTTAGCAAAGGCGCACCAGAAGCAACTATTTTAGTACGAAGTTGCCGCAAACGTTCTCCTAGCGGAGTTTTAGTTTTTTGGGTTAGTGGATGCTCTACGGTCTTGATGTGGAGAAATTCTACAAAATCTATAACTTCCTGCTGTTTGTCTTTTGGTAATTCCCGCCACTTTTCTAACAACTCATTTTCTGCGCTCATTTCTATTTCACCGACTCAATTATTTTATTAATAGCTTTCTCTATTGTCTACCTCTGAACTAGTAGTTTCCACCTTTCGGCTAGTAGTTTCCAGCTTTAGGCTCGGAGTTTCAAGTTTTGAGCTAGTAGTTTCGGGTTCTGAGGTGGAAGTGTGGAGTGGCTATTGAAAATTTTCTGTAGTTGCTGGTAGAGAATTGCGCGTCACCGCCAAAATACCCAATGTCCTAACCAGCCTAAAGCTAAACCTATTCCTGAAGTTACAGCTATTGTGAGAAATGTGTATTTATCGCTGAAACGCTCTTGTAATCTATCCCTAACTTCAATAATATTAACCATTATGAAAAATGTGATAGAGATAGTCAAAGCTCCAGCCATACTCCCAAATGTACCCCCACCTATATATCCAAGAAAAACACCTAAACAGCAGAAAATCAAAGCAGCAAGAAAACTACCCAAAAACTTAGTACCTACACTTACATTATCTGGGTTGCTTATATAAAATGTAATAGTAGCCAAAGTCCCTGCTAAAGCCATAGCCCAATTCCCATACCAATCCCAAGTTATTGCTACAGTCACAGCTATAGCCATAGAACCAGCTGTAGCTACAGCCCCAACTCCATCCCCAGCAACAGTTTTAACCCTAGCAACAGCAACAGCCCCAAACAAAGCCCAAGTTATAGATATGGCTTCAGCCCAATCACCAACCATTTTCATACTTAGAGCAACAGCTACAGTTCCAGCAATAGCAACTGAGTAAGGCATCTTTTCAGCCCAGGTTTTCTCAAATAACACCAAAATTACAGAGAAAAGTATCATCACAGCTAAAGCCCCATTTATAGCTGGTGGTCCGGACGGTTTATTGGGCATTGCTAACAAAAAACCTATCCCAGCGTAAAGTAAAAGATATACTATCAACGCTAACCAAGGACTTGAAGGAATTGGTGGCTTAACTACCTGTGGTTTGACAGGCTGCGACACGTCCAAAAAATTCAGCAACGCTTCCATAGTCTGCGGACGGTTTTTCGCTTCCAACGCCATCCCTTTGAGGATTGCTTTATTCAACTTATTGCTGATGCTGGGAACAATTTCCTTCGGTGGAATGAGACGAACAGCGTATAACTTCCGGTCTAAAGAAGTAGGCGGTTTTTGACCAGTGACAGCAAAATAGAGAGTGGCAGTTAAACAGTAGACATCAACTGTAGGATTGCGATCGCCACTCATCTGCTCATAAGGCGCAAATCTCTGGTTTCCAGGATTCATTGAGCTTACTGTAGTAGGAACCAACTCACCCGCAATCCCAAAATCAATTAATATTGCTTTGCCATTAGGCCGCAACATAATATTTCCAGGGTGAGCATCTCGATGCACCAACCCTGCTTGATGTACCACCGTCAATGCTTCCCCAATTTGGCGAAAACATTCCAAAATTTCCGCTTCTGGTAATGCTCCCCTGCGACTGACTATATCAAATAAGTTTTCCCCGGCGATGTAATCCATCACCAAACAGTGAATTTCACCTTCTTGAAACAGGTCAATCACTCCCACAATATTGGGATGGGGGTCTTGAGACAGACGCGCTAACATCCGTCCTTCTTTAATAAAACGCTCTACATACTTGTCATAATCTGGATCTCGGCTGAGAAATTCGTTAGGAGTTTTAATTACTACCTGTTGCCCTAGCTGGAGGTGCAGTGCTTTGTAGGTAATGCCAAAACCACCCTGTCCTAAAACTTCCTCAATCCGATATTTACCATTTTGTAGTTGCTTCCCTGCTGCCCAGACCATGTATGTTTTCTGGTGATTTTACTGATGAGGGTGATGTAGCTATAATCATACCCTAAGTCGTAGGGGCACAGCAGTGCTCATGAGTGTCAACTTAAGCTCAAACCGTTGTCCCACAGCCGTTTGACCCCACCCCTCAATCCCCTCCCCTCATGAGGGGAGGGGAGGTTTTGCGCCAGCAAAACCGGGGTGGGGTTCTTCTGGATTAATTGGTAATTGGGTAAATGTTGTTATACCGCCGTTACCAGGTTTTAACGTTAAGTTGACACCAATGAGCAGTGCTGTGCCCCTACCCCGCGTCTCGATTGCATACAATACACAATGTAGAGACGTTACATGTAACGTCTCTACATGATTATTTGGGGTGTATTTAATCCAAATGCCGCCCTTTTAACTAGGGTTTTTGGGTAACTGCTGGACTGGGTGTAATCGTTGGGGGATTATCAGGAGACGGTTTGAATATAGCAATCCAGGCTGGTATACCTACCAAAAGTGTAACTATTACCCCTGCGGCTGTCCAAATTACTGACCAACTGATTTTCGGGTCTGGTTTCGCGGGAGAAGTATCTGGTACTGCATTTACACTGGTTAATCCCAATGCATCTAGCCATTCGCGCACAGATTGGGGACGTTTTTTAGCGTCTAATTTCATTCCTTCAAGAATTTGGCGATTTGTGCGATCGCTAATTTGCGAATTCAGTTTTTTAGGATTTACTAAAGGTTTTTTATTTAGTTTGCGCTTAATGGCACTCACAGGAATTTTCCCAGTCAGCAAAATGTAGAGGGTAGCCGCTAAGGAATAAATATCAGTGTAAGCTCCTGTGGGTTGACCTTGTTGGGAATATAACTCTAGGGGGGTAAATCCTTCAGAAGTTTCTCTGGTGCGTGCGGTGGTGAGGGTATGGTCAAAATCCAGCGCCAAACCAAAATCAATCAAAACCGCTTCTGGCTTACCATCCCGCACTCTAAGCATAATATTTTCTGGTCTGATATCTCGATGAATCAATTGATTTTCGTGAACCACAATCAGCGCTTCACCGATTTGCCGAATATATGTCAGCGCTTGGGATTCAGACAGAATTTGTTGAGCGCGATCGCCTAAACTGATGCCATCAATATATTCCATTGCTAGACACCAGTGGGAATCTTGCTTAAATGGTGCTTCAACTTCCACAATATGAGGATGTCGAAACCGAGCAAGTTTCACGGCTTCTTGCAAAAACATCGACTCCAGTCTGTCCCGTTCTTGTGGTGTTAGGGAGTTCAACAAATCATCATTTAAGGTTTTAATAACTAAGCGATCGCCATTCCCATCTTTTGCTAGATAAGTAATCCCAAAGCGTCCTCGGCCTAACTCTCGCTCAACAGTATATCTACCACCTTGCAATTGCTCTCCTGCTCCCCAAGCCATTCTTACTCCCGTTGTGGTGTTTGTATCAATCTTTGCACATTTTTCTGAATTGCTAGGGATAAAGGAGTAAATTAGGCGGCTCAAGCGGCTTTAAGGTTAACTATTCCTCTGTGACTAAATTCATCGTCTGCGCCTTCTCCAGACAAACTTTAAACTTTTCCGCCAACACCTGTACATAGGGTTTATCGAGTAGAGAAAGGTGAGAACCAGGAATATAATGTATTTCTAATCCGCCCATCACAATTTCACCCCAGCCAAATTGCGGCTCATATTTCACACCTACAGCATCGGCTCGATTTTCATCCTCAGTCCGCAATAGAGTAACTGCACCTGGGTAAGCTTCAAAGGTATATCCCCAGAGAGCCTGGGAATTAGCACTAATAACGTCTAACTGCTTCTTTGTGGAATCTATCTGTTGAACCATTTCTAATACTTGAGATGCGGCATTTAAGTAAGACTTATATTTCTGTTGAAGATGGTATTTAGCCAATTGGCTCAAATTCATCGCCTTATGCCAAATGTAATCAGGCCCTTTGTGGACAAGATTATCTAAATGCAAGGGAATTCGCTTCAGCAACGATAAGCGCTCACTATAACCAGGACGACAGGTATCAAACATAGCCAGAAGTCCCACCTTTTGACCTTGTCTGTGGAGTTGTTGCGCCATCTCAAAGGCAACTACACCGCCAAAAGAGTAACCCCCCAGCAAATAAGGGCCTTGGGGTTGAATAGTTTGGATTTCTCGAATGTAGTGAGCTGCCATATCTTCCACGCGGGTATAAGGAGGCTGTTTTCCATTTAGCCCTTGGGGTTGTAGCCCATAAACTGGCTGTTCCGTTCCTAGATAAGTGACTAAATCACGATAACAAAGCAGTTCACCCCCTTGGGGGTGAATTAAGAAAACAGGTGGCTTGGAACCTTGTGGTTGCATTGCTACTAGAGATGACCAAGTCGCTATTGATTGATTCTGTAAGTCTTTCTTGGCTTCGGCGCGGATTATTTGCGCGATCGCTTCCACTGTATCAAATGGAAAGAGCGCGGCGAGGGGGAGTTTTTTGGCAAATTTAAGCTCTATTTCAGCGAATAAACGCACGGCTAACAACGAATGCCCCCCCAATTCAAAGAAATTATCCTTCACCCCAATGGGTTCAATACCTAAAACTTTTTCCCAAATTTCTGTTAGCTGACATTCTAAATCATCACGGGGTGCAACAAAAGTTGCTGTCATCTCTGGCTGTGCTAAATTAGGGGCTGGCAAAGCCAAGCGGTCTATCTTACCATTGGGTGTTAATGGCAAGGCATTCAAGAAGACAAAGGCACTAGGCACCATATAATCAGGCAATTTATTCTGCAAATATTGCCGTAGTTCTCTAGTGGTGGGTACTGGTTGTTGTTTAGGAACAATATAAGCGACTAAACGTTTATCTTCTGGGATATCTTCACGGGCGACAACGACAGCTTCTTTGATAGCGCCAGTGTTGAAAAGTGCCATCTCAATTTCTGTAACTTCAATTCTGAAGCCTCTAATTTTCACCTGAAAATCTTTTCTTCCCATGTGAACCAGACAGCCGTCAGCCTCAATTCGTCCCAAATCTCCAGTCCGATAAATCCGTTCGCTTCCACCTTGACAATCTGGGATAAATACAGCATTTGTTAGTTCTGGCTTTTGCCAATAACCAAGAGCTAAATATTTACTTTTAACGGCAATTTCGCCCACCCCATTCTTAACTTCAACCCCTGCTTCATCAAGCAGCACAATATCCATATCCTCAACTGCATAGCCAATTGGTACAGTGCTATTTTTAATTTGGGTGTCTTGCTCAACAATAAAATTTCGGAAAGTTCCGGTTTCAGTTGCTCCTAAACTCGCATACAAAATACAGTTTGCCGAAAAATGCTTTTTATAAAGTTCTACATCTCTTTGCAAGGTAGCCTCACCACCCAATTTAACCAAGCGAATTTTGGGAAACTGCTCTCTACCTGTGAGAGTATCTACAAAATGTCGAAAGAGTGTGGCAAAGGAATGATAAATAGTTATTTCTTCTTGAATCAACCAGTCAACTAGGTTGCTTAATCCCTCTTCTTTGACATTAAAAGAGTAGAGAGATGCACCATTTAGTAAAGTATAACAAATACACAATATTCCACCCAATGCACTACATGAGTAGAGGAAAATTACCCGATCCTCTGGGCTGATGAGTAAAGTGTTAGTATCATTCATGCAGTAGTGCAATGCATTGCGATGACTCTGCACTACTCCTTTTGGCTTTCCGGTCGAGCCGCTAGTATAAATTATGTATGCTGGCGTATCTGGGACTATTTTAATAGTTGGATTTTTAGGGTAAATATTGTGTTCGATATCATCAATATTAAATATCTGACATCCATTAACAGCTAATTTACTTGCCAAAGTCAAATTTTGATTGTTGGTGACTATCAAGACGGCTTGTGAATCTGCTAAAATATAAGCCAGCCGCTCAAGGGGAAATGAAGCATCTAAAGGTACAAAAATCTTTCCTGTCTTTAATATTCCCAAAATAGTGGTAATGTAACTTGCACTTTTTTCCAGCAAAATTACTATTACTTCTTGCTTTTCTCCTCTCAAAGAAAGGATGGATTTTGCTAAAATATTAGCATTGTTGTTTAACTGTTCATAAGTGAGTGTTTCTGTCTGGGTTTTGACAGCAACAGATTGGGGATACTTGCTAACTTGTTCTTCAAACCGACTAGCAAGTGATTGCTCAATATCTACTTTCTTAAATTTATCAAATCCTAGAGGCGTTGTAATCAGACGGTTGCAAACAAATTGTTGCTTTAAAGCTGTCTTGTTAATTGGTCTATAAAGATTACTCATTGATAGTCTAAAAGTAATAACTAAATGATTAGTGACTAGAGGAATTTAGGTTTTTACTCATCAGATTGAGTCGCTAAATTAATGACAAAATCAAGATGTAATATCTCCAGTTAGTTTCTTTTTTAATTCATGCTTAGTTGCTTGGCTGGTTCCAATTTGCTAGAATTTTCCAGGAGAAATAAAAAAAAATGAGTTTTATCTAAATGTGCCGGAAAATCAACGTAGAGTTTTAGCCTTAATCTAAATGTGCAATAGGAAATTTACAGGACGATCAATGTTAGATTTTGCTCAATATAAGACACCATTTGCAGCGATTTTGCTTTTGAGAAGTCAGCAAAGCTTTTGAGGTGATGAATAAAAATAGATAGTACAACTTTTTAACATTGTCCGCTAGGATAACCTATCAGCTTTCATCAAATCTTTATTTAAGCTTTAAGATAAAATATGATAAATTCCACTTTTAAAACTGGCACATTAGGTAATCAAAAAGTTTAATTATTATCTACCAGATAAATCTCAGAACAAATCTGACAGTATCAACATCAATTTGTCTCAAAAGTAACACATTAATGGTAAAAAATATTGCAGCTTTATTCCTAAGCAGTCAACACAACCAAGCTATTAGCTCAATGAATAAGAATTATCAAAATTACTCATAGGAGACCAATCAATATCTCGAAAAACAACCATCAAATCAGCAGAGAGGGGTTGTATAAATGAGTAAAATTCTTGAATAAATTCAATAGCTTTAGCTGCTAGTTGCAAGTCATTCAGGTCTTCCAGGGGATTATTTACAAGTCTAATCTGTTCACCTGGAAAAGTATGTACAAAACAGTCAGTCATATTCCTATAACTAGTAAAGTTTACCGACTTTCTCAAATCCTTCTCCAAGCCAAGCTTAGGCTAAATCACCCCAATTAATTTCAATTAGCGGATGCCAGTAGTCAGTTCATTTATGACCATATCCAGAAGTTTTGACTGACCTCGAAACTTTTCAGCAACTAACAACAACTGTTGCCTCTGTTCTCGGTCAAGTGACCACGTTCGCAGTCCGTCGATCAAGACCTCTGCCAGTTCTCCATCTGCCTCTACTAACAAGCCAAGTAAAGGCTCGAACAATTGAGATGATGGAAAATTGGTTATTACCTGAATCAGCCTGACATGAGCTTCTTCGTCAAGTAATGGCAAATGCTGAAGACACTCTTGTATTTCTCCAGATTGGCTCAACTTATGAGCCAGTTCGATAACGACTTCGAGATAGTAGTCACCCCACCCATCAGGGCTAATCATGGGGTCAGTTACTATAGATAGCAGATCATCAAAAGTGGTCATATTGAATTCTTGTCTGGGGATTAAACTGGCAAAGTTTGACGCATACTAATATTTATTACAATGGGTAACCCCTCATCACTTGCAACTTGGGTTAATCTCACCATTAAAATATATCTAGTCTTCCACAACTAAACTCTATGCAATAATTAACTTTAATTCCTCCAGGTAAATTAACATCTAGTTCAATTAGAATATCTCCCACTTGTAACAAATTATTTTCTATATTCGTTACTTTTGCTAATATTTCATATCCCAGACTATTATTTTTGCGTTTGATGTAGGGTGTTTCTTGTGTGGTATTCAGCACAGTATATCCAGTATTAAAAGCAAGAAATGGCTCTTCTATAATATCACCTGGAGATTTATTACAAGGCTGACAGAAAGCAGCACATTCATAAACGCCATCAGTTATATGTAATAAAGCCTCTTCTGCATCTTCTGATAGAATTTCAATTGTTTTAACTAGTACATTCTTCATTGATTCTACCCTAAAATTGGAGCTTTTTTAGCTACTTCTTTTACGGTCTTAATATGAAAAGTAGTAATAATGTTTGGATTATTTCTTTTGATTCAAACAAAAGCTACTTTTACTTTACCTTTTCCAGCAACGCTCTTAACATATCCACATAACTTATTTGGTAGCTGATGAGTTATGGAAGTATATACTCTTTCATATCTTCTTTAGAAGCTGGTACTAAAATTGACAAACGCAGATTATCTTCAGCTACATTTTGCTCATTTAGATACTGTTCCCAACCACACTCAGGACAAGATAAAACTATTTCATTAATATTTGTATCTTTCCAATATTGAAGATAGCCTTCATTGCAAATTGGGCAACGTTCCCATTTAGTAAATAAGGCAAACTCACGCACGATTATCTCTAGCCGCTCAATAATATCTTTTATATCTTTAGGAGGGTATATATCAGAATTTATCTGCGATTTTAGGTATGCTCCTGCTGTCAGTTTAACCATAGGGAACTGGGAAGTTTTATCCTCTAATAATAACGATAAAGCCGCACATTCACTATTTAAATTTTGTAATAAAATTTGATGATGACAGATCCAGTTTTTTAAACTAGCCAGTAATTCATCAAAGTTATTTTCAGGAATAGGAGATATTAACTCTCTTAACTGCGGCCATATTTTTCTAACTATTGGGTGCTGTTTTTGACTCATAATATTACTCTAATTTGGTGGAACTGGATATGTAGTGATTAAGTCGCCAGCACGATGTGTAAGTATTTTAATATATAGTGTTATTTCTAACCACCAGCGAACTGAGTAATAAAAAATTACCTATTTACTGATGAGTGATTACGCTTTCAGTTACCACCATTTTGGAAATTCACTATATTCCCTTTTAATCAAAGACAGTATCTCAAAATCTATTTGACAAGAAAAGTTAATTTTAGTTAGACCCTCTCCAACATTTAGTTCCTTACAAGAAAAGTTGAAATGTAATTGATTATGAACATTAGATATTTTTAATTCCAAGCATTCACTCATATCTACTAAGATTGCTTCTACCTCAATCTTAGCTTCCAGTTGTGATAAAATCCTAACAAATTCATCCCATTGAGAACAATCAAACCAAATATCTGTAGCTTGATAAGTAAAAAAACCAGTAGGGTGTTCTATATGACATTTGACAAGCATTCTGAGGGAAGGTAGATAATCATCTACCTCTACCACTTCCATAGTGATACTGATCGGTTGACTAATATTAATATCTGGCATAAACTTTCACTTATTTAATCGGTAAAGCGTGAATCAGTGCTGGTAGCTTATCAGCTTGTCTTGGAGAAGAAAATTTTAGTTCCCAACCACTTTTCAGCATTTCCATTGTGGAAGTAATGGCTCTATATTACTCATAGGAGACCAATCAATATCTCGGAAAACAACCATTAAATCAGCGGAGAGGGGTTGTATAAATGAGTAAAATTCTTGAATAAATTCAACAGCTAAAGCTGCCAGTTGCAAGTCATCCAGGTCTTCCAGAGGATTATTTACAAGTCTAATCTGTTCACCTGGAAAAGTATGTACAAAACCGTCTACCATAAAGATTCACCTGATTTAGATATTTCGGGTGATCCGAATTGAGAATTTTCCATCCAAATATTCAATAATAGTAGAAATACATGTATTATGCCGACCACCAGTCTGAGTGCGGACACGATAGTAAGAGGTCAGAAAATTTTTCATAGGTGTTTCATACCAACACCATTCCTTCATATATAACCCTAATTTTTGATCTTCAAGGTAACTCAGCTGCTTTTCCCGTTATTTGTACCAAATTACTGGTATACAATTATCCTCATCTTCAAACAAACAGTTGTATACAGTGCAGCATTGAGCCAAATCTAATTTTACGTTTGGAACGACTTGAGCCAGATAGGTTCGGTTTATCGGCTCAAATCCATTTCGTTGAGCAAATTGATCCACCTTTTGCATAAATTCCACTTGTAGGGGAATTTCTGGCTGAATCAACTGCTCAATTACCTGTCCGTTGCTATCCAATTGCCGACGAAATACTCCTGCTAAGTAATACGAGGTGATAACTGACATTTTCAACAGAACACTATACTTCTGCCCACCCACACTGCGGATAAAAGTTTGCTCTTGCTCTAGTGAACCTGGCTTGTCCAACGTACCAGGGTGCAACAGAATCTCATATGTATGGGATTTGCTATAGTTGAAGTCATCAGTCCAGTTGAAAACTGGGTAGCCTTTAAACTCAGACTCTAGCTGCTTATCCCACAGTTGTGGATCGGCTGTTGGCGAAACAACCTTGTTGCTGTTTTTGTGAATTTCTTCAATTACCGTTTCCAGATTCATATCAATCTCCTATCGATTTGTCGGTACTCCATGAATGTTACCTTGTCCATCTATGTGTACCTTAATCCAGGTTTCGCCATTCTGATCAATTACCTTACCTATAGCGGAATATCTGGCTTGGGACTGACCTAGGACTGGAGTACCTTTTAGCCAATTTTCTCCATTTTGAACTCTATTGTATTTAGCTAATATCTATTAATAGATCGCTTTCTTGAAAAAGAATTAAATCATCATTTAATTTATACAAAAAATTAATTTCGCCATCTTCTCCTTGTATATGAAAATAACCACTTACTTGACATTTTAAATTAGCAATTTCTTGTAAAGTTAATTCAAGTAATTTAATCCCTTCCTCGGTTACGTCAGCACCATAAAAAATATATCTTGACCAGTTAATTGGTGTTTCGCTCCAACACCAACCATTCATATATAACCCTAATTTTTGCTCATTAATATAACTTTCCTGGAGTGATTTAATTTTTTCTACAACTTTGACAAACCTATCAGGTGTTATTTCTAACCACCCTCGAATTGAGTAATAATAAGACATTTTTTAATACCTCATAATCCAACTTTAACAATTCCACGTTTATTTTCAATATACTCACGAATCAGAGGATGCGGTTCTTCTTTGAACCAAAATTCTGCTCTCTTTCCTCGCTCATCAGCTAGCCTTATAGTTTCTTTGATTTGAGTTCTAGTTTTCTTATTTAAAAAATTTTTAGGGTTGCTTGTATTAATATTTTTAGCTTGAATTAAAGCCTCATCTGTGACACTATCTATTTCTCTTCCTTCTATTATCGCTGACTTGCCACCTGTTTTCTTTTGAACAGCTTCTTCCCAGTCTTTACCTGCTTTACCAATTTCTTCACCAGATCTCTTCTTAGGTACTAGATTATTTTTTCTAACATCTTGTAATTGTTTTTCAACTTGTATAATTTCATCAACAACTCCTTCTGGATCAGTTACTGCTTTTTTTTGAAGCCCACTTAATTGTTCAGCCAACTTACTATTTTTAGGATCGGCTAATTCTTTAGCAAATTGTTTGGCAAGTTCTTCACAAGTTGAACAGCGAACTATTTTACCATTGGCCAGAACTTTTAAGGTATGACCATTTCGGGTAACTCGTTTGGCAATGACTCCCTCTGATAGCATTTTGATACCATCAGCGCCATATTTTTTAATTACATTGTTACGATGTTTACTAAGCCATTTAGCAGTATTAGCATTTTTCAAACCCTTTTTTACTGCTGCTGGTATTTTGATTGTTTTTGCTTTCTCCGCTAACTTAGCTACACCTGGAATCTTTTTGACTACTTCAATGGCTTTAGTGGACATCTTCCCTACCCATTTTGCCCCAGTTGCTCCACCAGCAGTCAGAACAGCTAAAGCAATCTCAGCAGCAGCATAGCCTAATACCTTGCCGCGAAACTGCCATTTTTGAAATATAGCTGGATTATTCCACTGTTTTTCAAAATCTCCCAGCCAAGCTTGAGCTAAATCACCCCAATTAATTTGAGTAATCTGCTTCCACAGATTTTGTCCATCGTTGAGAATGTTACCTGTAAATAAACTTTTGAGTATATCCCAGACCATCACTGCTAGGTCTTTGATACCTACCAAGTTACTCCAAATAGATTCCAAAGCCCCTTGTAATAGTCCAGCGACTAAAGCTGCTCCTCCTACAGCAAAATTCCCCACAGTTTTAGCAACGTTCCCAGCCACTGCTAAAGCATCACGCACAGGGGAACCAGTGGATATTTTACCGACAAAGCTATTAGCAAATTCAGCACTGGGAATCCAAATGTAAACCCCGGCTGTTGCTTGAGTGTTTTGCCAAGAACTATTAGGTGGACGGTGAATACCACCACCAAGGCGATTAATTTCTTCTAAAACGTTGACATAAAACCGCAAGTCTCTATCACGTTGAACAAACTGTTTATAATAGCGTTCAGCAATGGCAATAGCATTCTCCCCAGACTTAATTTTATAGAGTTGTGCCCCTGGTTCAGGTAAGCGGGTATTGACTTTTGTCGCTTCAACATAGCCGTATTCTCCAGAGGACAAAGCGATGTGATACCAACCACTAGATAATTGTTTATCAATGAAGAGTTTAGTACCGATTGGTATCTTGCGTATGATACTGGAACCATGACCCTTTGAGGGTTGATTATATAGCTCTAAACCTGCTTCATAAAATGCTACACCGCTTTTACTAACGTTTGTACCTTGAGGTCGTGGATCTGTTGGTTGCTTCTGAATTAATGGGTTATTTGTCTGTGACTGCACCAGTTGAACTGCATTTAAAACCTCAGTTTTACCAGACTCTAATTTATTCTGTGGTTGATAATCTTGCTTGGAAATTTCTTTGGCTGGCAGATGGTTAACTGGTTTCTTTGTTAGTGAAAATTCATTCTTGTTGTTATTTAATACGGTTTTTGAAGTTTGCTCTTCAATTGTTTTAGCTTGAAGGGTATCAGTTGGTTTATTTAATAGTGATGGCTTAAATAGGTTTTGATTGAAACCAGATAATTCTTTTTTAGCCTGAATAGTTCCTGTGTGTTTTTTATCTTCTTGTTCTGCTTCACAGTCTGAGCAAGCACGTTGAATTGTTCCCCCATTGGCATCTTCATCACTATTATCTCCTGGCTCGCTCAGACGCTGGATTTCAACAGCTTCATTCGCTACTTCCTCAACTTTGTCGAATGGCTCTAATGTTGTATTTTGTTCTGGGGATAAATCTGGGTTTGTTTGAGGCTGGATAGCAACAGGATTTGGTGGGACTGCTTGTTGCTGATATACAGTCCCAGGCTCACCAAGGGTAAGCTTCATCTGAATTCTTGGTGTCCTAGCTGGGGACGGGCGGGGTGTAAGTTTTGAGAAATCTATAAAGCCACTTTTATACTGCTCTGTCTCTTCTCGTTGAGCTTCAGAATCAGGCGTTTGTTCTTGTTGGGGCGTTACTTCTTCGGTTTTGGGCTGAACGACAAAGCGACGCGGTGCAAACTGATTTGGCGCTGGTGTGTCTGAGGAGTTGGCAGAATTCTTGGAAGTTCTGTGTTGCTTGCTGTACATTTACTCAATCCTCGACGTTGAAGTTTTTACAAGTTATTGCCAGATATCACTTTTGATGATTTCCGCTTTTCACCCAACTTACTAGCACCAACAATCACAAGTTAGCTACAAGAGAAGCAAGTGCTTAGACTGATATTTCTCTGCTGCTGACTCACTCAGTTGTTGAATTTTCACAACTTTATAGAGAATATTTTTAGTCTTGTCGCTCAGTATATACTCTATGCTGTTTTTTTATATTTTTCTCTGAGTAAAAGAAATAAAGCTTGGTTTTTAAGTCAATAATCAATGTGATTTTTATAGAAAAAGCCACCCCAGAGGAGCAGCTTGTATGCAGACTAAGTTGGAATAACGGGTTGGCATCTAGGTTTTAATTACCGCGATCACCCTTAGTGCGATCGCTTTGCGCCATCGCGATCTAAATCATTAATCACTTTTTGCACATACCACTCCTCAGACATTCCCGGCTGAAAATCTCGCTGCTGTTGAATTAGTCTTTGGGCTGATTGATCATGCCTTCAGGAGTTAGAGTGCGGCGTTGACGTCTGGTAAACAGTAAAAGCGCGATCGCAGTTATGCCGATAACCCAGCCGTTGGATGATTCGGGTACACTCACCTTTAAAGGATTGTTGGGTTTGCTTAACTCCTCTTTGCCGTTTTCGACTTTGCGGTTAAAGCGATCGCTTTCTGCCTCTGCGCGTTTGAGTGCTGCCCTTTGTTCGTCGTTCACCAGCACAATCATCGAAGAATATGGGGTGACAATCTCCGATTTTTTGGCTATGTCGTGAATAGCATCCAAATTAGCCAACTGATTGAGGTTGATCTGTTTACTCAACCCCAGAATCAATTGCCGTGCCGCTAGTTGCTGAAAATCGTCGTTTTGGGTTGGTGAACCAGGGGAAGCCACCTGATACCAAGCGTAGCCATCCACAACATTCACCGCAGATTCCCCTAAAGCGGCTTTTGTGGCTATGCGTTGCAAAACTTCTGGAAGTTGCTGTGAAATTCCGCCACCGCTATCTTGCATCGCTTTGATCGTGGCATCATCATAAGCTGCTGGCAAATCTCCTAAATGTACCATCCACAAGGGCGCAGATATGGCGGGATAGGTGCCACCCTGTTTTTTTACCTTATTTTCAGCAGTTAATTCATAACTGCCTTGATCAGTTACTAGCAAAACGCCGTCATAGGATGTATCGCCGCGTAACTGATTAAACTGCTGTACCATCTCAACAGGTTGAATTGTGCCGTAAAAGGTGATTTTTTCGGCTTTAAACTGTCGGATATCGTCTAACCTTTGAGGTGCTACACCTTTGGCAGTGGTGATATAAACATCGGCATGATTATTATTAGCAAAGTCTGGTTTTTGTACCCATGCGAGGGTTGAAGATAATTCTTTGAGGTGGTTGCCCATACTCCGGGAACTGTCGATGACAATGGCAAATCGCTGGCCTTTGGGTAAGGAGTAATCGCTTTTGGCAAGTGGCTTTGCTGTGATGCTGTAGCGATCGCTAAAATTAACTTGATGCAATCGTGGTTCTGCTTGTGTACTAGCTGCTAAATATGGTTCTAACCAAGCATCTCCCGCTGGCGATACCACCTTACCCTGACGGAGGCGCTGGCTGTACTTAGTCCAGAAAATATT
This sequence comes from Cylindrospermum stagnale PCC 7417, assembly GCF_000317535.1. NCBI lineage: Bacteria > Bacillati > Cyanobacteriota > Cyanophyceae > Nostocales > Nostocaceae > Cylindrospermum > Cylindrospermum stagnale. Next base: position 1,901,452 of record NC_019757.1, read on the forward strand.
ACGTTTTTCCCCTAAATTTGGCATCGCCCAGCCTTTATCCTGTCGCATGACTTTGTAAGTCAGCCACAAATGCATTTCTGTCGGGCGCTGTGGTGCTGCATTGTCAAAACTTGGTAACGATTTCGGGGGGATGGGAAATGCCCGCAGGCGATAATGTCTTGGCCCGACTTGTTCTAACAAAGCTGGATCTACAGGACGTGTACGCCTGACTTGTGAATTATAAACTTTCTGAGCTGCACCGCGAGGGGCGACAACAAAGGGGAAGCGCTTGCTGACGTCGCTGGTGTCACCCAGCCATAATCCGGAAATGACGGCGCTTTCTGGTAATGAGAACGAGTAAAATATTTCTTGAACTTCTGGTGTTTCGTTCTTGTACACCTCGTAAAGTTCGACATCAGCCCAATCACCATGTTCTGCAACTGTAACTTGTTGCGATCGCAACCAAACTTTTTTTTCGTTGATGTTCAGCAGTCCCGCTTTCACTTCTTGCTGGTTAAATGTAGATTGGACAGCATGGCTGACTGCACTGCGTTCGGCTTTTTGCAGCGGGGTATCAAAAAATTCGGCATACAGCTTTTGCGCTTTTTCGCTATCCTCACTAGAACCGTTGTACAACCAAGGCGACATCAGTTGATTGTATTGCGCTTGTAGAAACTGGCACAGCCACTCTGGTGAGTTAAAAACGCTACGATACATAGCGTGGATGTGGTCATTTTCTTTGATGCTGCTGAGGTAGCGATAATCGGACAAGTAAGCGTTAACTAAACCTTCTCGAATTACATTCGATTTTGCTAAAAGCGCTTGCCGGCTGCTATCGGTAGTTGCCGGGTTTTTTAGGAGAGAAAATGCCTGCACCTGTGGCTGTTGTTGCAAAGAAATGAAGATGATTATCCAGGCAAAGGCGATCGCAAATGAACCTGTAAGCGATCGCTTATGGCCATACTGGGAGGCAAACCTGACTAATATCCGTCGTGCAGAGTCAACATACAACCCGACAAACGCTAAAGGCATGAAAACAAATAATGTAGTGCTCAAACCCCAAAGGATCAATCCGGGAAATAACCAGAATAAATTTATAGTCAATGCCTGCAAAAGAATTGTCGCCCACTGGAATTTAAAAAATTCTTGCACAATCACCGCTGCCAAAGGCACTGCATAAAACAGCAGCACAGCGCCGACATACAAACCGATGAGCAGCATTAAGCTATGAATGAGCATTTGTAGCCATGCTGTGGCTTTTTGCCTGTCAGCGTAGCCGTGGATTAATTCTAGGAAAAACGCCCCGATGCACAAGCCAAGTGTAGCGATAATTTGAGTACTAGCCGGCGTCAGTTCCCGAATTACAAATAAACGCAGTAGACATATTAATAATAGTGGTGCTTCCACGCCATAAAATAGCCGGATCAGTTGCCGAGGCTTTTTGGCAAAATTTAAGCATCCAACTAAAGTACAAATGGTTGGTACTGCAACCAAAGCTGCCAGAGTCAAGGAAAACTCAATGGGGATATCACCCGCCAAGGTAGCCCGAACCAATGGTACACCGATTATAGGTAATAATCCTGTATAGGCAACTAGCAGAAAAACTACATTCCAAATTCCAAATATGGCGTAAAAAAGAATGTTTGGAAAAGCTTTCAAATCAAACCTCCAATCGAGCTTGAGTCTGTGGATATTGATTTATACACAATTTTTGAGGTAATTCCCGTCTCTACTCAACCATTGGGCAGAGAAAGCGTCTAGGTTTTATATTCCCGTTCGCAAAGCGTGGCGTAGGCAAAGAACCCCACTCCGACAAAGCAAGCGAGGAGAAGCTGTGAGGATATGTGAGTATATAATAAGTTAGGACTCACGCAAATAACCTCTCAAACAGTTATTCCTCTGTGTCCTCTGCGCGACGGACACTTTCCTCAACTCTTGGAACCCCCGCACAGAAGTGTCCTCCTCTGCGGTTCTTTTTCCGTTACTTTTGCGTAAGTCCTGTAAGCATTGAATAGGACTTGATACTACTTACCGCGATCGCGCTCTAAATCATAAATCACTTTTTGCAGATACCACTCCTCAGACATTCCCGGCTGAAAATCTCGCTGCTGCCGAATTAGTCTTTGGGCGATTTCCCAATGTCCCCCCACCATACTCAATAATCGTTGGCGTAGCGTGTTATACGTTGCTTTGGTTGACTCTGGACTAGATGACTGGATTTTATTCAGGCTAGTTAACACTTGTTGGTAATTGTCCCAGTCTTCTTGTAGACAAAATATACTTGCAGCCTTTTGAAAATCAGCGATCGCCTTTTGCAGTTCTTCTAAAAAAGTATAGGCAATGCCGCGATTGTAGTAAGCTTGGGCATCATCGGCATTAATCTGCAATGCTTGGGTGTAATCTTTCATCGCGCCGAGATAATCCCCCATTGCCCGAAACACGTTGCCTCTGGCAATATAAACTAAGGTATCGTCGGGTTGAATTTCGATTGCTTGATTGAAATCAGCGATCGCACCCAAATGATCACCTAACTGCGAACGCGCCTTTCCCCGGTTACGATAGACAATCGCATCGGTAAACTTTAACTGTAGTGCAGAGTTAAAATCGGCGATCGCTTCCCGATAGTTCCCCATCTTGCAACGCACCACCCCGCGACAGCAATAAGCTTGTGCATCTTGGGGATCAGCTTGCAATACCCAGTTTAAATCAGCGATCGCTTCCCGTGTATCACCTTTTTCAGCCTTGTCTAATAGTTGCGTGAAATAATCCCCTGTGCTTCTAATGGTTGCAACTGTGGCCGTTATTGGCGTTGGTGCTGGTTTCTCTGGTGGTTGTAGCTGTTTAATATTGTCTAGACAAAGGCGACAATTTTCCTTATCCTTTTCTTGGAGATATAATTCGGCGGCTTTTTTAAAATTAGCGATCGCATCTTGAATATATCCCTCTTTGCGCCGCACTACTCCCCGCAAACTATAAGCAGCAGCATAATTAAGATTCAGCTTAATCGCTTTCTCCACATCTTCCAGCGCCCCCGGTAGATTTTTCAGATCCACTCTTGCTAAAGCGCGATAATAATAAGCTTCTACATTTTGGGAATTCAGCTTTAAAGCTTCAGTATAATCAGAAACAGCTTGGAGAATTGCCCCTGACTCATAATAAGCCAAACCTCTTTGTAAATAAGCTGTGTCAAAGACAGGATTTTCCCTGATAGCCTGGTCAAATTCCGCGATCGCCCCGTCATAATCTTTTTGTTTAGCTTTTTCTAAGCCCCGATTGTAAAATTCGTCATTCATAGGATTTTTTAGTTGATGATTTCACGTACAAGCAGGTAGATGTGAGGATTCCCCGTGAATCTAACCTATCTCTCATAAAATCCCCCCTTTCTAAACGAGTAAAAGAGAGTCAAAAGCCCCCCTTTTTAAGGGGGGTTGGGGGGATCTTCGATAGATTCAAACGTTAACTGAACCGTATTGACCTATCTCTCATTTTCGGCGACACCAAACCAACCCGCAACCATAAATTTGTCCAAATAAAATGAAAATTAGAACAATCACCACAGGAATCTCGCTGAAATCTCCAAAAGAAACAGAGAAAATTCAGCAAGCTGCTGAGTTTAATCAGCAAGCCAAGGCTTTATTTGAACAACAAGGATATGAGGTGCAAACAACCAGGATAACCACAAATACTTGGGAAGAATACCTACAAGGCTTATCAAACAGCGAAGTTATTAGAGAAATTCAAACAATAGAAAAACTTTGCCAAACTTTAAATATAGGATTTTTCAATATTGGTTACGCCAGCCAACCGGAAACCATCGCAATCATTCCTGATATCAACAAAAACACATCGTTTATTTACTGTTCTGCCAAAATTGGTGATCAACAAACAGGCATCAACTTTGAAAATGCTTGGGAATCAGCCAAAGTGATTAAACGCATTTCTCAAGAAAGTGAAAATGGCTTTGGTAATTTTCGCTTTTGTGCCTGGACAAACTGCCAACCAGGAATTCCCTTTTTTCCGACATCATACCATCAAGGTAATACCTCTTTTGCTATTGGTTTAGAATGTTGTGACTGGGTAATGCAAGCATTTTCTCACGCTGATAATATCCAAACAGCAGAGAAAAATCTGCAATTAATCTTAGAAAGAGAATTAACTATAATTGCTGAAATTGCTGAAAAAATAGCTAAAAGATTTGCTTTAGACTATAACGGTATTGACACATCCCTAGCGCCATCTTTGGATAAAGATAATAGTATTGCTTTTGCTTATGAAAAACTGATAAAGGGAAAATTTGGACATCCCGGAACACTGGCTATTTCTGGAATGCTGACTCGTGTGATTAAAAATGTATCAGTAAAGATTTGTGGTTACTCTGGTTTAATGCTGCCAGTTTGTGAAGATATTGGTTTAGCAGTAAGAGCTAATGAGCAAACTTATGATATTACTAATTTATTATTATATTCGGCGGTTTGTGGTTGTGGACTAGATACGGTTCCCATACCAGGAGATATTACCATTGACAAAATTGCCGCGATCTTAATTGACATAGCAACTTTAGCCGTTAAGCTAAATAAACCACTATCAGCCAGATTATTTCCGATCCCAGGTAAAAAAGCTGGGGAATTAACTGTATTCAACTCCCCATATCTTGTAAATTGCCAAATATTTGCAGTTGACTGAAGCCACAGATCCCCGACTTCTTTGAGAAGTCGGGGATCTTATATCACTAATAAATTATTACTCTGAAAGTAAACTAGGAGAACTCAAAACAAATACATCCCTAATTCCCTGTGCATCAGTCTGCGGTTTAATGGGAGTGGTAAAGTGGAAAAATTCGTGGTCGTTGACCAAAAGTAGTTCTCCTGGATGCAGGATTTTGTTAAAAACTGGCTTTTCTTTTTTGGCAGAGTATAAGTGTGTTTCTCCACCTTGAATATTATCTCTATCAACCGAGAAGATACCGATGAAATCAGTACCATCTTGATGGATACCTTCAGGTGCAGGATTTCCTAAATTAGTTGGTGAACAGGTAGTTCTGATTTGGTGAACTCCGATTTCGGCTTCAGGGTGAAGTTTGCAAGAATCACTAAATGCCAAAACAAGATGTTTAAAAATATCCAGTTCTATGAGTGCATTATCTAATTCGGCAAACTCTCGTTTTATGTCACCCACTATTGGATTATATTCTTTGCTTTGTAAAAGATAGCCATGAGGTAATTTAATCAAGTTATCCCCAGACACCATGAACCGAGATAATCGTCTAAAGCGATATTTACCTTTGATATAATTATCAAGGGGCAAATCGTTAAAAAACGGCTTAAAACCTGCGGGATTGATGGAATTTACCTTTCTTAAGCTGAAAAGAAAAGCATATTCTAATTCTGTTGCAACTGATACTTTTTGCATAGAATTTACCCCTTAGAATTTTGAAATTCTCCCCAATTTTTCTTGAGGGGAGGCTTATAAAAGCTAATATAAGCTATTTTTATAAAAATGTCGCCTATTTAATTGCAAAAGTTACCAAACTATGATATGTGAATATCCTCAAAATTCGAGATGATAGTGCGATAGGAGATGACTCGGCTATCGGTTGGCTCGTTTAGCTCGCTTTTGTTGATACATCTGGATATCGGCTAGGGTGATCAAATCATCTAGTGAAATCGGCTGGTTGGGGTCATAAGACTGAATACCAATGCTCATCGATATATGAAACGGCGGCTGTTGAGTCTGGTTAAATTGGTCGATAGCAGCTTGCAGTCGCTCCTGTATTGCCTCGGAATTGGGGTCATTACCCTGCATCAGTACCACAAATTCATCACCCCCCAGTCGGGCTATAGTGTCAGAATTACGGAAAGTTTCCTTGAGCAAGTTTGCAGCAGCAACAATGGCTGCGTCTCCGATTTCGTGTCCTAGGGTGTCGTTGATGGTTTTGAGTCCATCGAGGTCGATAAACAGCAGATTGATAGGGGTATGAGAGCGATAGGATAACTTTAGCTGCTGTTCAGCTAATAAGAAAAAGCCGCGCCGGTTGTGCAGTCCGGTTAGGTCGTCGGTGAGGGAAAGACGACGGACTTCGGCTTCGGCGGCTTCGCGTTCGTAAATTTCTTGTTGTAGGTGGATGTTAGCGGCATTTAAGGAGGCGGTGCGATCGCTAACTCTCTGCTCTAATTCAGAATACACCTGCACATTCTCCATCGCTACCGCTGTGGTATCAGCCAGTGCTTGCAACAGCTTCACTTCTTCCATTGTCGGTTGATGGTGCTTTGCCCAGTAAGTGCCGATAGCGCCAATTGGGTCTAGGGTGCGGATGGGCACCATCACCATGCTTTTAACGAATGTGGGTCTGTAGACAGCATAGGGAACCCGCTCATCAACGAATACATCATCAATGATTGCAGGCTGACGGTTGAGCATCGCCCAACCGCTGATGCAGATATCCATCGGAAATCGTTGATCTTTCCACAAAGGTGCGATCGCATTTTCATCGGCATAATAGCAATAACCATTGTCCCGCAGTACAAAACTAGCGCCATCTGACCCAGTTAATTCCCGCGCCACCACCCGGACAATTTCCATAATCCGTTCCAAACTGCGGGCTAAAGACAAATCTTGCAGCGCCAGCAACAAACGTTCCATTTCCTGTAGATAGTGTTGAATGCCAATATCTTGCGAATCCACTAGCAGCTTGCAATAAAGTGGTGAGTCGATTTTATTTGTCATGGCATCCCCCTAAAGCAATATATTTAATCTTCCCTTTAAAAACTGGGACTATGGAGCTACTTTAGGTAATGTAATAAATGGCATAATCTGCTTACTCTGACAATGATTGATTGGCTTTACCAATACCCAACCTTATATCCCGGTATTTTGCTCAAACGCTACAAGCGATTTTTTGCGGATATTCAACTTGATTCTGGCGAAGTTGTCACAGCACACTGTCCCAATACAGGGCCAATGACTGGCGTTTCCACCCTGGGGAGTGCGGTACAGCTTTCTAAAAGCGATAATCTTAACCGCAAATTGGCTTACACCTTAGAGTTGATTGAGGTAAAAGATAACGGGCCAACTTGGGTAGGAGTGAATACAGCTTTACCAAATCGGGTGGTGAAGCTAGCTTTGGCAAAATATCTGTTTCCAGAATTGGGGGAATATAGCCAAATTAAGGGCGAGGTGGTTTATGGGCAAGATAAAAAAAGTCGGGTAGATTTTTTCTTGACAGGAAGTGAAGAACAACGGCCGATTTATTTAGAGGTGAAAAACACAACTTGGTGTCAAGGAACTTTAGCTTTATTTCCCGATACAGAGACGACAAGGGGACAAAAGCATTTGCGGGAACTCATGGCACTTTTACCCCAAACTCGTGCGGTAATGCTTTATTTTATCAATCGGGGTGATTGTGAGGAGTTTGCCCCTGGTGACACCACAGATCCTGTATATGGTAAATTATTGCGGGATGCGATCGCACTTGGCTTAGAAGTCCTACCCTGCCGTTTTGATGTTTCCCCCGAAGGCATTCGTTACTTAGGTCTGGCAAAACTAAAAATTTGATCACCAACATCAAACCGATGATTTTCAAATGATTATTTTAGTAATGGGTGTTTCCGGTGCTGGTAAAACCACCATCAGCCAACTGCTAGCAGAATCATTAAACTGGGAATTTAGCGACGCTGATACATTCCACTCACCAGCGAATCTCGAAAAAATGCGGCGTGGTATCCCCCTCGATGATGCCGATAGAATGCCTTGGCTGCAAGATTTGCAAACAGCTATCCAACAGTGGTTAAAAGAAGATAAAAATGTTGTCCTAGCTTGTTCCTCACTCAAAGCTAGTTATCGGCAATTTCTCTTATTTGATAACCGCATCCAGCTAGTTTACCTCAAGGGTACTTTTGAAATCCTCCAAAAGCGCCTGCAAGAGCGGCAAAATCATTTCATGACCGCGAAACTTCTCCAAAGCCAGTTTGATGCCCTTGAGGAGCCAGTTAATGCTATTTGTGTGGAGATTTCCGAGCCACCAGAGGTGATTGTGAAAAACCTGAGAGCAGCGTTAGGGATTTAAGATTGCTATATATTATGTCGGCTTTGAAAATAAATCATGTTAGAGCCATTTCCTATAATTGAAGTTCCACCAGATGCCTCTCAGCATATTGAGGATTTGGGAACTAAAGAAAAATTTTGGTTCCGTCATCAGGATCTAGGGCATTGTCTATTCAAGAAAGCTAGACCAAACACAGGAGAAGATTGGGCAGAGAAAATTGCTGCTGAATTGTGCGAATTGCTTGGACTGCCTCATGCCTATCATGAACTAGCAACATTGAACGGCGACAATGGTACTATTTCGCCTTCTTTTTTATGTAAAAATGGGAGTCTGATCACTGGCAATGAAATTCTAGCTCGAAGATTACCTAGCTATCCACAAGATTTGAGAGACCATTCACAACATACAATTGATAATGTATTAAATGCTATTGGAGGCTCTGAAGTCAATTTACCCATCGGCTGGAAACCACCTGAGGGAATTAGTAATGCTGTAGATACATTTGTCGGCTACTTACTATTGGATGCATGGATAGGTAACACGGATAGACACCATGAAAACTGGGCATTTATCAGTGTCGAAGACAAGATTTATTTAGCGCCAACATACGATCACGGTTCCTGCCTTGGTAGGAATGAACCTGACTCAAAAAGGAAAGAAAGGCTAATTACTAAAGACGTGGGCTTTTCCGTCCATGCATATGTGGAAAAATGTTCTTCCAACTTGTATGCTAGGGTTAGAGACAAAAAAACGCTCAAAAATTTTGATGTGTTTTATCAAGTGCGACAGCGCTATCCAGATGCAGCAAGAGTATGGTTAGATAATCTAGCAAAGGTGTCAAGCAATGATACGTTAGAGCTTTTTGAGCGTATTCCATCTCATCGAATATCAAAAACTGCAACTGAATTTGCACAGAAGATATTGGAATTAAATCAAAATAGACTACTGAAGCTACGAGACACCCTACTATGAAAACACTTTTTTTAGCTTGGCAAGATCCCAAAAGTCGGTCTTGGTTACCCGTTGGTCGATTAACTTATGATGGGACACAATACCAGTTTGTGTATACTCAAGGAGCCACAGAAGCTCAAACTAAATTTGGTTTTCAATTATTGTATTCATTTCCAGAATTGAACAGAGTATATACATCTGTTGAACTTTTTCCCTTATTTTCTAATAGATTAATGCGACCCTCTCGCCCTGACTATAAAAATTATATTGAATGGCTAAATATTCCTGAACATGAGGATGAACCAATTACCATCCTTTCTCGTAGTGGTGGGCAAAAGGTAACTGATAATTATGAGGTTTTTCCCTGTCCAGAACCAGATGCAAATGGTTCATATAACATCCATTTTTTTGTACATGGACTGCGACACCTTCCTCCATCTGCAATTGAAAGAATTCATCAATTACAAACAAGCGAATTGTTGTATTTAGCTAACGAATTTCAAAATCCCTATGATACTCGTGCTTTGCTTTTATGTACGAAGGATCATCACATTGTTGGTTATTGTCCTCGGTATATCGTGGATGATATTTTTAAACTCAAGAACAAAAATCCAGAACTTGTAAAAGTACAAGTTGAACGCATCAACCCAGTACCAGCACCACTACAGCTACGTTTGTTGTGTAATATGACGGCAAAATGGGATGAGGAATTTCAGCCATTTTCAAGCTGGGAGTATCAGCCGATTTTAGCTGATATCCCAGTTGCTTGTACTACTACTTAAAGTTGATGAGAGGCGAGGGCGCAGAGACAAGAACGCAACAAGATACTAAAATTGGCTAGCACTCATCTTTTGTTACGGCATTGGAGTGGGTAACGCTGACCCCGCCATGTTGTCCAACCATCTGCCACTTTAGTCCGACTATTGTATTTTAGATACCAGTTATCTTGTTCTTTACCTAGATAACGAATACCTAATTCTTGTCTTTGTTTGTTGGCGAAACGTTTTTTTAGAGGAACCCACGCACCACCATTATCACTAAACCACCCAGCGATGCGGACACCGGAAGTGCTAGAGCAAGTATCACCATTACAAGTAGTTTGTGAGTCATCCACTACCTTCCACTGCATTTGGGCTGGCCTACCGTCAATATTACAATCCCATCTGCCAAAGAACCACTCGCTGGCAACAAGTCCAGCTTTAGCCTGAGGAGATGCAAGTACCAAACCAGCAGGAACAATTGCCAAGCCTAATAGCCATTTTGTGATGTTTTTCATTTGCATTAATTATAATTACAGCGATTTTCAGGTAAATAGACTCACAGGGTAGACTGTCCCCCTAGAACAGGTGTGGTTCAAATAAATGAAAACTACTATAAGTTATCCTTGAGAAATTCTATTTACTTTTATATTTGGGAATTCCTGTTTATGCAATTAAGCATGGGGATTTAATATTTATCCCCACACCTCACAAGTTAAAGTTGATGGGAGGCGAGAAAAGCTTCAACCTCAGCAGCGGTTGGTTGAGAAGCGATCGCACCTGGTTTAATTGTAGTCAGCGCCCCCACAGCACTAGCATAGGTTACAAGGCTTTTTGCCGTTTCTGGATCACTCAATTGGTGGATACCTTGCTGACTCAACTGGTGAATAAACCCAGCCAAAAAGCTATCCCCCGCACCGGTGGTATCAACAACAGAGATCGAAAATGCGCTTAATTTGCCTTCGTTTTCACCCAGACAATAGCTGCAACCATGTTCCCCATCAGTCACCAGCACCCCATCAACTGAATTTAGGCGATAAGTAATGGCTCCCGCATCAGCGGTATCAAAAAGCCATTGGGCCTCTTCTTTGGTAAGTTTAAGGAAATCGACTCGCTTTAATAATTCCTGAATTTTTGGCCGCGCTATGTCGGCATCTTGCCAAAATACAGGACGCCAGTTGACATCCAGGACAATTTTCAGGTCATATTGTTCAGCCAAATCTAGGGCGCGGTGAATCGCCTGCTCACTTTCAGGATAGGCTAATTCCAAAGTACCCAAAATCAGGAAATCTGCTTCTTCAAACAGCGATGGCGGTAATTGCTTGGCTTGCAGATGGGTATCGGCAAATTCGGTAGTATCATACTTGCCAAAGCCGGCAAAAGTGCGATCGCCATCCAGATCCCGCACCACATAAACCTGTCGCGTTGGTGCTGTGGCATGGCGTTGCACCCCTGTTGTATCTACACCTACCTCTTCTAATAGTTTGACCAGTGTATTTCCCGGTTCATCCTCACCAACAGAGCCGATAAAACCTGCTGGAGTTCCCAGTTTTACCAAAGCACAGGCTACGTTAGCTGGTGCTCCCCCAGGGTAGGGAGTCCAGGTTTTCACGTCTTCCAGATCTAGCCCCAATTGATCAGCTAAACAATCGAACAAAATTTCACCAAGGCACAAAACACGGGGATTGCTCATCTCATTTTAGATTTTCGATTTGGGATTAGGAACATCAGTATAAAATCTACAATACTCTTTACTAATCTGTCGCCTGTCATTTATAGAATAAAATAGAATTTTTTGCTACTGCTCAGGGATATATCTCTTCCTCAACTCAGATTTTTTATCTCCGTAGTCAAAATATTTTTTGAGTTAACTGTGATATTTGTTACTTTTTTTGCTAGGATTTGAATTACTGCCAAGCCCAAATCCAAAGAAAATATTGATAATCGAATTACTACTAACATTTAAAACCCTACCTTGAAAAGAATCTTCTAGAATTAGAATGAGCGATTGAGTACATATACCAAGGGAGGAATGAATAAGTCATGGCTGCTAGTGAGTCTGGGACCCCTGTTAGTCTGTCAGACAGAGAACTGCAAATTATCGACTTAGTGGCCGCTGGCTTAACTAACCAAGAGATTGCAGGAAAACTGGAAATTAGCAAACGTACAGTTGATAACCATATCAGCAACGTCCTCACCAAAACCCAAACGGAAAACCGAGTAGCGCTAGTCCGCTGGGCTTTGCAGTGGGGAAAAGTTTGTTTGAACGATGTAAATTGTTGTATTCTGCCTAACCAGAACGATTAAACTATTTGCCAGTAGAATGCGCCAACCACTCTGGGATGCTCACTCGTCAATTTTGAGGTTTACTGATTGTCCTCCTCCTCACGCCTTGATTTCAGTGTGAACCTCTACCACAAGTTCCGTAGCTTTCACCCAGTGGCAATTTACGCTCATAGAGCAGGCCTTATAACGAACACGGAACCTGTAGATCAGAATTCATCTCAAAATTTAGCAGCACAGAGAACTGGTTTAAGCAACTGCTTGCAAAAGTCGGGTAAGGCAGTTACCAATAATCAAATGCCCAGGCGAAAGCCCCTAAATTCTTGGGTTTTACCAAAATATATTTGACCCGGCTGGGCATTTTATTTTTTGGATCTCCCAAAAGGGTAAAGGTAAAGGGGTAAAAGGATCTCATTTTCCTTTTCCCTCGCCCCACTTCTGTCTACTAATGGGAAATTTACCCCGGACTTTGATCGAAGCGACAACAAAAATTAGCAACAATCTCGTGGTGCAAGCGCTACATTTGAAAGAAATCTATGTTGCACTATCGGCTTGGAGAGCAGTGTTCCGATGAATACTTCTGCTTCTTTTCCAGGTAGCTCGTCTACCTTTGATTTTTTTAGCTTTGACTTTACAGCGCCGCATCCCACCCAAGATGCTGATTTGCTCAAACAGCTATCGTTTATTCCTGGGCTGAAAGAAATTCTCACGCTGCGGCAGGTTCACGCTTTAGAACACGCTACAGTTTGGGTACTCAGCGAATCTAAAGGCATTTATTCTCCCACGGGAGAAGCGACTAATGTTCAAGTTGATAACGAACTATTAGGCGGTTTATCTACCGAACAGGGATTTTACCTCTATGGTGAGGTGAATATTAGTGATTTGCGGCGGGCGGTAACTCTTGCCCGACATCGCCTGCTCAGTGGAGAATGGGATTTGGCTGTACATCCCCGTTGCGGCACAAATTTATCAGTAGCGATGCTGTTAACGGCTGGACTAGCGGTGGGTGTGCATTTGCTGCTACCATTCCGGCCAGTTGAACAACTGATAGGTTTGGGGATAGCAGCGACGACAGCGGCTGAAATCGCACCTGATGTGGGTTTCATGGCCCAGCGTTACCTGACAACAGCCATTCCCTTTAACCTAGAAATTGATAATATTGCGATCGCCCGCGATGGTTGGGGAAGACAGGGTCATTTAGTCAAGGTGCGCTGGCAAGATTAAACAAAGAAAAAATGAGAAAGCTTTATTTCTTAGTACCTGGGACAGATGGCAGATTTGCCTGTGGTGGACTCTGGGCAGAGTTAAAAACAGTTAACCTGGCCCAGCAAATCTGTAGTGCTGATGTTGTAACTTACCGTCAGCGAGAAACAGGCAAGCTGTTCATCGATGATCTGCTCAAAGAGAAAAACTTAGATGATGTAATTTTTGTCATTAGCTGGGGATTTGACATAGCTCAACTTGCCGCCAAACTCAAGCAATACAATATCGTTTACCATGCCCACAGTGCGGGTTATAAATTCAATTTACCTGCAAGTATACCCATCATCACTGTCAGCCGCAGTACAATGGGATATTGGGGGCAAAAATCACCTAATTCTTTAATTTATTATTTACCCAATCAAATTGCTGATGAATTTGTAAATTTGCATCTTCAACGCGATATTGATGTTTTAGTTCAGTCGCGAAAATCTTCAGAATATTTAATTCAAGAATTGGTTCCAGCATTACAACAACGCTGTAAAGTCTATGTTGTTGATTCTTATGTCAAGGATCTGCCTGGACTATTCAATCGAGCCAAAATTTATCTCTATGACTCCGCTGAATACTGGGCACAACAGGGCGTCAGCGAAGGATTTGGTTTGCAACCAATGGAAGCCCTAGCCTGTGGCTGTCAAGTTTTTTCTAGCGTCAATGGTGGACTAGCAGATTATTTAGATCCAGGATTTAATTGCTATAAAATTGCTGGATATTCTCAAGAATATGACGTTCAACGTATCCTCAATGCTCTGGAATCTTCAACAATTTTAACTTTGTCTGAACAGGTTTTGGCAGAGTATCGAACTGAAAATATTATTCATAAATTTACAGTGATTTTAGATGAATTAAATGATTTTTTTGACCATAAACGGCATCAGCCAGCAAATATCAAGAATTTGACAAAAATCCGTGCGGTGAAGTTATTCACAAAAAGAATATTTGGTAAACTGAAAAAGAAGTATTTTCAGGGAATTTAGTAAGTAATAAATCGGAGATAACGCCAAGCAATCACAGGAGAAAACAGTTGACAACTCGGTGGTTATTGGTGACGGGAGGTGCAGGTTTTATTGGTGCAGATTTTGTGCATCACTGGTGTCAAGCTTATCCAAATGATCGGGTGGTGGTATTGGATGCTCTTACCTACGCTGGAAATCGCCGCAATTTGGCGTCCTTGGAGGGACGAGAGAGTTTTCGGTTTGTGGAAGGGGATATTTGCGATGGGCTACGCCGGGGCGTAGCCCATCGCACGATCGTAGACAATTTACTAGCAGAAGAAGATATTAATGCGATCGCTCATTTTGCCGCCGAATCTCATGTTGATCGCTCAATTATCGGGCCTGCTGCTTTCGTCCAAACTAATGTAGTGGGTACTTTCAAACTGCTAGAAGCCTTTCGTCAACATTGGCAAACCAAATTCTGCTGACACCACCAACAGCTCCTGCCATTTCTAAAAATTACGACTATTCTTGAATAGTAAGGGAATCAGCCTAGTATAAATTGCCAGCAGGTGTCAGATGCTGCAAGCAGGACAAATTTTACAAGACCGTTATCAAATACAGCGCCAACTTGGCAACAATGGAATTCGCCAAACTTGGCAAGCATTGGATTTACAAGCCACTGAAGGGAAAAATTCATCGGTTGTTGTCAAACTCCTAGCCTTTGGCGGTACCGTACAGTGGGATGACCTAAAACTCTTTGAGAGAGAAGCACAGATTCTCAAACAGTTAAAGCATCCCCGCATTCCCCGATATATCGATTATTTTTGTATCGATGACCGCAATCTCTGGTTTGGCTTAGTCCAAGAATATATCCCTGGTGAGTCACTCAAGGAAAAACTTGTTCTTGGTAAAAGGTTTAGCGAAAAGCAAACGCGGAAAATTGCTGTTGAGATTTTAAAAATTCTCGTATATCTGCATGAATTAAATCCTGGCGTGTTGCATCGGGATATTAAACCGAGTAATTTAATCTGGGGCGAAGATAATCAGATTTATTTAGTTGATTTCGGTGCAGTTCAGGATAAAGCTGCCAAAGAGGGCGTTACTTTTACCGTTGTCGGTACTTATGGTTATGCCCCAATGGAACAATTTGGCGGTCGCGCGGTTCCCTCATCTGATCTCTACGCCTTGGGAGCAAGTTTAATTCATTTATTAACTGGTACTCCTCCATCTGATTTACCCCAGAAGGATTTACGGCTGCAATTTGCTGACCGAGTTAACCTCAGTCCCAGTTTTGTTCATTGGCTGCAAAAGTTGCTAGAACCCTCACCAGAACAAAGGTTTACAAGTGCCCACCAAGCAATAGAGGCGCTGAAATCTGGTTTAGCTGTCAAATCTGCTCCTCAGAATCTGCCCGTATTGCGAAAAGAAATCATCAACAATTCAGGGTGCGGTATCAATAATCAAACAGAAACAGTCCCTGAAGAAATTCTCGGCTGGAATTGGGGGGCATTTCTCCTGCCTTGGTTTTGGTTGTGGACTAATCAAGTCTGGATTGGACTATTTTGTTTTATCCCCCAGATTGGCTGGGTAATGTCCATCGGTTTGGGATCAAAAGGTAATGAATGGGCTTGGAAAAGTAGACGATGGAATAGTATTGAACAATTTAAAGCACATCAAAGAGGTTGGGCAATCGCCGGTGTTCTCGTTGGCGCACCTCTGAGTATGATGTTGTGGATTGCAGCATTTCATCTGCTAGAATCTTTGCTGTGACTCCAAGGCTCCTAAAACCTTCAGCGTTTCCCGTTGATCTGCCGTTAAACCCGTAACACCAGTAATGTTCATGCCTTCGTAGAGACGCTCGGCTCTGAGTGTTTTGATACAGTGACCTGTATTCACATCCCAGAGCTTGATAGTCCCATCATGGCTGCCACTAGCTAAAGTGCTACCATCGGGACTGAAATTCACTGCCCATATCCCATTGGTGT
This sequence comes from Cylindrospermum stagnale PCC 7417, assembly GCF_000317535.1. Taxonomy (NCBI): domain Bacteria; kingdom Bacillati; phylum Cyanobacteriota; class Cyanophyceae; order Nostocales; family Nostocaceae; genus Cylindrospermum; species Cylindrospermum stagnale. Next base: position 1,917,647 of record NC_019757.1, read on the forward strand.
GACCTTGCAAAACTGCGAGACATTTACCAGAAGCGACATCCCATAAGCGAATTTCCGAGTCAAAACTGCCACTAGCTAAAGTGCTACCATCTGGACTGAAGCTAACTGAGTAAATCTCCCTGCTGTGACCTTAGTCTTACCTCAAACAACAAAGTAACTTATGTTTACATCTACCAGATCAATCAGCAATCACAATACTACCAAATACATTCATGGTTACACTACGGATGAGCAAGACCGCCTCATCAGACAAAGCAATTTTTTAGAGCCTTAAATATATACTGATGTTGATTTTTCTCATTGTCATCACATTATTGAATTAGGTTGTGGAGTCGGAGCGCAAATACAACTCCTATTAAATCGCTGGCCACATTTAAAAATTACTGGTGTTGATATTTCCCAAGCACAAATTAGTCGTGCTAGTGAATTTCTCAAGCCACATATTGAAGCAGGACGGGTATCTCTGCATGTTAGTCATGGTAGAGAGCTTCCTTTACCTGATGAATCCTTCGATGGCGCATTGATCTGCTTTGTTCTGGAACATGCACACAATCCGCTCAATGTTCTCAAAGAGATAAAAAGAGTGATGAAATCAGGTAGTAGTCTTTATTGCACAGAAGCGTTTAATGCGGGTTTATATGTCTATCCCACTTCTCTAGCTTTTCAAACTTACTGGGAAATGCTCAATCGTTATCAAAAGGAATTGAACGGAGATCCAAATGTAGGTATAAAACTTTATAACTTGGCATTGAAAGCTGGTTTTTCTCAAATTTATCCTGCCTGTATTCCTATTTACTTAGATGACAGGATTAAAGATATTCCACAGCGCATAAATTTGATTGATTGGTTTGTTGAATGTATATTAAGTGTTGCTCCAGCCTTGATTGCTCAAGACAGAATCGCAACTTGTCTAATAGAAGAAATGAAACAAGAATACTCTTGGATAAAACATAATCAAGACAGTATTTTTATGTACCCACTTCAGCAAATAAAAGCTGTGAAATAAGGGATTTCCAAGAAATAAATTACCCAATCTTCTGGGATGCGTAAGTCGTAGATATGAATAACTTGCTACAAAACCCCACACCGCCAACACTTAAGGAACAACAGCTATTTGGGGGAGGATGTCAAAGTCGTTCAAAGATGAATAAAATTGAGACTGGTTTCTTGGTCTTTGGGTGGACGGGTTCAATTAAGTTCAGTAATCTGTAATTCCTCAGATGAAACTCACGAATCCATGATTCAACTGTTCTGAAGTACCAAGGAGCAGGATGAAACGGCTCGTCTTCAACTAAAAGCCAACAAGTTTCCCGCCACCCATCCTCATATGGAGCATCACCGCAAGCGATATGAGGATGAAGTGTCTGAATAATTATTTTGCCCTTGGACTGTAACAGGCCATGACCCGCCTCAGCTATCTCACCAAGAGCAGATTCTCCGAGAATTGAAAAGTTGCAGATAAAGCACTCGAACTGGTTAATGCTGCCAAATCTCTGTGACGGAATATCTGAGTAAGAAGATACAACAAAGCGGACATCGCCAATACACCGTGCTGAGTCAATTAGCTCCTCAATGCCATCAACTCCCCACCCATCAAACCCGCGTGAGAACAGTTCATGAACCAACCACCCTTCACCACACCCAATGTCTAAAAAGGTTTTTGGTTCAAGTTTAATCACGGCTTCTAAAATAGCGGAATTTGTGACCAGAATGCGGCTCTCAAGAAGCTGCTCACGAACTACACGCGTCCAAGGTTTGGCATTCACTGTCCATGACTGGAGAAGTTGTTGCTCTTTTTTGTCCATAGTTCAATTGGTACAGTTTTATCCCTGCTAAAGAAAGATGTTGAAAACGGGTGATCAAGTCCTTAATATAACTTTCTGCATGACTACTCATTTCACCCCAGTGGCTGGGAAGAATAAACCCCAGGAAAATATGACTCATTAGCAAAATATGTTACTACGTCTAACTACGACTTTCACAGCGCGTATCTTGACTCAATGCCTATTATCGCTCCTCCAACAGGTAGAGTATAACCTATTTCAATTGATAGATTCAAACCTATTTTTGGCAATTTAGCATTTACAGATAAATAGGCAAAAATAATTTACACTTATCTATTTTGCCCAGAATAATAAAGATATCTTGGTCAAGATAGATAATTGACGGTATTCACAAGAATGATTATCTTAAGACCTTCTAACACAGTTGGATCTTAAGAAATGGGATAGCTCAATGTCACTAGATGCATCGAAAAAATCATGATTGAGGTATGTTCATGTCTAATAAAACATTGCCAGAAATTCCGATGAGTTACCTTGATCAGCTATTGCATCGTGCAATAGTTGATTCGGAATTTCGGATCGAACTCTTGTCTCGTCCTGAAGAATTTGGCATCACAAAAGCAGATGTTGAAAATCTGGCTCTGCTCACATCTGTAGAACAGCAGGATATGTCTTTTGTTGAGTTAGTCGTCGAAGACGATATGGTCAGGGCTGCTTGTGGAAGAACCTGTGTCTCTGGCTTTACCATTCTTTGTGATGGTAGTACTCAACCTAACTGTCGGCGCACTTGTGTTTCTGGTTACACAATTCGTTGCGACGGTGTTACAGTCTAAAAAAATCATAACCAGCCAGATAATTGAACTCAAACTTGACATTGAATCAGATGAAATCACTCTTAAATAGTTCATTGGCATTGACAAATTTAATAGTCACACTATCTAAATTTGTCAACATCGGTAATAAGTGACTGAACCGGAGAAATCGACTTGCCAGCAACCAAGAAAATTATTTCTTACTGGCAAGTTACTCTAACTCTAGAGTAGAAATAATGATTAATTTTTTACAATATAACCTGCTGAAAATTTTCGCCTCCCGGCTTGGTAGTGAAGTAGTTTCCGGGGAAAGTTTAACAAAAATTTACGCATTAACGCAAAGACTGCCAATATTTGAAAATATCCTGTTGGAATGTCGTTTAGCGGTAAATAACCCACAAATAGATATATCTACTATGGTTCTTAACCATGACATTCACCTACCCAAGAATCTCTTGAAGCATCATGTCTGGAAGCGCCTACAAACTATATGTGAAGATTGGGCTAATCCTGATTCTTTTCTCAATGAAAAATTGAGGGAAATTTGGCTAGAGTTTGATCTACATGGCAAACCATCAGACCAACCAATTCCCGGTATTTTTTTGGTATTAAATTTAGCAGCTAATTGGGATGAAAACTTACTATTACAAATGGCACAAAACTTGTTTGAAAATCAGATTAAAAGTAAACTAGCTACTAACTTAAAAATATGTTTTGATACCTTAACTGATACTGCTAAAATAATTTATCTTGCAGCAATGCTATCCCGAAATACTGATATTTTGAGGTTAAATATTAGCGGATTACCACAAGACAAATTAGCAATTTATCTCGACAAAATTGGTTGGAATGGTTCTGTTTCTGAACTAGAAGAAATTATCAGCAAGATTTCTGCTTTTACAGATACTATAGTTTTGAGTTTCGACGTTGGCGAGACGGTATTACCCAGAATTGGACTAGAATGTTATCTCTTAGACAAGCCACAAGATGAACCACGTTGGCAGTTATTTTTAGATTACCTGATTAGTCAAGGGCTATGTAGTCTTGCTAAAAGTAAGGCAGTTTTGGCTTGGACAGAATTTCAACCACAAGAATTAAATGTATCAGCTAATTTTACAATCTGCACCAAAATTGTCTACCAAACGGGTATGCCTTTGGAAGCAAAAGCATATCTAGGCTTTTGGCCTTACTAAGTTTTTTGCAATTGTCTACACATCAAAAATTGCTTTGCAGGAGTTTTTACTGTGCTTGATAATCTTACCATCGCTGAATTTGCTTGTCGCGCAAGTAATTTATCCGAACGTCTGGCGATTAGTAAAAAATTGGCTTTTAGCAATGCTTTAGAATCTTGTACTGCACAACTAAGCCCACTCGATACTTGGACTCTCAACAAATTAGCTGGTAAGCTAGCGGCAACACAAGTTAAACAGCAGCTTTATCAGCAATTAGCAACAAATATACCAACACAGCTTAACTTGCAAAAACTGCTAACTGACTACAAATTATATGAGTTAAATTTAAGTAATTTGTCTGAGTCTGAGCGGTCTGAGTTTATTCAACCTCACGCTACATGGTTGAAAGTGTATACAGAGGCTTTGATGAGCCTTGATTTATCGCCAGATAATTTTGCTGGGAGTGGCTGTTATCAGCCTAATATTTATTACGGTCGTTTTGCTAAAGTTTGTGAACCATTTTTACGTTGGCTACAACAAAAACTGCAACCTATTTGTAAATTTTTTGAACAAACGATAGCTAATTACAAAATTAGTTTAGAAGTAATCACCGATATTCAACTGGAACTGGTTAATCGTTTTGAATGGGCGTTAGCTCATGTGATAGAAGCTGATATTAATCTTTATTGCTATCAAAATGGCATCAACAAATCATCTGATTCTCAAGCATATATAGATTACCTAGATGCAACATTTAATAATGAGCAAGGTTATCACAAATTTTATGCTAAGTTTCCGGTTTTAGCAAGACATTTAGCGCAAGTTAGCGATTTTTTAAGCAAAATTGGTGCGGAATTGCTACAGCGGTTAAGTAGTGAGCGTAGAGACATCAGCACCACTTTTTTTGATGATATTCCTATCGAGAAAATTACTGGTTTTAGTTTAGGTAATTCTGATGCCCATGCTGGTGGTCACACAGTAGTTATGGTGGATTTAGAGTTAGCTAACTCTCAATCAAAAACTATTGTCTACAAACCACGCTGTATTCAATCAGAAGCAGCTATGCAAGGATTACTTGCTACTTTGACTAGAGAGAAAGTTGTGCAGTTTGGTAATTATCGGTTGCTTTGTAAACAAGGATATGGTTATGTAGAGTTTTTGCCAGTACAAAACCATGCTGAAAACCTTAAAATTGTCGAAATTTTTTATCAGCAGTTGGGTGGTTATTTAGCTATTTTTCATATCTTAGGCGGTAGTGATCTGCATTTTGAAAACATTCTTGTTTCCAACTGTAACGCTTTTATCTGCGACTGCGAAACAGCTTTGGAAGTAGTACCGCGTCGCCTGAATAAATCTCCAGATACGATGTTTGATTCGGTGTTTAGTACGGGAATGCTTGATTGGCCTCTTCCGACTAAGAAACCTGATGTTGGCGATGGGCTACGCCCCGCTGGAAGTGATCGCGCGGAACGCATCAGCTTGAGTGGCTATACTGGCGGTGAGTCATACACTTTACCATTTGCTGTCCCGCAAATAAATAACCGTCTGTCTTTAGCTCTGACAGTTGAACACCAAGTTGGTGTTGAAGTAAAGGTGGAGGGGACAAATCGCATTTATTATCAAGGTCAACTCGTACATCCATATCATTATCAACAGTGCATTTTAGACGGGTTTAACAAAGTTTATGACTGGGTAAGAAAAAACCATACTCAAGCTATTGGATTGCTTGAAAAATTATTTGCCGGGTCTTCAGTGCGCTTTGTTAACCGGGCGACACAAGTTTATGCCCATTTACTGAACTCGGCGCGACATCCTAAATGTTTAGCAGAACCATTAGAAGTCGATTTGGTTTACCACACATTAATAGAACATCCAAGGCTGTGGGATGATACTGGTCAGCTAGCTGAACTAGAATTAACTGCTTTATGGCAATTAGACATTCCTATTTTTACTGCTAAGGCAGATGCCAAAGAACTGATTTTTAACTACCAGCAGCAGCTACCTGAATCTTTAGTGATTTCACCACTAGATAACGCCATTGCTAGAATTCAGCGGTTATCTGTGGAGAGCCAAATGCGACAAAATCAATATATTTATACCAGCTTGTCTACAGGAGAAATTAACAATCAACACTTTATTGATTCAGCAGTGAATTATGCCTATGAAATTGGTAGGGAATTATGTTCACTGCTACAAGATTCCTCAGAGTCAGCGCCTTGGAAAACTATAGATTTTACTGCCACTGCTAAGTGTTTGGTTGATATTAATTCCTCAATATATACAGGTTCCGCAGGAATTGCGCTGTTTTTAGCTTATCTTGATGTGATTCGACCGCACCCAGAATTTCGCCAAGCAGCGAACCGGGCACTGATTCATGGGATGGAAGAATGCGATGGGCTACGCCCCGCTGGAAGCGATGGGCTACGCCCCGCTGGAAGCGATCGCGTCATGATTGGTGCATTCCAGGGAAAAGCCGGTTTAATTTATCTGTTGACCCACCTTGGCCAGCTATGGAAGCAACCAGAACTTTGGCAATTAGCAAGTGATTTATGCGATGAACTCTACCCCTTGATTAGCCAAGACGATTACTACGACATCATCAACGGTGTATCAGGGGTGATTCCTGTGATGCTAGGACTAGCTGAAGTCACAATGGGTAAGGGGATGAATTGTGCGATCGCTTGTGCAGAACACCTACTACAAAATGCCGTCCCAATAGGCGATACACTTGCTTGGCCCTACAACCCAGAGTTAGCACGAGATTATCTTACCGGCTTTGCCCACGGCGTCGCTGGCATTGGTTGGGCGCTAATTCGTTTGGGAGTCTACACCAACCAGCCCAAATACATTACAACTGGTCTTCAAGCTTTTGCCTACGAAGCCACTCAATTTGATCACCTAGAGGGCAATTGGTATGATTTGCGAACATCAGTGATGACTAAACAAGCTCCCGGTGCTAAGTTTGGTTATTTTTGGTGTAGCGGTGCAGCAGGCATTGGTTTGAGTCGCATTGATAGCTGGGCTGCATTAGGTAAAACTGACGCAAATATCTTGAGAGAAGCTCAAAAGGCACTCGATATCACCCTCCGCCACTTTAACCGCTTGACCGATGATTCCCTCTGTCACGGTAGATCAGGCAACTCAGAGTTATTACTCAGGTGTGCCTTACTTCAGGACGAGCCTTATCTGCAAATGGAAGCTAACGTCCAGGCTACAGCACAGTGGCGTAACTTTGAACGTGCCCACCGTTGGACTTGCGGTGCTGGCGGTAGTGATGTTTTGCCTGACCTAATGACTGGCTTGGCCGGTATTGGAATGCACTTCTTGCGTTTAGCTTATCCACAGCTAATTCCCTCGCCTCTACTGCTAGATACACCGCCAAAGCAGGTAGCCTCCTAATCATACAGTCAGCATCAGCAATTAGGTGGCAAGAGAGTGGCACGCAGTTACACCATTCTGCTCAAGTTTTGCAATCACCAATCAAACTGATGAACAGATTTAAATCTCAATTTTGGCAACAATTTTTAGCAGTCGCCCAACCTTTCTGGTTTCCCATCAATGCTGATGCCAAACCTTTTCTGGTACTGTTAATACTGCTCGTGGCTTTCATATTTGGCTCTTTCTTTGTTGCTGTAGCAGCTTTTAGTTTAATCGGTCAAGAATATTTCCCTAATTTATTAAATAATCTTGCTCCTGGATTACCAGATTTTATTACTCAAATTATTAATTCCCCAGTTATTAATCTTATTAGGTTATTATGTATTATTCCCCTACTTTTTTTTGGCTACTACTGGAAAAAGTTAAAATCTCACTGGAGAGGCTGGATGATGTTAGCTTTGCTATTATTTCTAGTATTATCTGTCAGTGGCATTAATGTAGTTAGTAGCTATGTGGGGCGTGACTTAGTAAATGCTATTAGTAACAAAAATAGCTCAGAATATTCTAGAATATTAATAATCTATGCAATTGTCTTGGTTGTCACTACAGTTTTTGTTGTTTTTTCCCAGTACCTCAAAAATAAACTGACTCTTCACTGGTTACAGTGGCTAACTAATCATTTTTTATATAAATATTTTCAAAACCGAGCTTATTATCACATCAATTCTAACGTCGATATTGACAATCCAGACCAGAGAATATCTTTAGAAATTGGCTCTTTTACTAATATAAGCCTAAATTTATTTCTGACTATATTGAATCAAATTGTTGACCTGATAGCTTTCTGCGGAATTCTCTGGTCTATTTCTAAAATGTTAGTTGCTATTCTGATAATTTATGCTCTAGTTGGTAATATTGTCACCACTTTTTTAAGCCAAAGATTAATTCTGCTTAACGCCCAACAACTTCAGTACGAAGCTAATTTCCGGTTTGGATTGGTACATATTCGTAACAATGCTGAATCAATTGCTTTTTATGGGGGTGAAGAACAAGAATTTAGCCAGGTAAAGCAGCGATTTTCAAATGCTATGCGAAACACGCATCGAATGATTGACTGGCAGAGGAATATGGAATTTTTTACCACTGGATACAGCAATTTGATTTTGATTATTCCTTATCTAGTCGTAGCACCTTTATATCTAGATGGTAAAATAGAACTAGGTGTGATCATGCAAGCTATTATCGCTTGTAATCAAGTTTTAGGAGCACTGTCGGTAATTGTCAGTCAATTTGAAAATATCAGTAAATTTGCTGCTGTAATTAATCGTTTAGGTGAATTTTATCAAGCATTATCTGAACCCCAAGTAAAACTTTTCCCTCAACAAAATATTGATTTAGTTATAGCTAACCAAATTATATTAGAAAATGTCACCTTGCAAACTCCCAACTATGAAAAGACTTTAATCAAAGATTTGTCATTGGCGATAACAGATGGTGATAGCCTGCTAATTATGGGAAACAGTGGTTGTGGCAAAAGTTCACTGGTCAGAACACTAGCTGGTTTGTGGAATGCTGGTACTGGAGCTATTTTTCGTCCCAATCTAGACGAAATGATGTTTTTACCGCAACGACCTTATATGATTTTGGGTTCTTTGCGTGACCAATTACTCTACCCTCAAAATAGTCGTAAATTGACAGATGAAGAACTAGATCAAGTCTTGGAACAAGTACATTTAGAAGACTTACCTTCTAGAGTGGGTGGCTGGGATATTGAACTAGATTGGAACTATGTTTTATCTTTAGGTGAACAACAACGCATTGCTTTCGCTCGGCTCCTACTAATGCAGCCTCGCTATGCCATTTTAGATGAAGCGACAAGCGCTTTAGATATGAACAATGAGGCGCAAATATATCAAAAATTGCAACAGATGAAAACTACTTTTATCAGCATTGGACATCGTCCTAGTTTGGTGAAGTATCACCATTTGCTTTTACAACTACACGGCGATTCTACTTGGCAGCTTTTACCCAGTAAAAACTACAGCGCTCATGGCAGCATAGTTTTTTAAAATTATCAGTTTTTTATCTCCCATTTCTGGCAATAGTTTCGCTGGCGCTGAATATCGCTCAGAGGGAGTTTTGCCCCTCCCTATGCTTCGCTAAGAGGGAGGGGATGGATAATATGCCTAGCTTCTAGCTACTCACTTGAGTTTCAATGATTCCCACAGGACAAGCAACATTAGTCCCTCCTAAACCACAATACCCCCTGGGGTTTTTGGCTAAGTACTGCTGATGGTAGGCTTCTGCATAGTAGAATTCAGGCGCGTCCAAGATTTCTGTGCTAATTTGCCCATAACCAGCACTGCTGAGGGCTGGCTGATAAGCTGCCCGCGATGCTTCTGCAAGCTGCTTTTGATTTGGAGAATAAACATAAATTCCTGAACGATATTGAGTGCCAGTATCGTTACCTTGGCGCATCCCTTGAGTGGGGTTGTGGCTTTCCCAAAAGACTTTTAGCAGTTGGGAATAACTAATTACTTTCGGGTCAAACACTACTAAGACCACTTCATTATGACCAGTCATGCCAGTACATACTTCTTCATAGGTGGGATTAGGCGTGGTGCCTGCGGCGTAACCCACTGCGGTGGTATAAACTCCTTCAAGTTGCCAGAATTTACGTTCTGCACCCCAAAAACAGCCTAAGCCAAATATTGCTTGTTCCAATCCATCGGGAAAAGGAGGTTTGAGAGGATTGCCATTCACATAATGTTTAGCAGGTACAGATATAGATTCTGCTCTTCCTGGCAAAGCTTGCTCAGGAGTGGGGATAGCCAACTTTTTACCAAATCCAAATAGCGCCATTGGTTCTAACTCTGATGTGTATTATCAATTTTTACCTTACTTATATATTTTAAAGATTTTAGCGATTGGCTGCGCCAGTGCGGTCGGCTATCGCCAGGATCGCCTGAAAAAAGCCGATCGCATCGCGCGATCGCCTTTGGCGGGGCGCAGCCCATCGCGTGCCCTAACGGCTGTACCGAAGAGAAAGTTGGAACTTACGGGCAAGTAATTCCAACAGATCACCAGATTCCTGACGATTAATAGATAGGGCAGCCGCCAAAACATCGACTTCTAGTGCTTGGTCGAAATTATCTTCTATTGAGCAAGCATTCCTAGCTGATTGCTATTCTTTCTAGTTAACGTCTCCAAGGTTAACTTTAAGTGATTACACAGCTACTAGATAACAAATCTATACAATTATCTGAATATTTGCTCCAGAAAATGCTGGATAGGAATTTTCAATCTCTTTAAGGTATTAGAGCTACCTCAGAATTCACCGATACACAGGCACTTACCAAGGGTAAAAGTGGCCCTAGTTGTTCTTGTCCATTCACGGCTAAATCGCTGTGGCACAAATAAACTCTCTCGGATACACGGGAGAGTAAATCGGCTAAAATCCTCCGCAATCGTTGTTCTTCTGCCAATGCTTCATCTTCTGCTGTCCAAGGTTCTCCCAACCTTTCTTGGAGAAAAAATGGCGCACCAAACAAAGTAGCCGCACCACCTTTTGCCCACAGGGGTGAACCAACGTCAAGCCAAAAATGCCAACGGTGAAATCGTCTACTAGAGCGGTATTGGAAGATTGTAGCTAAGGTGACAGCCTTAGAAGCTGCGCCGATGGTACGCATGGGATAGGGGTTGGCGGTGATGGTGCCGCGCCGCAGCAGTTGAATAAATTCGGCAATGGTGGTGTGAGGTGCTGTTTCTACCAAGTCAATTTGTTTGAGCCTAGTGTCAATTTCCCAGTAGTGTTGGGCAGTTTCTAGTAGTTCTCGCAATACTGCCAGTTGGTCGTAGGCAGGATTGACATCGTTAGCTAAAAAGTGCTGAATTGCCAGGTATAACAGGTAAATTGGGCTGGGGAGTGGGGATTTTTGTTTTTCTAACCACTGCAATATCTGATTATATGCTGTGGTGGCAACGTAGCCAATTCTGTCCCAACGCTCAAAAGCTGTTATCGGCAGCAAGTGCGGGTTATCTGGATGGGGTACAAAGCAGTAATCGGCGATTAATCCAGCGCGTACCGGATCAATATCACTGGTGAGTGCTGAGGTGTTATCTGGCGATTGTTGTTTCTTACTCAAGACAACCAACATTTCAGCGACAGCATCCCGATCCACTAGGCGTCCCAAACCGGGATAAACTAGAGACATTAAGGTGAGTAATGCCCGAACAACAGGCGCACTAATTAAAGGGCGCTGGTCGTTGAGCGGTTTTACCTGAATATTTTGCTTGGTGAGAATTTCTATTAGGGTATAACGCGCGATCGCATCTAACCCAGGGGCAATAATCGCTACTTCTTCCGGTTTCGCTTGCCCTGATTTAATCGCATTAATGATCACCTCTGCTGTCTGCCGTAATAGTTGAGCACGGGAAGTCGTTTGAATTAACTGCACAGAATCCGGCAAACTAAATATTTCCATCGGTTCTGTGACTAATTCCACCATCGGCGTAGCGAGTCTATTCGCCAAGCTATCTGCTGGTGGCCCAGTTAATGTTATTACCTGACAACGCCTTGCTAACCCTTGCAGATAATTGGGATCTGCACCCAATCCCCATCGCACTCCACCATCGGGATTATAACTAAACGCTCCAACAGCACCTTGATCTAACAATAACTTCAACAGGTGATAGGCTACCGCAGGATAATCATCAACGTCATCTGCCAGCACCGCCTGATAGCGTTGAGCTAGACGTTGCTGATATTGGCGGTTCGCTAATAAATGCTGGCTGTAGAGTTCGGTAATCATCCCATAAGTCAGCAATCCCCTCTCTAAACACCAGCTGCGCCAATCTAGCAGTAAAGATACCAGGAATTCTGGTTCTAAATTTATGGCATTTTTCTGTAAGCCGCTTTGCAAAATCTGGGTAATATCTTCGCATGGTGTCCCACTGTAAGCTGCTAATTGCCATAAGTCCAAGATGCGACGCACCAAGCGGTACTCATTCACTCCCGCACGACGCAAAGTTTCCTCGTCTAACTGAGAACGCCAGAGTTTTGTTGCCAATTCCTGCTCAGTTTCTGGGCGTAATCTTACCGGAAATTGTCCTTTTAGCTGTAACGACTGAATGAGCAACGGCCAAAATAAAATAACTTCATCCTGAAAAAAACCCAGTGGTGTCTTGGCTCGGATTGGATATTTACCTAGAGTCTTCGTAACAATTGCATCACTCAAGTCTCGGCGATTATCATCATTAGCAGCTAAGACTAAAACTCCTGGTTCTGTTTGCCGAAGGTACAAAGGTTTAGGCGTGCTATCGGGTTTCTTCGTCCCTTGACTTTTAGTATAAACTGATTCAGTCTTTTTATTACTACCTTGCATCCAAACACAAAACCGCTCTACTAAGCAAGTAGTCTTACTACTACGACTAGTGCCAACAATCCAAATAGAATGAGAAACCATAAAAAGTCTCCTTATAGATTTGTTAGTATGCCTCGTGCGTTAACTTAAGTTTAAGAATCACCAAAAAATGCTGGATGATTGTCGATGATGAAAAACTCTGTATTTAGCCAAAAAATTTACCCTTACTTACTGGCTGCTTACCGATGGTATTTAAGGACACCAGAACGTTCACTGGATGAAGCTTACCAGACGGCATTAAAAATTAAGGAAATCGAGGATAAGCATTTTGATGGTAATAGAATAGACCGTGACTCATCCAAGTACAGCAGTAGTGTGATGGATTATTTTGAGTCAGACCTAAAAAAACTTCTAAAAAACGCCCGAATGCGGCTGACAGAGTTTAAAGCTAGCCGTTGGTTTTCAGATGAATCTAATCAAAAAGCTGCTGCTAAAGCTGGTATAGAATATCCCAGTCGTTCGTCAATTTTAGAAAAGTTAAGATTTATCGATCAAGTCATATCAAAATATACTACTTTAGATGCTGAAATAACCTCTTCAGCTTTAGTTAATAAATCTGCTAATACATCAGTTGATTCAGCAATTGCTCAACCAATTGCCCCAAAAATAGCCGCTCAAAACTTTGAGAGAAAACCACGGGGAAAAACCGACACGACGGGTGTGTTACCCCGTTCAATTTTAACTACTATCACTCGTCTACAAGTAGAATTAGATCCAAATGCTGAACAAAATGTTGTTAAAAACTTTCGTCAAGCGCAAAAAAGAACAATTATATCTATCAGATTTATTTTACTACTAATTATAGTACCGCTGCTAACTCATCAGCTATCAAAATTTTTGGTAGTAGGCCCGTTAGTTGATCACTTTAGAACCTCGGAGACGGTGCAAGTATTTCTCAATGCTGAAATGGAAGAAGAAGCTCTTGAAGAACTGCAAAAATTTGAAGAGAGAATCAAGTTTGAAACCCTGATTATAAATGCTCCGCCCCTGTCTAATGAAAAAATTGAAGACCAGATCAAAAAGAAAGCCCGTGAGATAGCTGAAGAATTTCGTGGCGAAAGTTCCCAGGCTATTAAAAATGTGTTTTCAGATATTTTTTCTGTTGCTGCTTTCATCTGGCTGCTGCTGATCAGCAAGCCTTCTATTATGGTGCTAAAAGATTTCTTTGATAATGTTGTCTATGGTTTGAGTGATAGTGCCAAAGCATTCATTATCATTTTGTTTACCGATGTATTTGTCGGCTTTCACTCCCCTCATGGCTGGGAAGTAATTCTTGAAGGGATATCACGCCATTGGGGACTACCGGCAAATCGAGATTTTATCTTCTTATTTATTGCCACATTTCCCGTGATTTTAGATACAATTTTTAAATACTGGATTTTCCGTTACTTGAACCGAATATCGCCTTCAGCAGTTGCCACTTACCACAATATGAATGAATAGGTAATGGGTAATGGGTAATGGGTAATGGGTAATGGGTAATGGGTAATAGGGTTTTAATTTTTGAATTTAAAATTGATTGGGAATTTTTATTTTTTGGATGAAAAAGATACTAACCGCCATCACCATCAGCCTACCTGTAGTTTTGTTGATTTTTCTGGTGCGGATGGAATCAATGGCAAATCGCGAACTCAGTCCGGCAGAATGTCAGGTAAAAAAGTGGAATTTACCAGTTGACTTGGCTACACAACAGCAAAAAACACCATTACCGCCGGCACTGTTCCAGAGAGCATCAGTTACTTGTTGCCAAGATGATTCTTCTTGTCTGGATAACGTAATTTATCAGGGTGAAAACGGCCAAATTGCCGATAAAAAGGCAATATTGACGGCTATAGATCGCAGTCTCCGATACCTGCAAACATCTAACGCTGTTGCTGCATATCAAAAGTATCCGGTGGTGGGTGTTACTCGCGATCGCGTTTTCAAGAGTTTGCAGAGGTTTCGCGAACTGCTACTCACAACTAATTCCCCAGCAGAACTTCACGCAGCTATCGAAAAAGAATTTGTCTTTTACCAGTCAATTGGTAAAGATGGCAAAGGTACTGTTTTGTTTACTGCTTACTATGAACCGCTTTATGCTGCAAGTCGGACTCCCACAGCAGAGTATCGTTATCCTATTTATCGATTACCACCTGATTTAAATTCCTGGACTAGACCTCATCCTCCGCGTTTAGCGTTAGAAGGTGCAGATGGTTTGCAAGGCGCCAAAGGTAAGCTGCGGGGGTTAGAATTATTTTGGTTTCGCGATCGCCTCGAACCATATCTAGCACAAATTCAAGGTTCAGCGCGACTTCAGCTAACTGATGGCACTCAGACAACCGTCGGTTACGCAGGTAATATCGCTTATAACTATCAAAGTATTGGTCGAGAATTGATAAATGATGGCAAACTACCTGTAGAAGGTGTGACTATGCCGATGATTCTCGACTACTTCCACCAGTATCCTCAAGAATTAAATATTTATATCCCGCGCGATCGCAGTTTTGTGTTTTTTCAAGAAAATTACGGTTCACCAGCAACAGGTTCGATCAGCGTACCACTGACAGCAGAGCGTTCAATCGCTACCGATAAATCCCTCATGCCTCCTGGTGCTTTAGCCTTGATTCGTGCTGCTATTCCTTTTGCTACCACTACCAATCAACTAAAACATCGCACCGTTAGTCGTTATGTTCTTGACCAAGATGCAGGAGGTGCAATTAAAGGTGCAGGCAGAGTAGATTACTTTTTAGGCACCGGCAAATTAGCAGGCGATCGCGCTGGTGTCACAGTCAGTAACGGACAATTATTTTATCCCCTACTCAAACCCGCGTCGCTTCGCCCCAATTCACAACTATAAATTAAAAAAGTATCAGATTCAAATTCTTGAATTTCCCCATAGAGTATCAACTGTTACAAATTTATAGCCTTGTTGTAGTAGTTTGGGAATGAGTATTTCGATTGTGGCAGCAACATCCTGTCCACCGCAAACACCATCATGCAAGACAATCAACGAGCCGTTTTTCACCTGCTGAAGCACTCGCTGCACTACAGTAGTGACACCTGGACGCACCCAATCTTCT
The DNA here is from genome assembly GCF_000317535.1 of Cylindrospermum stagnale PCC 7417. NCBI lineage: Bacteria > Bacillati > Cyanobacteriota > Cyanophyceae > Nostocales > Nostocaceae > Cylindrospermum > Cylindrospermum stagnale. Next base: position 1,933,275 of record NC_019757.1, read on the forward strand.
GGAACAACGCTCCACATTACTGGACGATAATTCCACTGAAGGAATAATTTTAAAGTGGCGGGTGTGAATAAACCATTGGGGGGACGAACATCGCGTATTTGTTCAGGTTGCAAGTTGCAAGCGTTATAGATAGCTGCTTGAGTTTTTTCTAAACTCTGCTTGAGGTCAGTTGAAGAGAGCAGAGGAAAAGAGCGATGATCGTAACCATGTAATCCGATCCAGTGTCCGCGATCGCATACTTCTTTGGCAACATCTGGTGAATGGTTGACGCCAGCACCCAACCAAAAGAAACTGGCTGGAATTTTGTAACGGTCTAAAACTGCCAAAACCTGCGGTGTGTATAGCGGATGGGGTCCATCATCAAATGTGAGAGCGATCGCTTTATTTTTCCCATCCCCACACCAGAGACAGTTGGGAAAACTCGGTTGGAGAATGCGGTAAATAATCGGAAACAGAGGTGCTAACTGCATCTTGCGTCTTACCTTAGCTTTTAATTATTTTGTAAGTTCATCTGATATGTCTGTTCAAGTAATACCAGTTTAAGAAGAGAATACGACAAATAGGTAGGTGGCGTAGAAGGTTATGGAACCCAACAGAGGCAAGATGTTGGTCTTGGGTTACGTTCCTTAACCCAACCTATATCTGTAGCAATCATTTTTTAACCTGGATTAAGTTAACCAACATAGCGGCACAACCATGCTCTTCTTTTTGTCCTACAAAATTGCGATTGCGCGAATGCGAACAGCGCATCCTAAGGACGAGGGCGCAGTGCCAACGGCAATCGCTTGATTATTACTATGGTGAGAGAATAATCCAGGCTCAAAAATAAAATCCTCATAGGCTAAAACCATCAACTATCGCGTTTAAATAAAAACCTTTAAATGTGGATCAATAAGCCAAACTCTATCTAAATCAGACTTTTATATTTACTTTAACGAGAGAAATAAAAGACGTAAAATAATCATTTTTGAGTCTTGCTTATTTAGTTAAATTTTATATCTATAATATAAATATCTAGTATATATACTGTGCAATGCTAATAAAATTATCGGCAAAAGCCTTGCCAAAACTGAGTTTTTAGTAGGATGGACAGAAAAAGGCTTACTTTTAATGTACTAATTAAGACAAAAAATGGCAATCGGAGCTTTAATCAAAATCAACATGGAAAGCTCTAAATTTTCTGAAGAGAGAAAAAGAATATTCTTTATCTGCATAACTTATCTAATTCCACCAGTATATAACTGACGCACTTTATAAATAAACCATCATGTGTAATATTGGAATTTGTCCGTTGATACTTTGAGATATATCCTCTATCCTCAGATAGATTCCAATTTCTCAATAATTGTAGAAAATCAGATAGCGGATATTTGCTATTAGACGATCCTAACTACAAACTTCATTTTTTCTGTCAAGGGAAAATCGACATGGCTGATATTTATGGTAAAAATAACGCCAACAATATCAAGGGTACTATTTTTCTTTTGTCATTTTTGGATAAATTAACAAATTTGCGACATTACAGCCAACGAAAATCCAAGGTTTCACCCCACTTTGACAGAAGATGTGTATAAAAATTCTATTTAATTTTTGAAAAAGATTACGAGAATACGGAATGCTGTATTAGTGTAATAGCAGACAATGAAAAAGCATCTACAAACCGCAATACTCTCCGCAGAAGTGGCAGCCGCGATGCTTCCAAATGAAATCAGCCAAAGGGCGATTTCCGAACTACAGGAATTTATAGCTGTGGGTTCAAATGCCCGTGAAGTGAGGAAAGCATTGGCAGTTAAGCTAGTTTATCAAGGCTACTTATATGAAGAAATTCAAAGAATTCTCAACGTGTCAATCGGTTCGATAACGGGTTGGAAACAAGCTTACCTTGCACATGGCATTGATGGACTGCGGCTTAACCACAAAGGGAGGAAGAGCTACCTGAGTGCTGAACAACGAGAAGATGTGTTAAATTGGCTGCAAACAAAAGATTCCTGGGAACTTGGGGAATTGGAGTATAAACTAGCCTTTGAGTATGGCGTAGTTTACGAGTCAAAACAAAGTTACTATGACCTGTTCCATGCAGCTGGAATCAGCTGGAAGAAAAGCAAAAAGTTAAAACCCAAATCTGACCCGGATAATGTTGCCGCAAAAAGCAAGAGATTGAAACAGTATTGGCAAACTACCGCTCCGAAATTGAACCGGGAAAATTGAGAGTATTACTAATTGATAAGTTTCATCCCATCTGGGGGGGCTTAAGCAGCTATGTGTGGGGAAAGCAGACCAGGAAATTACGCCCAATACGGTGAAATACCTCTGGGGTGGAAAGCATCGGGAAGGCGGATTGAGCGTGGATTATATCGGTCAGAAAACGGTTCAATTGTTAATGCTGACCTTAATGGTGCAGCAAATATTCTCAGAAAAGTAGCCAGCAATCTCAGCTTAGACTTAGGCTTACTGGGTAGACGGTCTTTGACAACCGTAGCGAGAGTTAGACTTTGGAAACTACCTAAGTTTACTCTGTCCGCAGAATCTCAGCGGCTTCAGCCCTGAGAGTGTCAATTATTAACTTGGATTAAGTTAATCAACATAGGTAACCGCGCTCTTTTTTTTGGCCCATGAAATGGCGATCGCTTTTCTATTCTCATCCCCACACTAAAGACAGTTGGGAAAACTCGTTTGGAGAATACGGTAAATAATCGGGGACAGAGATGCTAAATGCATCTTGATTCTTGCCTGCTGTTTTGATAGTGAAAAAAATACTTTTTGCGGGATTTACTAGGCTGACAATGTAGTATATATTAAGGCTAAACTGGAAATTTACATAGATAAAAATCCCATTACAGCCAACTGAGTTTAAAAGCTTGTCGTTGAAGTCAACTTTCGGCAATTAAGTTAACAATGTAGGGGTGTGAGCACACCCTTTTTTTGTTGGCAGATTACTTTGTAACAAAATTTGTAACAGCAACATTATTTAAGCGAACATTCGTCTAAATTGATGACACATCTAGGGGGAATCCCTGTATTTAGGGGTAATGTTGCTCAAAGATATCCGAGATTATCAAATTCTCTTTCTCAGCTTGTTCCTAGTCTTGGGAATTGGCACAAGAGACTGGACAATGCGACCGGAGTTGATTGTGGTAGCGATCGCCACTTGTTTATTAACTCAATGGCTATTGTCATTCACCCTCAAAGGACAAACGGCAAATATCCGCAGTGCCTTGATTACCTCTCTCGGACTTAGCCTATTGTTGCGAACTGACCACTGGACGACAATGGCAATAGCCGCAGTCATGGCGATCGCTAGCAAATTTATTTTCCAAGTCGGTGAAAAGCATTTTTTTAATCCTGCCAATTTTGGCATCATTTCTGTTTTAGTACTCACAAACGATGCTTGGGTTACGCCGGGACAGTGGGGTGAGGAATGGTGGTATGGGCTGCTGTTTGCTGGGACTGGGGGCATGATTTTGCAACGGGTTGGTCGCTGGGACACCACAGCGGCTTTTTTAGGCGCTTATTCCTTGCTGGAGGCGGTGCGTAATCTGTGGCTAGGTTGGACTTGGGATGTATACTTCCATCGCTTGATGAGCGGGTCTTTGCTGCTGTTTGCCCTGTTTATGGTAACTGATCCCCGGTCAATTCCCAATGCTCGAATTGGGCGGATTATTTGGGCGGTGTTGATCGCCATATTGACTTTTATTTTGCGGAATTATTTTTTTGTCTCCACCGCAGTTTTCTGGGCGCTGTTTGCCCTAGCCCCATTAACCATTCTCTTAGATACTCTCTGGTTAACCCCAGGATTTTCTTGGGTAAAAGCAGAGGGTGAAGCGGTAATTGGGGAAGTTTTGATCAAGGAGTGAGTTTTAACTCAATATCATTGAGGTATAAAAATGAAACATTTTCGATTCTTGGCTTCATTGCTGCTGTTATTTGTAGCTGTGCTATGCTTTGCGCCCGCAGCTTGGGCATTTTGTGGATTTTATGTGGCTAAAGCTGATGCCAAGCTATATAACAAGACTTCTCAGGTGGTGATGGCGCGGGATGGCGATCGCACTGTGCTGACAATGGCTAACGACTTTCAGGGCGAAGTCAAAGATTTTGCGATCGTTATCCCAGTACCGACGGTGCTGAAAAAAGAGCAAGTTCGCGTAGCCGAACCGAAGATTATCGAACGCTTAGATGCCTTTAGTGCGCCGCGATTGGTAGAATATTTTGACTCTGATCCCTGTGCCCCACTTTACGAAGACCGTGCAGGGAATATACCAGCACCTACAGCAGCAGCAAAACCTGCCCAAGAGAGTGCCAGACGCGATCGCAATTTGGGGGTCACAATTGAAGCGCGTTTCAACGTTGGTGAATACGACATTTTGATTCTCAGTGCCAAAGAATCTGGTGGACTAGAAACTTGGCTGAACCGCAATGGCTACAAAATTCCCAAAGGGGCGCAACAGTTACTTAAACCCTACGTTCGTTCCTCAATGAAATTCTTTGTAGCCAAAGTCAACCTAGATAAATTTGAGAAATCTGGCTACCAACTCCTGCGTCCACTGCAAATTTCCTACAAGTCGCCCAAGTTCATGCTGCCCATTCGTTTGGGAATGATCAACGCCACTGCCGAGCAGGATTTGATTGTTTACATCCTATCGCCGAAGGGACTCTCAGAAATCACCAACTACCGGACGGTGAAAATTCCCTCCAACGCCAATATTCCCATATTTGTCAAAAATGAATTTGGCGAATTTTATAAATCTCTATTCCAGACTTCCTACATCAAAGAAGACCGAAAAGTGGCTTTTGTCGAATACGCCTGGGATATGAGTAGTTGCGATCCCTGTTCTGCTGATCCCCTAACTCCAGAGGAACTGAAACAAGCAGGTGTATTTTGGCAGGATGATAATACAAGGGATATATCTGCACCCCCTGGCTTTCGTCGTCCCTTCCCGACAAGTAATGTTTTCATCACCCGTCTGCATGTCCGCTATACCCGTGACAAATTTCCTGAAGACCCGATGTTCCAAGAAACTGCCAACCGCGAATCTTTCCAAGGACGTTACATATTACAACATCCATTCACTGGTACACTCAAATGTCAAGCTGGCAGAGAATACCAGCGGTCTTTGCCCCAACGCTTTGAACAAGAAGCGCAAACCCTGGCCAAGTTAACCAACTGGAAAATTCAAGACATTCGCCAAAAAATGAAATTGACCGGAGGCTATCACAGAAACTCTTGGTGGGAAAATTTCGTCTCTTGGCTGGGATTTTAGTTAAGTGGGGAAACGCATTTATACCAGGAGCAAGTCTCCATCTCTGGTTGTGTTTTCCCCGCAAACAGATAAAAGTTTTGAGTTGACACTCTCAGGGAAGACAGCCGCTGAGATTCTTTAATCAAAGACATGACTTACTCAGATAGGATTTCTCCAACCTGAATAGAGGTCTTGTCTCCTAAAGCGTTGCTTGCGTCTAGCGCAAAAGTTCCCGTATGCCCTACGGTACTCAATCCTCGACTAAGGATATTTCTAGCTGCGTTTTCGTCCCTATCCATGACGCAGCCACTGAGCTTTACGCTTACCGGGTATTGCTGTAAAATTCTGTAAAATAAACAAAATACACAACAAAAATCATTTTCTAGAAAATTTTTATACGCAATACTAAGATATTCTTGCCTTCTTCGCCAAGATTGCTATGGTTGAATTCGATGAACAGCTACGCTGTTTAGTTGCCCAAGCCTGTGGACATCCACCTGGAAGCCCTCAGCGTCAAAAGCTGCTCACGCAAGTCATTCGCTTGACTACAAGTAAACTTTGGAGGGAAAGTACTCCCTACTATCAAGACGCACTCCAACAAACTTGGTTGTATTTTTGCCGCAACGTTTGTGAAGGTCTGACAGGTCAAACCTATGACCCCACTTATGGCAGCATCATCACTTGGTTAAATGCTTATCTGAAACGCAGATTACAAGACTTTTACCTCACCCAGCACCAAGAAACAGCCACAATAGTCTCTGTCAAGATCCGTCAGGGTGACAACAATGATGTTATTGACCCTGTAGATAACTTAGCTGCCTCACCCCAAGCCCCCCCCATTCTGGAAAACTTGGAGATTTGGGTAAAGAAAGACTCGGATGGAGAACTGCGCGGTACTTACATTAAAGAACGTCCAGACGTAAATTGTCAGGTATTAATTCTGAAACGCCTACCTCCAGAAGTTAGCTGGCGAGAATTGTCTGCGGAATTCGGGCTGTCAATTCCCACATTAAGCAGTTTCTATCAGCGTCAATGTCTCCCCCGCTTGCGTAAATTTGCTGAATTTGAGGGCTATTTATGAAGATTCGAGGGCATTCGGCATTATCTGAGACAGGAAAGAGACCAATTCAATAATTACTCTTTGTCCCCTACTCTTGGCTCCCTGCCTGCTTCCAGTTTGGTAAAACTCCCTTATCAGGTACTTCTTGCCATGCCGATGAATACAGTAAATAGGCTTTCTGTGTCCAATTTTGTCAAAGTTAAAAGGCTAAAAGCAATTCGGTTGCTTTTGTACTTCTTAACGGTTTTGCTGTGCGTTCTTGGTTCCCCTGTCCTGGCAAGAGTTCCGGAAATTAATACTTCATCCAAACTGCCAATCAATGGTACTAATGCTCCAATACTAGAGGCTGCCCCAGCGTCACTACTACAACAGGGCAAAGTGTTATATGATTCGGGAAAGTTTGCACAGTCCGTGCAAGTGTTAAAGCAGGCAGCCCAGGAATACCAACAACAGGGCGATACCCTCAGACTTGCTGCTACTCTCAGCAATACTTCCCTAGCTTACCAGCAACTCGGTGAATGGACTCAGGCGAAGCAGGCAGTTAAAGATAGCTTAAAGTTGCTAGAGGGACAGGATAAAAGCCAAAATTTACAAGTATTAGCCCAGTCACTAGATATCCAAGGTCGTCTGCAACTATTAATGGGACAGCCAGAAGCCGCTTTGGCAACTTGGAAGCAGACAGAAGAAATTTATCAACAAGCAGAAAATCAAAGCGGTGTAGTGCGATCGCTCCTCAATCAAGCACAAGCGTGGCGAACTCAGGGTTTTTACCAACGTGCTGTAGAAAAACTAGAACTTGTGTATCAGAAATTACAATCTCAACCAGATTCTCTAGAAAAGGCCATAGGGGGGCGATCGCTCGGTGATACTTTTTTGTTAATGGGTGAGCCAGAAAAGTCGCTCAAGGCACTAGAAGAAAGTCTAGCAATTGCTCAACGCTGGCGATCGCCAGTTGATATTGGAGCCAGTTTTTTCAGCTTAGGGAACTACGCCCGGACAATAAAGCAAACAGAGCAGGCAATCGACTACTATCAACAAACAGTCGCAGCATCTCCTTTACCCTTGACAAAAGTCCAGGCACAACTAAATCACCTCAGCCTACTGATCGAGACGAAAAACTTGGCAGCAGCTCAAACCTTATTACCCTTGATTCAATCCCAACTCGATCAACTCCCCCCCAGTCGTGCCAGCGTCTATGCTCACATCAACTTTGCCCAAAGTTTGATCAAAGTTAGAACTGCTGAGTCGAGGATGGTAAGTAATAGTTCTCCTTCAGTATTCACTACTAAAGATTCAGCTCTATTACTCGCTAGAGCCAACCAGCAAGCCCGCAGTTTAGGTGACAAGCGGGCAGAGGCTTATACACTGGAGAGTCTGGGCGGCTTGTACGAGAAGACTGGACAGATATCATTCGCACAAAATCTCACCCAGCAGGGATTACTTCTAGCTCAGTCCGGCAATGCACCAGAAATTGCTTATCGCTTGCAGTGGCAGTTAGGCAGATTACTGCGGGTACAAAAAGACATCAAAGGTGCGATCGCGGCCTATGATACTGCTGTAGAAACCCTCCAGTCCCTCCGCAGTGACCTAGTAGCAGTTAATCCAGAGGTGCAATTCAACTTTCGAGACAGTGTAGAACCAGTGTATCGACAGTCAGTAGAGTTACTGTTGCAAACCCAAGAAGAAAAACAGGACGAAACAATACTAGAGAAAGCAAGAGAGCGGATTGAAGCCCTACAATTGGCAGAATTAGACAACTTCTTTCGGGAAGCTTGTCTGCAAGGTCAGAAAGTATCTCTCGATCAATTGGTAGACAAAGATAATCCGACTACCGCTATTTTTTATCCAATTATTCTTCCCCAACAAGTCCAGGTCATTGTCAAAATTCCCAATAAACCCCTGCGGCATTACAGAACCAAAATTCCCCAAGCAGATGTAGAAAAAACACTAACACAACTGCGAGCTGATCTTGTCAGTCCCTCGGCACTCAAAGCGGTCAAAATCCAGTCACAAAAAGTTTATAACTGGCTGCTCCAACCGATTGAGTCAGAATTGCTGGCCAGTGAAGTAAAGACGCTGGTGTTTGTGCTAGATGGGCCGTTACGCAACTTACCAATGGCATCTCTCTATGATGGCAAACAATTTTTAGTAGAGAAATATGCGATCGCCCTCAGCGTTGGATTGCAACTCCTTGATCCTAAACCGTTAGTGCCACAACTGCTAAAAGCCCTAACTGCTGGCTTAACCCAGCCCCCGCCAGAGTTTTCCCGATTTTCACCCTTGCCAGCCATCAAATCTGAATTAAAACTCATTGCTCAAGCCGGAGTGGCGACCACCAGCTTACTGGATGAGCAGTTTACCCAAAACGCACTCAAGAGTGAGATTAATGCAACTCAATTTAATGTCGTGCATTTAGCAACACACGGTGAGTTTAGTTCCCGTGCTGAAAACACCTTTATCTTGGCTGCTGATAGTCCAATCAAAGTTAAGGATTTCGATCAGCTCCTGAGCAATCAAAATCAAACCAAAATAGAATTATTAGTTTTGAGCGCCTGTCAGACAGCCGCCGGAGATAACCGCGCCGCCCTTGGTCTAGCAGGGGCAGCAGTCAGAGCGGGGGCACACAGTACTGTGGCCTCCCTGTGGCAGATAGATGATGAATCGACGGCCTTATTTGTAGGTGAATTCTATCGACAACTCAAAAGCAGCAAGGTCACTAAAGCCGAAGCTCTCCGCCGTGCACAGCTACACCTACTAAAACATCCGAACTACAACACACCAGGGTTTTGGGCTGCCTATGTGCTAATTGGTAATTGGCTTTAACCACATCCATAACTGATTTTTTCGCATAAATTTCGTGAATGCGAGCGATATGTGTATAACCCCATTGATGACTCGGTACTGAACCATGACTAACACCACCTATCAGCTAGACGATTTTGCTTTAACCTTGCCAATTACCCAAAAAGCTATTAAAACTGCCCAGGAGTTTGCAAGCCAACAGCCTACTTCTGAAAAAGCAGAGCAAGTTAGGCTGAATACACTGGCTGTGTGGGTGGTGAATGACTATATGCAAATGATGGCAATTCCCACTGATCTTGAAGCCAGTGACAGTTGGAACCATATTTTGCGCTGCTGTACAAATGTGGCTGACTTGGAGTTACCCTCAGTTGGACGCCTGGAATGTCGTCCTCTGCTTCCAAATCAGCAGATATGTTCCATTCCCCCAGAGACATGGGAAGAGCGGGTGGGTTATGTAGTAGTAAAAATTGACGAATCGCGCCAAGAGGTAAGACTAATGGGTTTTGTTCCTCATGTTGCTACTGAAGAACTACCTTTAAGTCAACTGCAACCCCTCGAAGCCTTAATCGAACACTTGGGACAACTGAGTTTTGTCTCTCATGTTGCCACTGAAAAATCGCCTTTAAATCAACAGCAATTCTCCGCTGCCTCAATCAAGCAACCCAGACAAATGAAGCAATTGGTGAATCTAAGTCAGTGGTTTGCCGGTATATTTGACGCAGGCTGGCAAAGTATTGAATCCTTATTAAACACACCAGAACTCACCCCAGCTAATGCCTTTCGCCGGTTAGAAATTGTTGAAAAAAATGTCCCACAACAACCAGACATGGCAAAATTGATTGATCTGGGTCTTAAAGGCTACAACCAACCTGTTATCTTAAAAGTCGAAATCTGCCCCGAAGCTAACCAACAAACTGGTATTTTCCTCAAGTTATGGCCCACAGGTAATCAAATACACCTGCCACAAGGATTAAAGTTGACCGTTCTAGATGGGTCAGGATCAGTGCTTCTGGCCGCTCAAGCCAGAAAATCCGATAACTACCTACAGTTGAAGTTAAGCGGTGAACCTAAAGAACAGTTTAGTGTTATGGTAGCCTTAAATGATACTAGTGTCATGGAAGAATTCATCATTTAAAGCCAGCAGATTTCCATAGCTCTGTGAGTAATTGGTAATTACCAGTCCTAGAAAGTTGAAGACGCAATAACTGAGTCATGGGTAAGTTAGTGGTGTTGAAATTCGGAGAGGGTAGTTTTGACCAGGGGTTTGCAGTTACTCTCCAGATTGGCGAAGAACGCGAGCGCCCCTCAACAGAAATATCGGGGAAGCTACCTCCATCACCGGAAATGCCATTGCACTATAGCCATTGGCAGTCTAGTTATCGACAGTTGGGTAACCGTTATCGCCTACATGCTGACAATGACCAGGTAACGAATGTGTCCATGACACAAGAGTGTGAGAATAGTGCTTGTATTTTACGGGCACACATCAACCACTGGCTCCAAGCAACGGAGTTTCGTTCCCTACGGGAGAAATGGCTGGAAAGATTATCGCCCTCAGAAGAATTACGGGTGATAGTACAAACAGAAAATAGCCAATTGCAACGATTACCTTGGCATCTTTGGGACTTGCTGGAACGCTACCCGAAAGCTGAACTTGCTTTGTCTTCGCCGACCTACGATCACATTCAGAAGCCACACACTCCCAACCCGTTGGTAAACATTCTGGCAATTTTGGGCAATAGTCAGGGGATTGACACCGACGCTGACCAAGCTTTACTACACCAATGTAATCACGCAAAAGTCAAGTTTGTGGTAGAACCACAGCGCCAAGAATTGACAGACCATCTCTGGGGAAACAACTGGGATATTCTGTTCTTCGCCGGACATAGTTCCAGTCAAGAAAATGGCGAATTTGGGCGGATCTACCTGAATAAAACCGATAGCCTGACAATCAGCGAGTTAAAGTATGCACTCAGAAAAGCCATTGAACGTGGCTTGCAGCTAGCAATTTTCAATTCTTGTGATGGGTTGGGGTTGGCGCGAGAACTAGCTGATTTGCAAATTCCTCAGATCATCGTCATGCGTGAACCCGTGCCAGATAAAGTGGCCCAGGAGTTCTTAAAGTATTTTCTCCAAGGTTTTGCTAGCGGTGAAACTTTATATCAAGCAGTGCGGCAAGCGCGGGAAAGGTTGCAAGGGCTGGAAGATAGATTTCCTTGTGCAACTTGGCTCCCAGTGATTTGCCAAAATCCGGCGCAGATACCACCCACTTGGGACGAGTTAAGGGACAAAAACGACGAAAAATTAATTCCTCCACCCCCACCCCCCGGGCACCCCTTGAAGGTGGCGTTGCTATCGAATCTGTTGATCACTGCCTTAGTCTGTGGGGTGAGGATTTTGGGACTGCTACAAAGTGGAGAGCTAAAAGCCCTAGATCAGATGATGCGATCGCGCCCTGATGAGGGCGTTGATCCGCGCCTGTTAGTAGTGACAATTGACGATCAAGACCTGGCAAATCAACGGCAAAATGGCGAGTATTTAAAAGGAACTTCCCTCTCCGATAAATCTCTCAACAAACTGCTGGCAAGATTTGAGGAGTACAAACCCAGGGCCATTGGCTTGGATATCTACCGTGATTTTTCCGCTGAACAGCCAGAATTAAGCTCTCGTCTCCAGCAGACTGGAAACTTGATTGGGGTGTGTAAGGGGAGCGATACCACAGCCAAAACCAAAGGCATTAAGCCACCGCCAGAAATCCCCAAGGAAAATTTGGGATTCAGCGACTTCATTCATGATGATGATGGGGTTGTGCGTCGGCATCTGATGTTCATGAACCAAGAGGCTGCCTCCTTGTGTTCTGCCCCCTATGCTCTGAGTACACAATTGGCATTCCGTTATCTATCGGCATTAGGAATTAAAGCTAGCTTCACTACACAAGGTGATTTACAACTGGGCGATACGGTTTTTTCCTCTCTTAAGTCTCGCTCTAGCGGTTATCAAATCGAGGCCAAGGGACAAATCTTACTTAACTATCGTTCCTCAAAGCAGATAGCTGAACAGGTGACGCTAACGCAATTTTTAGCTGGTCAAGTGAACCCGAGTGCGATCAAAGACCGGATTGTTTTGATTGGCGTGACGGCAAAAGGAGATTCTCCAGATACCTGGTCTACGCCCTACGGAACTTTCTTAGACCAACAAATGCCAGGAGTACTGGTGCAAGCGCAAATGGTCAGCCAAATCCTCAGTGCTGTCCTGGATAAGCGTCCCTTACTGCGAGTTTGGCCACTCTGGGTTGAGATGGTTTGGATATGGAGCTGGTCTGTGGGGGGGGTACTGCTTGTTTGGCGGTGGCGATCGTTTACTCAAGTGGCATTGGTAGTTGGTATCACCTCTGGCGTTCTGTACATACTTTGCTTTAGTTTATTAATCTGGGGGACTTGGGTGCCATTTGTGCCATCAGCTTTGTCGTTGGTCGGGACAGTGGGCTTGATATCAACTCAAAATTCAAAATTCAAAAGCTGAAATACCTAGGGCTGGTTCAAAACTTGATGTTTTAAGTGCTGATTTTCAAGTCTCCCTGTCGTGTTTCTGGTTATTGCTGAATCCAAAAGATTTTTTTACGGAAGGGAAAATTTTTATGAAGCCAAGTTCACAACCAATAAAACTGTTTTTAGCACTAACCCTGAGCGGCACCAGCTTCCTGGGTAGCCTGACCGCAGTTTTAGCGAAACCAGCCCCACTAAAGTCTGGTCGCCTACTTAGCGATCGCACTAATAGCAAAACGGTTACCGCTCAAATCGCCAGCTTTAATTTACCCGCACCTCCGCCAGGTCCTTCTCCTGGTGGGCGTTCCCGTGGAGGAGCCAAGCGTGGTGAGTGTCCAAAAGTCAATACTGAACTCACTGCATTAGTGCCATTTACCAAGAAAGGCAAGGAACCCGATTACGTGACCGATGTTTGGGGATTAACGACTGAAGAAAACCCAACCTGGTTATTCTATGTGCCATATACCAAGGCTTCTGCCTATACAGCTGAATTTGTCTTGCAAGATGAGCAAGATAACTCTATCTACCAAATAGTGCCTCTTTCCCTACCAGATCAGCCAGGAATCATCCGCGTTTCTCTGCCTGCCAATACTTCCCGGTTAGAAGTGGGCAAACGATACCGTTGGTTTTTAACCGTCAACTGTAACCAAAACAAGGAATCACTACCAGTTTATGTTTATGTTGCAGGTGTAATTCAACGAGTCAACCTCAGTCAGGAAGTTGCCCAAAAGCTAAAAACAGCAACACCGCAACAACAAGTTGCCATATACGCCCAAAATGGCGTCTGGCATGAAGCACTAACGAAACTAGCAGAACTGCGCCAGCAATATCCCCAAGATCTAGCACTTCAGGCAGAGTGGCAAAATTTGTTGGCGAGCTTCCAATTTGATGATGTTGCAGCAGAACCTATTGTCTCAGCAAAGCCTTAGAGAATTTGTTGACTCTCTTGTTTCTGCCTCGGATACTGGGGACGGCAGGGGTTTCCCCAACAAACCTGCCCAGAGGGCATGTGCGTAAAAACATTACTACGAGCGCCAATTACAGCATTAGCCCCGATTTGCACTCCTGAACCCAAGAAGCAATATGCTGCCACCCATGCCCCATTGCCAATAGTGATCCCCGCTGTTTTCAAACCGAAAGCAGGGTCTTGGATATCATGGCTCCCAGTACAGAGATAACTTTTTTGAGAAATGACGCAGTGTGTACCGATGTGAATTTCATCAAGGCTGTATAAAACTACGTCATCTCCAATCCAACTGTAGTCGCCAATGGTGATTTTCCAAGGGTAAGTAAAGCGGGCTGTGGGTCGAATCAATACGCCCTTGCCAACGTGAGCACCAAATAGCCGCAGGATGGCACAACGCAAAATATTTAGTGGTTGGGGAGTCAAGGGAAAGGCGATCGCCTGCACCAGCCACCATATTAAAATATACCAACCTGGACGCCCCCGATCAAACCAAGATTGGTCATACTTGCGTAAATCTACAAAAGGTTCATCATTAGTCATTAGTCATTAGTCATTAGTCATTAGTCATTAGTCATTAGTCATTAGTCATTAGTCATTGGTCATTGGTCATTAATCATGGTTCAACTTTTTCTAAGTTGCTGTTTGCTCAATTTCTTGAGTTAAGGATGGCGTAGCAGATTTAGGAGTGATTGCAGTATTTAGCTGACCACCACAGTTGCGTAATTCGTAAAGTTTCACCCCAATTTGATATTCATATTGACTCAGTAGGCGTCCATAAACATATCCAGCTTTGCCATCCAAAAAACCGCGCTGAATAATGTAGAACAAAATAAACCGCAATAATGGTTTAAATGGTAAGCGTACCCATATTTTTTTCAGAAAGCGCTTACGTTGCACCGCATCACCAAATAAATTAGCGCCAATAGTGCCGCTTCCATCCTTACCTGTAAGCAAATTAAGATAAACACGGGCTTCCCAGTTAGAATAGCGGTTATGTCTTTCTAACCAGTGATACAGGTTGCGGAAGTCTTCGTGGAGCATATCATTTTTGAGATAGCCAACTTTTCCCTGTAAGATAACGTGTTCGTGAACTTCGTTGTCACCAGTGTTGGGAATATCTTCAGTATTGAGGTTTTCGTAGCGGCCTTTTTGATGTTTAAATAAACGTAAATTCCAATCGGGATATTTTCCCCCGTGGCGAATCCATTTTCCTAAGAAAAATACACGGCGGTTGAGGTAGTAACCTGCATATTCGTCATTGCGAATTACTTGATCAATTTCTTCCCAAAGTTCAGGGGGGATGCGCTCATCACAATCTACAATCAGTACCCATTCGTTGCGAAAAGGAAGGTTATCTAGTGACCAATTTTTCTTTTTCGGCCATTGTCCATTAAAATCGAATTGCACGACGTTTGCACCATAACTCTCAGCAATTTCGACGCTCTTGTCACTACTTTGAGAATCTACCAGAAATATTTCATCTGCATTCTGAAGACTGGTGAGGCAGGCAGGCAAGTTTGCTTCTTCGTTTTTTCCGGGAATGATTACGGTGACTGGGATTTTTGATGACATATAAGTTATTATTTCTTATTTCTTATTTGCTGTAGATAACAGACCTTGAATAGCAGCGTTTAAGTAACCAATCTGACCATAGGCATAAACCAGTTTATCAAAGCGTTCTGCTGGATCAGAAAAATATTGCAATGCTTTATATAATCCACGCAAAAACCTTTCGCCACCCCGTGGCAATTGAGAAATACCAGCTTTGCCCGCGAGTTGTTCCCGATAGCACTCACTAATACCCTGCCACCAGCCTCGGTTTAAAAACCAGGAGCGGTTGAGACGCTCTGGGGCGACATTGTGAGCAACTATGGCTTCTGGAAGATAAGCGACCTGCCAGCCACGCTCTAAGGCAAATTCGGTCATTTGCAGTTCTTCATTAGATAATAAGTTTTTGCCCACACGTCCAAGGTGAACATCAAAACCACCAATTTCTTCCAAAAAACTGCGACGGATGGAGTAATTCAAGCCTCTGGGGGTAGAACCAGGCTGATCAATGTAGATTATGCTATCCCCCAAGTCGTATGCCCCCAAATTTCCGGCTAATCCGGGCGATAACCAGCGTGGTGGTTGGATTCCTTGGGGCCATAATAGAGTAACTTTGCCGCCGGCGATCGCTATTTTTGAATTATTTTGATAGGCAGAATACAAAACTTGTAGCCAGCCAGGGCTAGCTACGGCATCGTCATCCAAATAAGCAAGAATCTCACTTCTAGCAAGTCTGGCACCAGTGTTGCGGGCGACAGACAAACCGATGATGGGTTCAAATATATACTTCAGGCGGGAATTGGCGGCTCTTTGTTCTACAACTTCACGGGTGCGATCGCTAGACCCATTATCTACCACCACAACTTCAAAGTCAGCAGCAAAATCCTGCCCTAAAAGGCTATCAATCGCCGCACCTAAATAGGTATCTCGATTATGAGTACAAATAATGGCAGAGATTTGGGTTTCTGGCATGGGGTTGATTGTGCATTTTAAATTTTGAATTTGAGATCGAATCGCCAATCTAATAATCGCCTATTGCCTGTTAATTTAAAACAAAAATGAACAATCCACCAACCGAGGTTTTGCGGAAATAATCTCTTAAACTTCACGCTTGTTGGATGTGGCTGTGTAAAACTACAAGAGTTTCAGCCAGTTGACCCAGACGAGTTTCTAGATATTGCTTGCGTCCTAGGAGTTGGCGTAATTTTTGGTAACGGGCGATCGCAATTCCAACCGTGGGAACCTGATCTGGTGGACATGGACGCGACCAGACTTTACCCGCAGTATCCAAACCACAAAGGCGGTAGCCCTGAAGGGGTGATTGATAGGATACTGTGCTACCATTTCCGCAAATTTCTTCTACGTAGTTCATCAGGCGGTCAACTTCTGCATGACGCAGAGTTGCTGTTCCAGCCTGTTCTGGTTCTGGCGGATTCGATTCTAACCAGCCATTAACAATCGGACCTTCTAAATAAATGTCTTGAATTTGCTGGAGGATTTTTTGCAGTTCTACTTGCCAATTGGCGACTGTTTCCTGAATTTCTTGCAATAAATTCATTGCCAGAGCCGGATTGGCTCCATGACGATGGCTACTGAAGCTGGGAGTTTTAAATTTGGGTAAGCTAGGTGTTTTGCTACCGCCGTCTTGTGCAGGAAAGGTCTGCACAGATTCATGTTGGGGAAATAAATTTGTTTCTGGGGGATCGCTATTTGCGGTATCTGGGCTGAGGTCAACTGTCTTTATTTCCTCATCAGATGAAGACGGTGTATGTACTGTGGATTCGGTGGCGCTGATACTGATCCTAAAGGAGAAAGACCGCTTGGCTGAATCACCTGCTTCTGCCGATAGGGCAGTGCCACGATTCCCTAAATCATGTAGAGTAGCTTCAATGCGTTTTAAGCCTGCTTTCATAAAAATAACCTCAAGTTTTCTGTCCCCAGTGGCGTTGAATAATTGACAATAGAGTTGTTAAAAGGGCAAATATTGAGTGACTTTTCCTGATTCTATAGCGGGAATAATACTTTAAGGCAGACTATTATTATAAATTTTCACAGCAAGGGTGCAAAATCTATGGGAGTCCGATTTGATTAATAAACTTACTTGTGTAGGCAGGCAAGAGGCACTCCGACAATAAGCAACAGGGTTCTAGAAGATTAAGGAGTACGTCATTTTTTTTTGAAAAAAAATATTATTCTTATACATACTATCGGAAACAGTGATGAAAACCGACACAGCAAGTTTATCTGCTGTCAAATCTGGTAGAATTACCATTAAATTAATATGAGCAAAGTTATTTTGGTTACAGGTCCAGCACGCTCAGGTAAAAGTGAATGGGCAGAAACTTTAGCCATGCAGTCAGGAAAAACAGTAGTTTACGTAGCAACAGCTAGTGATCACCCAGATGATCAAGAGTGGCAGCAACGCATTCAAAAACACCAAAAACGCCGTCCTCAAGATTGGGTGACTCTCTGGGTACCCGTGGAACTGTCTGCTACCCTGGCTGATGCCAAACCAAATACCTGCCTTTTGGTTGATTCTTTGGGAACTTGGGTGGCTAATCTTTTAGAACAAGACGACCAGAAATGGGAAAACACCCTCTCAGAGTTGCTAGAAACAGTGCAGTTGGTCGCAGCTGATATGCTATTTGTAGCCGAAGAAACAGGTTGGGGTATAGTGCCAGCTTATCCCCTTGGAAGGAAATTTCGCGATCGCCTTGGTTCTTTAGTACGCCAGTTAGGTGCAACCTGTGAAGCCGTTTATTTAGTCACTGGCGGCCATGTTCTCAATCTCAGCCTTCTTGGTTCAACCTTACCAGTACCAAAGTCTTAATTCAAAATTTAAGATTCAACAACTAAAATTTCCCAACTAAAATCTAAAATTAGGCTATGGCAACCAAACAAGAAGTAAAAGGATATCTTGCCTACTGGTTTCAGTTAGGGAAGAAAGTTATGGCGAGCAACGGTAAAACAAGCTTTTTGCCGCAACAAGTGCTAAAAGGCGATCGCTATAGTCAAGAGTTTGAAGAGTGCTGGCAAAGCATCCTCTCACCGCAAACTGGTGACTGTTACCTGGAGGGCACCCATGAAACTATTGCCGAACTGCTGACACCAGCATGGGAGATGCTACCTTGCGGACGTTGTGCTATGCCAGTACCCATACGCAGCGTTGGCATGCCAGCATTGTTATGTCCTTGTAATAATCTACCCAACTGGCCTAATACCGAACTGCCCCAGCCGCGAAGCCCGGTTAGCACTCCAGAGCAACTAACAGCGATTTGCGAGCGGCTGATCGATAATCTTCCGTTGATTAGCCCTCACCAAGCAGCTGACAAGCCTTGAGAGACGGACTACATTACTCCTGTGGTTTCCCTACAAACAATCACAGGGTCTCTGTTTGCCCGGTTGAAATAAAATTAGCTTTTCCAATTTGACAACGCCGGGTTTACTCAGTACGAGAGATAGCCCTCCAAAATCATGTCCAGTTGAAAATTTCTAATAACCGCTATTGTGGGCAATTTGACGCACATGATATGAGGTAAGCGTTGGCAAGCAGCTTTGTTAGCGATTCTGCTTTAGTACTGCCACATTTAGATGGATGAAATCTAGAAAATCGGGTGTCTTGAGGTTAGAGCAAGGAAATCTCAGTCTGAAGGTAAACATAAACTCAGTTTGTTAACTTATAGTGGAACAAAAAATTTTATTTACTAGCTGAATACTTGGGAAGATATTGATTAACCTCTTGGAAGTAAACAGGCCAAAGA
This sequence comes from Cylindrospermum stagnale PCC 7417, assembly GCF_000317535.1. Lineage (NCBI taxonomy): Bacteria > Bacillati > Cyanobacteriota > Cyanophyceae > Nostocales > Nostocaceae > Cylindrospermum > Cylindrospermum stagnale. The sequence goes on from NC_019757.1 coordinate 1,952,195, forward strand.
GGGATTTTTATTTTTTGTATTTTTCAGAAATTGCACTGGCTTAATTATGTAATTGAGGTTTGTAAACCTGGTAATTAAGTTTGCATAAAATGTAAATGAATTAGCTATTTACTTGGCGGTATTGTATTAACAAGCGGGGAGTTAAGCAGCCAGAAAGTGGTGATTTACTCTCAGCGATAATCCAAATCAAGGAAACTTCTACCATGTCTTACGAACTATTTACCGAATTGTCTGTCGAACAACAAGAAGTTGTATCTGGTGGTTCAGTTGGCACAAAAGTTGAGGATTATCTAAACACTAACTTCTACCAACAAAATTTCACCCTCATTAGCGATGTATCCTCCAACAAGAATGGTAGCCAGATTAAACAATACACAACTTCTGAGAACATCAAGACTGACGCTAGCAAGTATTACAAGCTCAAATTAGCATAAGTTATCGTTCTCATATAAGTCAGTAATTAGATTAGGCAATAAGTTTTATTTAATTTATTGCCTAAACAAAATTACATCACTTCTCCTGCCTTCTAAATTTTACGCCAAACGCTTTTCTAGCTCAATGTGTAAATTAGAAGTTTAGTTTAGTACGGGGAAAAAACATAAAGTCATTGCATTCTGTTTTCATTCTAATCGATATCGATTTTGCTTTTTGGTCAGCTATCAGCTATAAAGTATTTCCGGAGATGAGATTAATTAATACCTCTTGCTGATAGCTGACCCCTTCTACTAACACATCAATGTGTCATATTCGTGTTTTAGAAACCTGTATATAGTACTAGATAGCTGAGTCAACACAATGTCTGATAACATCAAAAACCAAAATTCGGATTTATTTATCGTATTGTCTGAGCAGGAACAAGAAGCCGTATCTGGCGGTTTTTTTTCTAACTTAAAACCATTTCGTTTAGTTTTTAACAAGATAGATATAGAGACTTATGCTAGTCAAGAAAATAATATTTCCGTAGGAGATATTGTTTTTAATAACAAACAAGAAACTAGATATAAGTTTTCGCAAATAAATTTAAAATTTAGAAATTAAATATTCTATAATTTTAAGTACTGCAATTTAGCTGAACTAGTTAAATTTTGAGCAGTAGAAACATTTTTATCCTGCTATATTGTAGTATAAGCTTCATCATATAAATTGATAGCCAAAATAATTTTCGTTGCTGTTTTTTATCTTTTATTATGTTCAATAATTCCAGAAATATATATACAGAATGACATTACCTCTGTCTTCTGATTTTTTCTGTAGGGTGCTTTGCTTATGAAATATCAGTTTGTTAAACAGCATAGTGAAGAAGACTGTGGGGCTGCTTGCCTTGCTGCTATTGCCAAACATTATGGACGAAGTTTTACCCTCAACCACGTCCGTGAAGCCGTAGGCACCGGACAATTTGGAACAACTTTATTAGGGCTAAAGCGGGGAGCAGAAACACTTGGGTTTAATGCTCGTTCAGTCAAAACTTCAGCAGAACTTCTCGACCGAATGAATGAAGCACCTTTACCAGCCATTATTCACTGGAAAGGGAATCACTGGGTCGTTTTATACGGCAAGAAAGGCAAAAAGTGTCTAGTTGTCGATCCAGCAGTAGGCATCCGTTATCTCTCTAAACAAGACTTAGCAGAAGGTTGGACAGATTGGTTAATCCTGTTACTGGAACCAGATCCAATTCGCTTTTTTGCCCAAAAGGATGATCAAATTGGTGGCTTTTGGCGTTTCTTCAAGCGCGTCTGGATTTATCGAGCCATTTTAGCTCAAGTCTTACCCCTGAATTTGCTCTTAGGATTGCTATCTTTAGCTTCCCCTTTTCTGCTACAACTACTCACCGATGATGTCCTGGTTCGGGGTGATACCAATTTACTCACTACTGTGGCAATTTCCGTAGTAGTGATGAATTTGATTTCTAATAGCCTTTCATTTGTGCAGTCTAACTTAATTGCTCACTTTGCTCAGCGTCTGCAACTGGGGCTAGTTCTAGAATTTGGGCGGCAAATTCTTAGATTACCTTTAAGTTATTACGAAGCTCGTCGCAGTGGCGAAATCGTTAGCCGCTTGCAAGATATCGCACAGATTAATCAATTAGTTGCTCAAGTCGTTATCAGTCTACCCAGCCAATTTTTTATTGCGCTAATATCTCTAGGCTTGATGATTTTTTATAGCTGGAAACTTACCGCTGTAGGTTTAATTTTTGCTGTGGTGATGACCCTATCTACTATTGTGTTTCAGCCGACTTTGCAGCAAAAAACCCGTGAGCTTTTAGTTACAGAAGCAGAAACACAAGGTATTTTAGTAGAAACCTTTAAAGGCGCACTTACTCTCAAAACTACCACATCTAGTCCGCAATTCTTGGATGAATTACAAAGCCGATTTGGTCGGCTTGCTGCCATCACATTTAACACAATGCAAATTGGCATTATTAATAATACATTTTCTAGTTTTATTTCTGCTATTGGTGGCATTATTTTGCTCTGGTTTGGCGGCAATTTGGTAATTAACCCGATTGAAAATCTGAGTATAGGGCAACTACTTGCATTTAACTCAATGAACGGTAATTTTTTAGGATTAATTGGTACTATTATCAGTTTTGTTGATCAATTTACTCACGCGAGAACTGCCACACAACGTCTGACAGAAGTTATAGATGCCACCCCAGAAAATCAAGGCGATGGTAAGAAACCTTTTGCTAATATTTCTAATGATGCTGACATAGTTTTCACTAAGATTAACTTTCACTATATGGGTCGGCTTGACCTAATAGAAGATTTTTCTTTAACAATTCCTGGTGGTAAAGTTACTGCACTAATTGGTAAATCTGGTTGTGGTAAAAGTACTTTAGCTAAACTAATTGCTGGATTATATCCACTGCAATCGGGCAATATTCAGATTGGACTTTATAACCTACAAGATCTTTCTCTTGATTGTCTCCGGCAGCAGGTGGCACTTGTCCCCCAAGATGCTCACTTTTGGAGTCGTTCTATCGTAGAGAACTTTCGCTTAGGAGCACCTTATGTTACCTTTGAGCAGATTGTCAAAGTTTGCCAAATTGCTGAGGCTGATGAATTTATTAGTAAACTTCCTGAAAAATATCAAACTATTTTGGGTGAATTTGGCGCTAATATTTCTGGTGGACAACGGCAACGATTGGCAATAGCACGAGCTATTGTCACAGATCCACCTATTCTAATTTTGGATGAGTCAACTGGTGGACTAGATCCAGTGAGTGAAGCTCAAGTTTTGGATCAATTATTTAAGCATCGCCGAGGTAAAACCACGATTTTAATTACCCACCGTCCCAGGGTAATTAATCGGGCTGATTGGGTTGTATTGCTAGATCAGGGAAGGTTAAAACTTCAAGGTTATTTGGAGGATCTACGAGCCAAACCAGGAGACCATTTGGATTTTTTAATTCCTTAATTATATAAAAATAATATGCTCTACACCCATAATCAAAAACTCCTACCATCGATTCAAACTGAGGAATTTCTTCCTCCTATTAGCCGTTGGACATCCTTAGCAGGAATGATTCTCGTCGGGACTGTTGTTGCTGGAGTTAGCCTCTCTTCATGGGCGAAATACAATGTAACGGTAAAAGCGGCTGCTACTGTGCGTCCTATGGGTGAAATTCGTCTGGTGCAACCGGAAAAGGACGGCACTGTTAAAAGTATTTTCGTTAAAGAAAATCAAATTGTCAAACAAGGGGATGAGATTGCTTATCTTGATACTGAGCAACTGCAAATCAAAAAGAGCCAACTGCAAGACAATATTCAACAGGCTAGGTTACAAATAATTCAAATTTATGCCCAAAACAGGGATTTAGAAGCCCAGATTCTAGCTGAGGGGAGAGTAATAGCGCGAACTGTTGCATCCGCCAAAGCAGATTTAGCCCGCAACCAATGGGACTATCAAACGCGCCAAATTACCGCTCAAAGCGAATTGCTGGCAGCAGAGGCAAGCTTGGAAAAAGCAAAGGCAGATTTGCAAAAAGCCCAAGCAGATTTAGAATTTGCGAAGATGGATCGCGATCGCTATGAGCAGCTAGCGCAAATTGGTGCAATCGGTCGGCGTGAATTTGAGCAGAAAAAACTAGTCGTTGAGCAGACAGAATTAATACTTAAAGCCGAAAAACAAGTTGTTAACATTGCCAAAGCTAAAGTTCAATCAGCTAAAGCAGCTATCAATCCTACTACGGCAACAATTACGATTGCCCGAGAACGCATTGCCCAAGAAACTGCTAGAGGTGAAGCAACAATCGCTACTTTGAACCAAGAAAAACAATCTTTAATTCAGCGACGAGTTGAAATGCAAAACCAAGTCAAGCAATATCAAAAAGAACTCCAGCAACTGGAAATGCAACTGCAAAGTAGCATTATTCGCGCCACCAGTGACGGCATCATCCTCAAGCTAAATTTACGAAACCCTGGTCAAGTAGTGCGTGCAAGCGAATCTATTGCTGAAATCGTTCCTCAGAATAGTCCTCTAGTAATTAAGGCGATGATTCCTACAGCAGAAATTCAAAAAGTTACAGTTGGTCAAAAAGTGCAATTGCGCGTTGATGCTTGCCCCTATCCTAATTACGGCACTCTTAATGGTGTTGTCAACGCTATTTCTCCAGATGTAATCACACCTCAAATCAGTAATATAGGTGTAGCAATACCAGTTTCTACAACTCCTGTTACCAGCTATTTTGAAGTGACAATTAAACCTGACACTATTTCGTTTGGAAATGGTAAATACCAATGCCGTATTCAACCAGGCATGAATGCCAAAGCCGATATTATTTCTAAAGAAGAAACAGCGCTAAATTTTATGTTGAAAAAAGCAAGATTAATAACTGATTTATGAATATAAATGGTACTCTGTAGTAATTTTTGCTAACATTGAATTTTTTGTGGCAGAACCAGGCATTTTTATCATTTATAAACGAATCCACATAGATTAATATCACGTCCAATTTCTTAAAAAGATAGGGACAACCAAAAAAATAGCATATTTAGCTAGATTTTAAAGCTTAGAAAGACAATTAATTTGAAATAAATTTTCATCTGCCATTGAAAATAAATAAATCTGATGGTAAATTGAAAAATAATAGAAATTTACTACAAACAAACTTAGTCTTTATCTTCTAGTTAGATTAAATTTAAATTAAAGGGCAAAATTGCAAATTCAATTTAGTAACATAAATTAATTATATGATGGTAATGGCTATTTTTTTTAGATTTTTAAATAAAAACCTCATAAATTCAGCATATATTTGCTAAGTTCACAACTTTTAACCTTAATAAAATGTTTTCATAGTAATAGTAATTTACTGCTTGTTCGGTACTAATACAAGTAAGTATCACTCATAACTCTGCCTTAATGCCTTCACCGGATATCTACGCAAATGTTATAAATATAGCCGTGAAATGCCATATCACTAAAAAATTATAAGTAATACAATCAAATATAAGCAGATTTGTTTACGTAGATTAAAAGCAAAAGATGTTAGTTACATAATCAATCAGTAGGCTGTTATTATGAAACTAGCTTTTTCTGAGAAGGCATTGCTAAAAATTCTGGTAATTGATGACCATGAATCAGTTTTGGGCGGAACAGTAGATGTACTGCAAAGACACTATCCAGGGGCTGAATTTTTCACCGCTATCAATGCTAACAAAGCTCTCACTCAACTGACTACTTCACAGCCCGATCTTGTGGTTATGGATCTTTCAATTCCAGAAAAATCTAAAGTGACAGCACGCCCCGATATAGGTGTTCAACTCCTCAGAATTCTGATGAAAGACTACCCCAACCTAAATATTGTTGTCCAAAGCGCTCATATCAGAACACTGGTGAGGGTTAGACCTGATATTGATATTCATAAGGGAGGATTTACAGTCGTGGATAAAAGTCTTTCCACCGAAGAAATGTTGACTAGAGTTGATTGGGCATTACAGGGATTAACTCATACAAAGGATATCAAAGGAATCCATTGTGGATTAGAGGTAAAACCGGAGTGGCTTAGGGTTTTAACATTAGCATTTGAAGAAGGATTGCAAGATAAGACAATTGCTGAAAGAATGCGCATATCAGAACGCATGGTGCGTCATTACTGGAGTAAGCTACAAGATGCTTTAAACGTTTATCCTGAAGAAGGCAAAAATATTCGAATTCAAACTGAAATACGAGCTAGGACAGAAGGGTTAATTGATTAACCGAGAGTCGCTCGCTAATAAATTGTCATTAGTCATTAGTAAGAGTTTCATCTGTTGATTGGCGAATACCGAGAGACTAATGACTAAAGCATCAATATTAGGAAATAAACTTATGCAGCCTGAACTTCTGAAAAAAATTAAAGAGGAAATTGTTATATGGCATGTAGGCGCGATCCCAGGAATTGCAGTGATAGGGCTAGTGATTATCCTTCGTCTAACTGGTTTAATACAATCTTTAGAGTGGTTAGCTTTTGATAGTTTTCTCCATATACGTCCTGCCGAACAGATAGATGAAAGACTTCTGATTCTGGGAATTAATGAAGAGGACATCCGTAGTTTAAAAACCTACCCGATACCAGATAAAGAAATCGCATTTTTGCTGAAAAAATTACAAACCTATAGTCCTAGAGTCATTGGACTCGATATTTTTAGGGATCTGCCAGTTGAACCTGGGCATTCTGAACTAGTAACAACAGTTAAGGAGATGAAGAATTTAATTACTATTGAAAAAGTATTACCTGAGAAAGTTGATGCACCACCATACTTGCTCGTTGAACAAGTTGGTTTTGTAGATCAAATCCCAGATGCTGATGGCAAATTGAGACGTAGTCTGCTGGGAACACCAACACCTAAAGGATACAAGTTTTCATTGTCTCTACTTTTGGCAAAAATTTATTTAGCAGCTGAAGGCATTAGTTTAGAAAACGGCAAGCATGATCTCGCTGCTATGCGGTTTGGAAATACTGAATTACCCCAGTTTTTACCTAACTCTGGGGGATATGTGCGAACCGATGCTGGTGGTGTTCAAGTACTACTCAATTTTCGTAGTGGTCGAGAACGATTTAGAACTTTATCTCTGAATGATATCAAAACAGGAAATTTTCAGCCTGAGTGGATACGCGATCGCATTGTGATTATTGGGATGACTACCCCTAGTCGTAAAGATTTCACAACCACTTCTGCTATTCCATCTACAACTAAATCTGCCCCAGGGCAAATTTATGGAGTAGAAATCCATGCCCATGCTGTTAGCCAAATTATCAGTGCAACCCTTGACAATAGAGCACTAATAAATACTTGGTCTGACGGCTGGGAATATATCTGGATATTAGGTTGGGGTAGCTTGGGGATTTGTTTAGCTAGATTCACAACATCTCCATTAATAAATCTTTTGGCTGTTGGAATTGCTAGCACTAGTCTAGTAGCCATTAGTTATTTATTTCTAACTTGGGGTTTGTGGGTTCCATTTATACCAGCAATAATAGTTTTGGCTTTTAATGGTGTAGGAATGACGGCTTTCTATCAATATGATCAGGCACTACGTTCTCGAATTAAAGCCCACAAAACCGTCATTGAGCATACATTTGAAACGATTCACAATGGTCCACTGCAAATACTCGGAAAAGCTTTAAAGCGTATTCGAGATCAAGATTCGCCATCAGCAGAATTACTTGCAGAAATAGAAAAAGAACTAGAAAAACTGAATCATGACCTACGGGGAATTCATGAATTTTTACAGCGAGAACCTCCATCTCAAGATAGTAGCCTTTATTTAGGAAAAGGTTTAGAGTTGAATTTGCAAGATCCTCTTCACGAACTTCTTTATCAAGTCTACAGTCATGTCTTAGAGCGAAACTTTCCCTACTTTAGAAAGCTTAGAGTTAAAATCCGGTCATTTGACCCTATAGATGAGCGAGGCTTAAGTGTTGAAATAAAGCGGGGACTCTGCCGCTTTCTGGAAGAGGCTTTATGCAATGTCGGCAAACACGCCATAGCAGTAACCCGCCTTGAAGTCACTTGTTCTTCATCTGAAGGCTGGTACACTCTAAGCATTATAGATGATGGCTTGGGTATAAACTCATCTAGAGAAGGTCGGGGAACACAGCAGTTTAGAAATTTAGCTCGACAACTCAAAGGCAAATTTAGGCGAGTAGCACTTACTCCTAGAGGGACTCTTTGTGAGTTGTCTTGGCCTGTAGTAAAGTTTTACTTGTGGTAATAAAAAAATATATATTACCTATTTTATTGACAATTTATCCCCTTGGATAGATTTTCGTCTTGCTAAGAATACCATTTTATCCAGCAAAATAGGGGTGTTTCCTATCATCAATTTTGAACAGAGAAAGATGTAATTATGCCTGTAAAACAACCAGAAAACAAAAAACCAATCTAGCTTTAATTGCATTAGTATTTAACTATTAATTTAGGCATTTTACTCAAAATTAGAGAGAAAAATTATCTAATATTTTTAGCCAATATTCTCGGAAATTTTGGATAAATAGCACAGATGATTGGCAACATTAATAAAAAATGTAGCTAATGATAATGTTTAAGTTAAAAATTCAGGATTTACTAAGTGTCCAAAGTCAAGAATGGGTTATCAAGGGACGATTCTATGATTTTTTCAATGCGATGCCGAAGGAGACAAGATAATGATTCACAGGAAGTGGCTCCTGCACAAACTTTTGGATGCCAAACTTTTAACAAGTTGTATTTTGAGTATGACGCTGGGTTTAAGTCAGACTGCACTAGCTGGATATCAGCCACCGCCCGATCAAAAACCTCCAAGTGGGCATTCCGACTCATCAGGAGTCAGGGGAGTTCACAATAATCGGCGGGCGACGCTAACACTACTCGCTCCAGCAACCTACGTTGGAAGAACTACTTTGCCCCCTCGAAGGTAATCTCTATGCCGAAGCAAGAATGTGGTGCAATACATTTAGATAGCAAAGTTTTTGTCAAAAAAATATTTCTTAATCTTTAATCAAAAAATATAATGTTATTTTAGAGATAAATGTATAATTACTGTAATTAATCACACATAAATCATTCAGTGTTATACAGTTGGGCCTTTAAAAGTGGCTTCTTGCCAAACGTATTTTGCTCAACAACCGTGCCAATATAGACAGTAGAGTGTCATCTTGAGCAAGAGGAAGGCTAAATAACGCTGTGCAGATAACATTCTTAGGCACGAGTTCCGGGGTACCCACGCGATCACGTAATGTTTCCAGCTTCGCCCTGCGATTACCGCAACGGGCAGAACTGTGGTTATTTGACTGTGGTGAAGGTACTCAACATCAACTTTTGCGGAGTGACTTGAAAAGTAGCCAACTCTGCCGAATTTTTATCACCCACATGCACGGTGATCACATTTTTGGCTTGATGGGACTTCTTGCCAGTTGTGGTTTAGCTGGGAATGTAGAACGAATTGATATCTACGGTCCATCTGGATTAAATGAATACCTGCAAGCTGCCTCACGTTACTCCCACACTCACTTTTCTTACCCTGTCAAAGTTCACGCCGTTCGTCCAGGGGTAATTTACGAAGATGATGAGTTCACCGTTAGCTGTGGTCTATTGCATCATCGCATTACAGCTTTTGGCTACCGCATAGCCGAAAAAGACCGAACAGGACGCTTTGATCTAGAAAAAGCTAAGGCATTGCAAATTCCTGCCGGTCGCCTTTATGGTCAACTTAAGCGTGGTGAAACGGTGACCCTTGATGATGGACGAGTGATTAATGGCAGCGAATTATGTGGACCTAGAGAAATTGGCCGTAAGATTTCCTATTGTACAGATACAGTTTATTGTGACGGCGCGGTGCAATTAGCACAGGATGCGGATGTGTTAATTCACGAGGCAACTTTTGCCCATCAAGATGCAGACATGGCTTTTCAAAGGTTGCATTCTACAACCACAATGGCAGCGCAAACAGCTTTAGCTGCTGGGGCCCATCGACTTATTATGACTCATTTCAGCCCCCGCTATGCTCCTGGAAATACCCTAGATCTTCAGGATCTACTTCAGGAAGCCCGTGCTATTTTTCCCAGCACGGACATGGCTCATGACTTCATGGTTTATGACGTACCCAGGCGGCGGGAAGTTGAGTTAACTAAAGTAGGTGTTTGAACTTTTTGGGGCGTTACGGAAGTCGTAACACACCCCTAAATTCTTTTCTAATTATTTGCGCCTACCTAATTATCAGAGCCAGTCAACTTGTTTTTTACAAATTTCCTATTGAGTTTATAAAATCTTTAATTTTAATAATCACCCTCAGCCTAATTTTTACTTTAATTTTCTACTTTCTTGTCACAAAAAGTACATTATATAATAATTTAATCCTATAGATTTAAAGTTTTTAGGCTTATTACTAGGAACTGAACTATATCCATAAAAGACTAAATATTAGTATAAAATTAACAACTTACTCCAAGCTATAAAATCCTTAATTAGTAAGTCTTTTGTAAAGATGTAGAGCGAGGATTGACTATCTCCATAGTTTTACTTTAGCCTCAACCTTATTACTTCAAATCGCCATCTAACTTCAAATATTTTCAGCGTAAATTTATTGTAGTGCCTACTTCTACTTTGCAGTTATAGTCATGAATACCCTCGCTGCCTAAAGATTGTAAATAAAAAGCCCAAAAAATTCTCAGAGTTTTTACTCTATACAAAAACTACTGTTTTAACTAGAACTTAGTAACCTTTAATTCCTCTTTAAACAAACCCAATAAAATAAATTTTTGAAAAAACTTGTTAACTCAATGCTGATTAGCAACACATAGGCATGAATTCATAAAAATGCAAGCGCTACTTAGGAGAATATTCTAGGAAGTAGTTCTGCCATAAACGGAAGCATAATTGTTGAGAATTTGCTAGAAATCATTGAGTATAACTACATCTCAACCCAAATTACCACAATGAGCTTCCAGATATAGTGTTTTAACATTAGAGGACTTTGATAGTGGCTAAAACTGGTCTGAATCGAGAAGAAATGGTTACTACCTCTGCACAAGGCATAGTTGAGATCAGACAACTATCTACAATTCTGTTTCAGCGACGCTTTCTCATCTTGGGTGTTTCCTGCCTAGTCATGACAGTTACAAGCCTTCTGGCTGTTGTTACCAAACCGACTTACCAAAGCTCTATGCAGATACTGGTGAGTTCTAACTTGGATAAAGAGGTAAGGTCAACAAATGTTCAGAAAGATGTAACTAGCGAATTAAATGACGTAAATTTTTTAGTTGTTGACAACAAGACTCAGATGAAATTAATGCTGAGTTCCAAACTGATCCAAAAAGCTGTACATTTGCTGCGTTCTAATTATCCAAATATCACTTTAGAAGATATCAAAGGTAAAAGGGCGATCAGCAAAATATCATCACTGAAAGTGACTCAAGTTGCAGGAGAATCAGGAGTTAATCGGGTTTTTAGTCAAGTCTTTGAAGTTTCCTTTAAAGACCATGACCCAGTGAAAGCCCAAAGAGTGCTGCAAGCCCTACAAAAAGTTTACCAAGACTACAATATAGAGCAACGCCAGCAGCGTTTGAATCAGGGGCTAGCTTTGGTTAACAATCGCCTGCCGAAAATTCAAAAGGAGGTGAGAGAAGCTGAGAAAAAGTTGGAACAGTTTCGTCAGCAACATAATTTACTCGATCCGCAAGTACAAAGTAAAATCCTGCTGGGATCTCTTGCTGAGGTTCAAAAACAGCGACAAACCACTCGTATACAGATCCAAGAGTTACAGGCTCAGTACAATAATCTAGAGCAAAAAATTGCATCTTCTACCCAGAACCCATTAATTTCCTCGCCTTCGAGTCAGTCAACCCGCTACCAAGCGCTACTGAACGAGATTCAAAAGACGGAAATGGACTTAGCTAAGGAGCAGATGCGCTATACAGACGACTACCCAACAGTAAAAAAACTTAAGCAGCAACGCCAAAGTCAACTGGCGCTATTACAGCAAGAGATGGCAGACAAAGCTACTACCACCAGCAGTACAGCAAAACCATTATTGACACAAGACCAGATGGCGAAGGTTGACCAGCAGCTAGTAAACGAGTTAATTCAGGTGCAGACGACTGCTATTGGACTAATTACCAATGAAAAGAATCTAGCTGAGTCAGAACAGCAAATCCGCTCGCAGCTAAATAAGTACCCCAGCCTCATAGCGGAGTACAACCGTCTGCTGCCGGAGGTGGGAGCTTCTCGCAAAGCACTTGAGCAACTACTTCAATCACAACAGTTTCTGGGACTAAAAATTGCTCAGGGAGGGTTTGATTGGCAAGTTGTAGAAGAACCGGAACTAGGAATCTACATGGGCAATGGTAGATTATTACTGTTACTTGGGGGAGTGCTAATTGGGCCGATTTTAGGTGTAGCAGCAGCCCTAATTTGGGCATTTTTTAATAATGCTATTTTTTCGGCAAAAGATTTACAGAAGCTAACAAACAGACCGTTATTGGGGTCAGTGCCAAAACTAGCGCCACATGGTAAGAACAAGCGAACCAAGAGCCTATCTTTAAAGGGATGGCGAACCGAAGCTCCTTCTATGGTAGAAGCTAGTACTGGGTTGCCTGTCCATGAAACCCTGGATATAATCTATCAAAACATTCAAATATTAAAGTATCCCTTCCGTTTCAAGTCACTGATGTTGACTTCAGCGCTACCTGGGGAAGGCAAAACAACCTTGGCTTTGGGGCTTGGGGCTAGTGCGGCCCATATGCATCGACGGGTACTCGTTATTGATGCCAATTTGCGATACCCTAGGCTGCACAAAATTCTAGAACTGTCCAATGACTGGGGGCTATCTCTATTATTAGTGGATGGGACAGATGCCAATTTTGATGATTATATTCAGCCGATTCATCCCTATATTGATATTTTGACTGCTGGTCCGACACCAGATGATGCGGTGAATTTGCTAAGTTCTCAGCGGATGAAAGAATTGATTGAGTTGTTTGAGCAAACCTATGACCTAGTGCTGATAGATGCACCGGCTATTTTCGGCACGGTTGATGCCAGGATTGTGGCATCTTTGTGTAATGGGATTATTATGGTGGGGCGTATTGGTCAGGTATCTCCAAATGAACTGATTCAAGCTACAGAAGTTTTGAACCAGTTGAATTTAATTGGCATTGTGGCTAATGAAGTGAGCAATTCTCCAAAACTCCTAGCATCCTAGACCATAAACCAACAGATCCCTATTCTTTCTCAATTACCCTTCAAGCTTTGAATCTAAGTTTTTAAATCTAATTTAAACCAACCATACCCAATATGGTTAAGTTAGATGAGAAAAAAGGGATTTACGTGGCATTTATGACAGGAATCCTCAATGTAAAAACTACGATGCTTCAAAATGCCTAAAATTATTAAATAGACGCCAATACTGTTGGTTTATGTTTCTGTTGCTCTGGGTGGAGTAACTTTACTCAGGACTTACTATTTCTTTAAGGATATAATTACCTGAGGGAGAATGTTAATTCTCTGGTGATTTGAGAGCCTGATCCAAAACGTGCCTAGCCTGTTCTGCTTTAGTTCGCGCTTCTTGATAACGTAGATTAGCTTGGGCAAAATTTTTGAGAACTTTAAAACCTTCTTTGAGACGAGCAATTTCTTCTTCAGTCACTGACTGATCTGAGAACAGAACATCAACAGCCTGACGAATTTCTAATGCTTCAGCGCGTGATTCCTGGACTTTTAGCTTGAGTGTGGCCAGGTTGCTTAGAACCTGAACAGCTTGTGTAATGGCGTCTTCACCGCTAGCAGTATCAGTGATTGCTTCCTTCACCTCAATTAATTGTTGAGGGCTAAATCCTTCTTCTAGTTCCGTGGGTAGCTTACCTGCATCCATCAACTCCATCAGCTGATCCATTGCTTTTTCACGGGCTTTGGCTGAATCTTTGCCAGGAACAGTGAGGATAATTTCTGGACTTTGAACGAGAGTGTACTGAACCATATTTAGGCGGAAAAATTGCTGGTTAACCAATCCGGGCAAATTATCATAACATGAAATCTCCCCTGCTAGATGACTTGTTGCAGCTAGACCTCGACGGCTACCAGCTAGATTAATCAGTTTTTAATATTTTTCGGTTAGTGATGAAAAGCTTTATATAACCCTGTTGTGTCACTCTCCGAAAACATTTGCTATTTCTGAATTCTAGAGCTTTTATCTACCAAGCGATTGCACAATTTCTTTCTAATAACAAATACAACACCCATTTTTTTCTAATAGGATAGGTTGGATTGATTGGTTGATCAGGCTTTCAGAGCTTGCCCTCCCGGAAAGTGACAAAAGCGGGGTATATAGAGTTGTGTGTACACGCTAGCCATTTTGACGAGGGGTTAAATTTCCCCATTCCCTTAAAAAAGGGGCAAATCGAGTTTTAACCGAGAAGTATTGAACTAGTCTTGATCTGTTGCCCAAAATCAAACTTTATACTGAAGAAAGAGAAAGTGAATTTTAACAGGAGGGGAGAGCAATGGCTCCCAATCCCAGCATCATGCGATCTGTGGAACAATTGGGCTACCGAGTCACTGTTGGTGATGTGGCAAGCTTTGCAGGATTAAATGTAGCTGAAGCGAGTCAGGGCTTATTAGCCTTGGCGTCTGATGCTGGCGGACATTTACAGGTAGCAGAATCAGGTGATATTGTCTACCTATTTCCGCAGAATTTCCGGGGAATATTGCGTAATAAATACTTGCAGTTGCGGTTGCAGGAATGGTGGAAAAAAGTCTGGGGGGTGCTTTTTTACTTAATTCGTATTTCCTTTGGAGTTTTCTTAATTGTTTCTATCGCTCTGATAACGGTTACCATCATGGTCATCATTACGGCTATCAATTCAGATCGCGACGGTGACAATAGGAGTAGTAATTCTGGTGGTGGTGGTGGGTTTTTCTTTTTCCCAGATTTATTCTGGTATTTTAGTCCAGGTTATGAGACTAACAACCAGGAACGCCGGCGGGAAAGGGGGGAAAACAGCGATCTCAATTTCTTTGAGGCTGTGTTTTCGTTTTTGTTTGGTGATGGTAATCCTAATGCCAATTTAGAAGAACGCCGCTGGCAAGAAATTGGTACTGTGATTCGGAATAACCGTGGTGCAGTAGTAGCAGAACAAATTGCTCCTTATCTTGATCATATTGGTGAAAAATATCAACAAGAGTACGAAGATTATATGCTGCCGGTGTTGATCCGATTCAATGGGCAACCGACGGTAAGTCCTGAAGGGCAAATTGTCTATTATTTCCCTGAGTTGCAGGTGAGTGCCACTAAAAAGCGTCGTCAGGCAATAGCAACGTATTTAGAGGAATTTCCCTGGCGTTTTAGTGCGGCAAGTTCAGGACAAGTCTTGCTGAGTGCGGGCTTAGGTGTACTCAATTTTGTTGGTGCGTTGGTACTGGGAAGTTTGTTGAGAGACGGCGCAGTTGCGGCTCAATTGGGTGGATTGGTGGCTTTTGTACAAGGGATTTATTGGCTGCTATTGGCTTATGGAGCGGGTTTTTTGGGTGTACCCTTAGTGCGTTATTTCTGGATTCAGTGGCGCAATCGCCAAATTAGCGATCGCAACCACAATCGTCTTAACCGAGCTAGGATATTGGCAAACCCGGATAATTCTTTACAGCAGAAGATTACTTACGCCCGTCAGTTTGCTGGAGAAAAAGTCATTGGTAAGGAAGATTTAGCCTACTCTACCGAAACGGATTTACTTGAACAGGAAGTTGAGCATTCTGCACAAATTGATGCTGAATGGCAACGGCGATTAGACGCGTCACAAGATTAAGTTGATTACCTAAAAAAGGTGGGCAATGCCTGCCTTTTATTTTTTACTTTACGCGTCCTAACGAATAGAATTGATGATTTTATTTTTGATTTTTTGCAGCATATAACATCATGGGAGTTGATAAATTTGTGACTTTAACCGAAAGACAAGGACGTTTCTTTCGAGTGTTATCTTTTGTGAGTATGCCGTTTTGTCAAAACTGGGGTGGGTAGTGCTTGCCAATAATTTTTGCAATATGCTAAAATAACGCTTATGTCTGTCAACTCATATGATGATTGCATATTATTACCGCTTCTAGGCTGACTAAATTCTGGGAAAAGCACCCCAACTCACAAACTAGCCTGAAAATTTGGCTCAAAAATACATCGAAGGCTAAATGGCAGAACTTTGTAGAGTTACGTCAGACCTTCCCATCAGCTGATCAAGTTAGTAATCTCACAGTTTTTGATATAGGCCATAATAAATATCGACTAATTACCTTGGTAGATTACAACTTTCAAAAAGTTTTTATCCGCCATGTCCTCACCCATGCAGAATACGATAAGGAGGACTGGAAAAATGACAACTGGTATACGTAACACTAACGCTTATATCGAATTACTCAAATCTTTTCCGCCGCGTCCCATCACTTCGGAGGAAGAATTCTTCGCTACGCAAAAAGTAATTGATTCCCTAATTGATAAAGGTGAATTAACACAAGATGAAGAAGATTATCTAAATGTTTTAGGTACTCTAGTTTATGAGTATGAAGAACAGCATAATACTATCCCAGATATTTATGGCGTGGAGTTACTCAAGGCTTTGATAGATGAGTTTAGTGTGCAGCAAAAAGACTTAGTTCCTATTTTTGAAACTGAGTCTATTCTTTCTGAAGTTTTGAATGAAGAACGCCAATTAACTATTGATCACATTCACAAACTTGCGGAGTTTTTCCATATTCCACCAGATACATTTTTTCAGTCATAAATTAACCTCATCCTTCTCTCCTCAGCACTTCCCTCTGCGTACCTCAGCGTTAAAAAGTAATTTCCTCACTCATTCTCTGTTCCAGCAATTCCAATAAATCATCAACATCCAAAGCAATCTGTTCAAAACAAATCGGTGGCGGTGGTTCTGGTGCAAACTGAATTAACTTAACTTCACCTTTACCAATGCCAATCATCACTACTTCAATTTCTGGTTTGTGATTTTCGACAATTCCCAAAATCTCTTGAAGTCGATTGTCAACATTATTATTGAGTTTTTCTATAGCTTCTTTGGGACAATAAACAAAATGTAGTGTGGGTTGTAAATCAATGCCGATAGTACCCTGAGAGTCACCATTTGCTAACCACAACCCCCAAAACAGAGCCGCTAATTCTGGTCGATTTTCTTTGACAAATCTATCTAATTGGCCACGCCACTTGTTTTCTGTTGTTTCCGGCTGGGTACTACCAAACATCATCATAATCTAAAGTTAAATATTCAAAATTGGTTGGGGTGTTTTGGGCAGGCGAGACGCCTACCCTACAAGAAATGTATAATTTCACACTATGCAAACTAGATTTGGTTTGGCTTACCTCAAACCAGACTGCACACGCCAGAGACTGCTATAAATGCTATTTTTCTCCAGCAGTTGTTCATGGGTGCCCGATTCTACTAATTCTCCATGTTCTATGACATAAATGCAATCAGCATTCCGGATGGTGGAAAGACGATGTGCGATCGCAATTGTTGTTCTATTGGCAGTTATCCGTTCTAGCGATCGCTGAATTGCCGCTTCTGTTTCATTATCCACCGCTGAGGTAGCTTCATCCAAAATCAAAATCGGCGGATCTTTCAACACGGCGCGGGCGATCGCAATTCGTTGTCTTTGTCCACCAGATAGCTTTTGCCCCCGCTCCCCGACAATTGTCTCATAACCTTGAGGCAAGCGGCTGATAAAGTCGTGGGCTTCTGCGACCTTCGCCGCCATGATAACTTCTGGTTCTGTCGCCTCAAAACTGCCATAAGCAATATTATCTGCCACCGTACCATGAAATAAAAACACATCCTGACTCACCAAGCCAATACAGCGGCGTAAATCCCGCAAATTCAGCTTTTGTAAGTCAACACCATCCAGAGTGATTTTTCCCGTTTGCACCTCGTAAAACCGCAATAAAAGCTTGACTAGAGTGCTTTTACCAGAACCAGTCGAACCCACAATGGCGATCGTATTTCCGGCGGGTATATCCAAAGACAGATTTTTAACAACTGCTAATCTCTCATTATAGGCAAAAGTGACATTTTGAAACTCCACTGCACCGCGCACCAAATCTACAGGTAAATCAATATTTCCGGCATCAATAGCAATTGGAGTATCCAACAAATCCATCACCCGATTAGTAGAAGCCATTGCCCGTTGATATTGGTCAAATGTTTCACCTAATCTGGTTAACGGCCAGAGCAAGCGCTGGATTAAAAACACTAAAACACTGTAAGCACCGACAGACATCTTTCCGGCAACCGCTGCCATACCGCCATACAGTAGCAATGCGGTAAACCCCACCAAAATCAGCATTCTGATTAAAGGAACAAAGGCGGCAGAAAGAGTAATTGCCTTAGCATTACTTTGGCGATAAGCATCACTTTCTACTTCCAAGCGTGACGCTTCATAAGTTTCAGCAGTAAAACTTTTAATAGTAGTAATACCGCTGATATTATTTGCCAAACGGGAATTGAGAAACCCTACTTTTTCTCGCACATCAGCATAGCGAGGCGCAAGTAACCGTTGATAAGCTAACGAACCCCAGAGGATAAATGGCATTGGCGATAAAGCCATCCACGCCACACCGGGAGCTAAAATAAAGAAAGCACCACCAATAATTACAACGGTTGTGGCAACTTGGATAATATCATTCGCGCCTACATCCAAAAACCGCTCTAATTGGTTAATATCATCACTGAGGATGGACATTAAACCGCCAGTGCTGCGTTCTTCAAAATAAGCCAATTCTAAATCTTGCAAATGTTTGTATGCATCCAAACGCAAGTTATGCTGAATGTTTTGCGCCAAATTCCGCCAAATTCGAGCATAAGCATATTCAAAAATCGATTCTAGTACCCAAACGATCACAGTGAGCAAGGAAATAATCAAAAATTGTCCAAAGACATCCTTCACCCCCAATTTGGCAATAATAGAATCCTGCTGTTTTACTACCACATCCACCGCAATACCAATTAAGCCTGGTGGTGCCAAGTCGAAAAATTTATTGAGGATAGAATAAGTAGTTGCCAGCCAAATTTGTTGCCGATACTGATGTCCATAGTCAAAGAGGCGCTGGAGGGGATTTACAGCATGTCTACGCCTTTTTGATTCCCGATGAGATTTAGATGCTATAGCCACAGCCGTTTACAGTTGCGTGCAGCTAATACTAGCACAAGAACTCACCTTTGTAGCATTTATTAGGCGTATCCAGGGTGACGTGTCAACATAATACAGGAGTTGCCTCACAACAGAACAGGAGAGAGAAAATTGAAAACTCAGCAATTTGCAAATTTGCCAACTACGATTATCGGAATTGTTTTGGCAATACTGGTGGCTATCGGACTCAATTCCTTTATAATTATCAACCCAGGACAAGCAGGAGTGATTAGCATCTTGGGTAAAGCTACAGATGGCGCTTTACTAGAAGGTATTCACCTAAAACCACCATTTATCTCTGTGATAGATGTGTATGAT
This sequence comes from Cylindrospermum stagnale PCC 7417, assembly GCF_000317535.1. Lineage (NCBI taxonomy): Bacteria > Bacillati > Cyanobacteriota > Cyanophyceae > Nostocales > Nostocaceae > Cylindrospermum > Cylindrospermum stagnale. Next base: position 1,971,652 of record NC_019757.1, read on the forward strand.
TTAACAGTGCAAAAATTTGAAGTACCAGCGGAGAGTTCAACTAAGGATCTGCAAAATTTATCTGCGAGATTTGCCATCAACTTTCGCCTCGATCCGATGCAGGTAGTTGAGGTGAGGAGGAAACAAGGTACCTTAGAAAATATTGTGTCGAAAATCATCGCTCCCCAGACACAGGAAGCCTTCAAAATTGCCGCCGCTAGAAGAACTGTAGAAGAAGCAATTACCAAACGCAGCGAATTAAAAGAAGACTTTGATAGCACTTTAGGCGATCGCTTAGTTAAATATGGGATAATCGTTTTGGATACGAGCGTAGTTGACTTGGCTTTTTCACCAGAATTTGCCAGAGCAGTTGAAGAAAAACAAATCGCGGAACAACGGGCGCAAAGAGCCGTCTATGTAGCGCGGGAAGCCGAACAAGAAGCACAAGCAGACATCAACCGCGCTAAGGGTAGGGCAGAAGCTCAAAGACTCTTGGCAGAAACCCTCAAAGCCCAAGGAGGGCAGTTAGTTCTGCAAAAAGAAGCAATTGAAGCTTGGAAGAGTGGCGGCGCTCACATGCCCAATGTCCTCGTTATGGGTGAAAATTCCCAAGGTAGCGTCCCCTTCATATTCAACCTAGGGAAGCTGCAAAATCAACCTTGATTTTAGTCAAAAATACTAGTAAGGTGGGCAAGTCCCACCTTAGACACAGAAGCAACACCAGGAAAATAATCAAGTAATTTATGCCTACTCCCAATCATCACAGCCTCACAGCCGAGGAAGCTAAAAAACTGCTGAACAAATTTAACTGTCTAGACATTGCACCTGTCCTCAAGCCATCAGAGAAAGGTTCAATCAGCCGGGCATTAATTTTAATTACCAGCCTTTCTGACTACCAAATATTAGGAATTTGTGCTGATACCGCCGAAGAAGGAATTTTAGCAATGCAAACTTATTCTCAGGCGTTAGGTTATGAAGCACCAAATAATTTACCTAAACCTGAAGGGCCAGTTTATATCAAATTAAATGGCAAAAATGGCTTGTGCTATCTTGATTCATATCCCGGACATCATCGCGGGGTATTGGTGTCTTGCCAGTCTTACCAAGAAGGGGGAATCAATGAAATGTATGGACATTTACCCCTGGATTTATTTGTATAGAATTTTTAGTAAGTTAGATTATCCGTAGGTAGGAAATATACCCTGCCTACGAATTGCCATAGGAAATGCAAAAATTATGAGTATTATTACACTACAATCAGTTAAAAAAGACTTTGGCATCAAAGAAATTTTAAAAGACGCTAGCTTTAGTCTAGATACTACCGACAAAGTAGGCTTAATTGGTACTAACGGTTCTGGCAAATCAACGTTATTAAAAATGATCGCTGGGCTAGAATCGATTGATAGTGGGCAAATTTTAGTCAGTTCCGGTTCAAAAATTATTTACTTACCCCAGCAGCCAGATTTAGATGAAGACCACACAGTTTTAGAGCAAATATTTGCTGACAGTGGTGAACACATGGCTTTAGTGCGGGAGTATGAAGAACTTTCTGATAAATTGGCTCACTCTTCAGAAGATACTCAGCTAATGTCCCGACTTTCTGTAGTCATGCAGCGCATGGATGCAACTGGCGCTTGGGAACTGGAAACCAACGCTAAAATCATCCTCACAAAATTAGGAATTGTTGACTTTGACGTGAAAATCGGGACTTTATCTGGAGGTTATCGCAAACGCATTGCTTTAGCAACAGCTTTGCTATCAGAACCAGATGTTTTGCTGATGGATGAGCCAACAAACCATCTTGATGCTCTTTCTGTAGAATGGTTACAAAGTTATTTAAATCGCTTTCGCGGGGCGCTTTTGCTGATAACACACGACCGCTATTTTTTAGATCGTGTTACTAATCGGATTATCGAAATCGACCGAGGGGACATTTACACTTACACAGGTAACTATTCATATTATCTGGAAAAGAAAGCTTTAGCTGAGGAATCTGCCGTTAGTACTCAGCGCAAACATCAAGGCGTATTGCGGCGCGAGTTGGAATGGCTAAAACGCGGGCCAAAAGCTAGAAGTACCAAACAAAAAGCCAGAATTGACCGCGCTCATGCTCTGCGTGACACTGAGTTTAAACAAGTTCAAGGTAAAGTTGATATTTCTACAGTTGGTCGGCGTATTGGCAAAAAAGTTATTGAATTAAATAACGTTGCTAAAGCATACAATGGCAGAACTTTAATTAATAATTTCACCTACGAATTTAGCCCAGAAGACCGCATCGGCATTATCGGCGGTAATGGTGCAGGTAAATCGACTTTAATGGATATTATCACTGCACGGGTTAAACCAGATTCTGGTAGTGTGGAAATTGGGGGAACAATTCACATCGGTTATTTTGACCAGCATTCTGAAGAATTACTCACGGCGTTAAACGAAAATCAGCGCGTGATTGATTACATCAAAGAAGAAGGGGAATTTATTCAAATAACCGACGGTACTAAAATTACTGCTTCCCAAATGTTGGAGCGGTTTTTGTTTCCCGGAAATCAGCAATATGCCCCAATTCATAAACTTTCTGGCGGGGAAAAACGGCGGTTATTTCTGTTGCGGTTGCTCATCAGTGCGCCGAATGTCTTAATTTTAGATGAACCGACTAATGATTTAGATGTGCAAACCTTGGCGGTGCTTGAAGATTATTTAGAAGATTTTTCTGGTAGTGTCATTGTAGTTTCTCACGACCGCTACTTTTTAGACCGGACTGTAGACACAATTTTTTCTTTTGAAGAAGGCGGAAATCTCAAGCAATATCCAGGTAATTACTCTATTTATCTGGACTTTAAAAAAGCTGAGGAAGCACAGCTACAGGCTGCTAATAATAATGCCAAAAATATCGAGGTGGAAAAAACTACATCTCTACCTAAGGAAACAGAGAAGAAAAAGCGGCGCGGTTTATCTAATTGGGAAAGGAAAGAATTTCAGCAATTGGAAGGGAAAATCGCTCAGTTAGAGGATGAAAAGGCAGCAGCGGAAAAAGCTTTGGTGAATGTCTCTCCGGGAAATTATAGCCAAGTGCAAAAGCTTTATGAACAGGTGGAAAACCTCAAGCAAGCGATTGATGTGGCGACTGAGCGCTGGTTAGAATTGGCTGAGGTGGAATCTTAATCTCATAATGTGCATTCATTGAATAACAAGATCCCCGACTTCTTAGAGAAGTCGGGGATCTGAGCTTTAAAATAGGAATGCTATATCTGATTTGTTTGTGAAAATATTCTTTTTTGAACTAACCGCAGAGGCGCAGAGGACGCAAAGAGAATAAAGAGACATTTTCACGAACACGTAGCGTGCGTTCCCTAACGCACGAATTAACTAGCAACCAAAGAAGATTTCAGAATCAGAGATTGAAATATTTTTTATTGACAATTTTTTATTGTATTCTGAGCATTAAACTGCTCAAGCGTTGCCAATATACAGTATATTCTATGTAAATGCACTTATTTTAGTAAAAATATAAAGATGAAAATTCAAAAAATCAAAACTCTTAAAACATCGCTCAAGTATCTAATTTTAGGAGCATGTTTGGCTGGAGGAAATGTTTTTGCTCAAACACTACCTCTTGCGCCTAACTTGATTGGTTTTGATTCTCCTGAAGGTGAAAAATTATTAATTGAAAGTAAATCGAAGGATGATTTTTTTCCGTTGAGTATGCAGTTTGTCACCCAAACAAATCAAGCATATTGTGGCGTTGCGAGTATGGTGATGGTGCTGAATGGCTTGAAAGTTACCGCACCGGAAGCACCCCAATATAAGCCTTATAAAGTGTTTACTCAAGAAAATTTTTTCAGTAATGAGAATACTACAAAAGTACTATCTGCTGAGGTTGTATCTCGTCAAGGCATGACTCTAAATGAGTTGGGAGGATTGTTAGGAAGTTACGGTGTTAAGGTGAAGGTTTACCGTGCTAGTGATACCAGTTTAACAGAGTTTCGTAAGTTAGCAGCAGAGAATTTAAAACAACCGGGAAATTTCGTTATAGTTAATTATTTACGTAAGGCTATTGGACAAGAAACAGGCGGGCATATTTCCCCCTTGGCGGCGTATAATGAGCAGACGGATAGATTTTTAATTTTGGATGTTTCTCGTTATAAGTATCCGCCAGTTTGGGTAAAAGCGGCGGATTTATGGAAGTCGATGGCGACTGTTGATTCAACTTCAGGGAAGACGCGGGGTTTTGTATTTGCGAGTAAGAATTAGCAAATATACTCGGCGATTAGAAATCGCGGCTACACAAACGAAGTCCGCCTTCGCGGACTAAAAGAATTTGGAACATTCATGGAATTAAATCAACTTCGCAAAGAGATAAAATCGTGTTTATAAATGCTTTTAATTCAGGACACTGATTAACCGAAACCATCAAATCTTGGTTTTTCAAGATAGCATTTCCATCACGAATTTTATTGTAACTACGCTTTTTACCTAACTCAAATATTTCTTTTATACGATTTGCTGGTGGCTTATCATGATTCACTTGTTCAGGTGAACCTCCTGGTGCTGACTTATTATGTCCAGCTAACTTTTGTATTCTTGACCAATAAGGTAATAGCCAAGCTTCAAAATCATGTTGTGCTACATGAGGATAAAATTTAGGGTTATTTCCTACCCAATCTCTCATTTTAGCTTTTGCATCTGCTGCATCTTGAAAATCTTTTGTTCCTGTTCCTGTATAAACGTCTGTTAGTGCAATTACAGCATCAACAGCATCTTTACCTGTTAACAAAAGTTCTACCTTGCGCCTAAGTTTTTCTTCTTTGGCAATTCGACCATCATCGGATATAAAGTTTAATTTGGGCATTTTTTGTTGCAAGCGCAACTTGAGGAAATCTAATAAAATATGTTTAAAAGCCGTTTCCGTTTTACCCTCAACTAAAATCGCTATCTTCATGGACGACCACCGATTAAGTTCATTGCCCAAATTTGATCTAAACTATAATCTTCTAGCCAGTGTGCTAAATCAAAAGAATCACCCCATTTCATGGTTGTTAACCCATCTTCAGTGGTGTCACAAATTAGCACTTCTTCAGGTTTTAGAAATCGGATTAATCTGTCTGAATGAGTGGCAACAATTAGCTGTGTTTTTTCTGAGGCTTCCCGCATAACATCAGCTAGTAGTTGTAATAATTCTGGGTGTAAACTAACTTCTGGTTCATCAATAAGAGTCACAGCAGTTAAACCCGGACTTAGCAACAATGTTATTAACCAGAGAAAGCGTAAAGTTCCCTCTGATAGTTGGTGCATATAAATTGGCTGAGAAAAGTTTTTATCTTTCCAAGTCATTGCGAAAGTTCCTGCTGCTACTGGAGGAAATCCTAAACGCTCAAAATCTGGAAAAGCAGCAGCAAGGGTATCTACGATAATTTCAAACCTGTCTGGATCAGTTTCTCGTAAATAGTAAAGACAGGAAACTAAATCTTCACCGTTAGCACCTGGTAATTTTACTGGACGCATTTGTTGTGGTAAGCGCACTGGACTTTTAGGCGTAACATTCAATGAACCGTAAAACGTACATGAAGCTAATTGTCTACGGAATCTTTCAGGTAATTTGTAAATTTTAGGAACTTGAGAAAGAGAAGTCTCTAAATGGTTGTATTCCCATTCTGGAGTTAATAATTTTTTACTTTCTGGATTCAAGTATTTAATATCTAAATTATGAGATTCAATGTACTTCACAGTAACAGGTTGGGGGGATCGCATATTATAATCTTTATAATCATTTTCAGTAAGTGTCTCTAAAGAAATTTTATATGCCAAGCCTTTAGGAGTAACTTCTAAGCAATAATCAAATGTAGACGAAGATTTCAGATAATCTAGCGCATCTATTAAGTAAATTGCTATCTTATTAGCTTTATCGCGAGTGATAATTTCATTCAGTCCGCCCAATTCGGAAATTTTAGGTTCCAGTTGACCATTTGCTGAAGCTGCCAAAAGTGAAAATATCTCTAACAGGGAAGTTTTACCTACACCATTAGCACCTATCATCACCGTCAAAGGTCGCATTTCGATTTCTACGTTATGCAGACGACGATATCCTTCAATTTTTATACGTTTAAACGAGTTCATAAGTCTTATTTTCTCATCTCACTTTTTTCTGCTGTTTCTTTACTGTAGCAAGTAAGGCTGGTTGTATTTTGCGCTTATCTAAAAAAGTTGTTATGTGACTTTTTATGAGCAAGTATTTTCAAAAGGATGATTTTATGAGAAATTGCACATACTGCCGAAAAAAATAGCGTAAAAATGCGTATTGTTGCCAAAACTAAGCGGGTTGTCTTCGCTGTCTTCTCTCTTAGCGTTCTCCTTTATAGCCAAGTTGTATCAGCTACTATCACTCCATCCCTACGCAGCAAAAAGGGGATGGTGGTTTCGGCCCATCCCCTAGCAAGTGATGCGGGTATTTTGATGTTAACTAAAGGTGGTAATGCGGTAGATGCAGCAGTGGCTACAACTTTTGCGATTTCTGTTGTTGAACCTTTTTCGGCGGGTATCGGTGGCGGTGGTTTTTTGCTGCTGCATTCTGGGAAAAGTGGGGAAATTAAAGCGTTGGATTTTCGGGAACGCGCACCGCTGAAGGCTACAAGAAATATGTATCTGGATGCTGGGGGTAAGGTGCGTCCAAATGCTAGTGTAAATGGTTATTTGGCTGTAGCAACTCCGGGGACTGTGGCGGGTTTGGCTGAAGTTCATCGCCGCTATGGTAAGTTATCGTGGAGTGAGGTGGTGAAACCTGCGATCGCACTCGCTAAAGATGGTTTTATCCTCAGCCCTCAGACTACATGGCGTTCTCTGTCAGCTTACGAGAACCGTAAACAGCCAATTCTCGACAATTCAGCAGCAAGGGATATTTTCACTCGCAACGGCGAATTTTATCAACCAGGGGAAAAATTAATACAGCGGGATTTAGCTAAAACTCTCACCTCTATCTCCCAAAATCCCCAAAGTTTCTACACTGGAAGTATAGCGAGTGCGATCGCATCTGACATGGCTAAAAACGGCGGTTTAATTACCCTCGCAGACTTAAAAGCCTACAAACCCATTTGGCGTACACCCGTTTGCGGCAACTTCCGCCAAGCTAAAATTTGTTCAATGCCCCCACCATCATCAGGAGGCGTTCACCTATTGCAGATGTTGAATATCATCGGTGACGCCGATTTGAAATCTTGGGGATGGCATCACCCCGACGCTATACATTTAATGGTAGAAGCAATGAAGATTGCATATAGCGATCGCGCCAAATATTTAGGTGATCCCGATTTTGTCAAAGTCCCAGTAGAACAACTCGTCAGCCCAGCCTACGCCAAAAAACGCCGTCAAGAAATTAATCTGCAAGTAGCGAAACCTGCAACTGAAATCAAACCAGGACTCGATACAACCAAAAATTCCAAAGAATCCTCAGAAACCAGTCATCTCACAGTTGTCGATGAACAACGCAACGCCGTAAGTTTGACTTTCACGATTAACCTCGGCTTTGGTGCTGGTGTGGTTTCACCAGGAACGGGGATTGTTCTCAACAACGAGATGGATGATTTTGCAGCAGCACCGGGAGTTCCTAACGCCTTTGGTTTGGTGGGTAACGAAGCAAACAGCATCGCCCCTCTGAAAACGCCCCTATCCAGCATGACTCCGACAATTATCACCGAAAATGACCGGCTGCGGATGGTAGTGGGCGCACCAGGCGGTAGCACCATTATCACCCAAGTATTGCAAGTGATTTTGCATGTCTTGGAATACAAAATGGATGTGGGTGCAGCCGTATCAGTCCCACGCATACATCACCAGTGGCTACCAGATGAGTTACGTGTGGAACCTTGGGGAATGGATGCTCTAACTCTGCAAGACTTACGCCGGCGCGGACACAAAATTCAGGAAACTCAGCCTTGGGGCAATGCAAATGCGATCATTGTCACAGGTGATGATACCCTAGAAGGAGCGGTTGATCCTCGTGGTGAGGGTTCCCCTAGAAGCTACTGATTTTGAATTGTTGACTCGGCAAAGCTGCTAGCAAACTCATTGGCCCGTGCGCTAGGAACTAATGTCCAGCCTGCTTTCAACAGTTTTTGATAAGTTGCCCAACCTTTAGAACCGCCAGGAATTTGATAATCTGGGACTGAAAAATGCGGAAAAGCCGTGTAGGGACGCCAAGGTTGGCTGGGTGCAGTCTGCAAATGCAAGACTTTTGCCCCATCGCCGCCAGACTTAGATAACCAGCACATTTGTCGATGCATGGTAAACTCCTATGGGTTTAGCTTATGTTGCATAATGACAGGCTTTTGTCAAGACCTGCCTCATTCTTGTGGGGTAGTTTTTGCCTAAAATGTTAGGCTATGGAAATTTGATACTATTGATGCCAGTAAATTACTTAAAAATGCAGACTCCTCTGGTCAGATGTCCGTCAGATAGGAAGATAAACAGAAGAATGTTTGTCCCTGATATTTTGTTTTGTGTCGATATCCTTCTTATGATATCTACGGTTTTTACAACTGTATGTAACAATAACTACTATTGTGTGAGATAGTACAGGACTGGGCGATTTGGTTTCCTGGTTACACAGACGCGGAGTTCTAAAACTAGCTACTAAATCCGCGTCTGTAGTCATAGGGATGAAGCGTATAACTTATCGCCAACAATGCCGCGAATTGCCTCTACTAGCTGGGTGTAAGCAGAATCAGACAAAACAGGTTTTGCTGCTTTTAAAGAAATTTCCTGAGCTAAATCAATCCATGACTTACAACCACCGTATTGAGAGAGATAGGGAATTTCTGGGGCTTGGGGTAGGGTGTAAGTCCGCAGCAGGAGGATATACAGGGGTTGGCGTGGTTTCCATTTTAAGCGATCGCTAATAAAATGCTCATTCCAAATGTGGAAGGGAAGTAAATCACTGACAATCGACTCATCAGCCACTGGTAAAATATCAGTAATCTCTGCCCAACTGCCGATGCGAACAGTTTCTGGATGCCAGCCTGAAGTTACAGGATAGACAAGATTCGCATACTCAGCTTTCAGCATAAAAGCTTGCTGATGTTCATAAGTGGGATAAAGCAAAATCTGATTATAGGCAACTTGGAAACGTCCATGATGTTCGTGGATACCACCTTTACGCAGCAGCATAATCGTTTGTCCGCATTCCAAAGCATTTACGGCAACTGCCCATTCTTTCAGCGCGTGGATAGTGGTTGTTAGCATAGGTGCTTATCTGCGTTTTTACTATCGGCTAATATCATCTGTATTGATTCACTTCTTCTCTATCTCTGCCTAATGATAGAGAAATATCAATCTCTTTTATTTAATACAATAATTCTGCCTGCTTTGATTTTTGCAATCAAAATAAACATTTTAAAATGCCTACCATGAATTTATGTTTCCAGCCTATATCTAAGGCATTAAAACAATGCCTGTTTTCCGGCAAAACAAGTATTCATAATTACATATTTTTTTCACCTGAGACTATGCTTTAGACAGACGCTTCGGGAAGTAAAGCGATCTAAGTTTGATAAATGAACCGCCAACATTAAGTTCAACATTTCTGATTGACATAATTAATTGTAGTTCAGAAATGGAGCTAAACTTTCCCCCAAGTTTGGCAAGTTACTGAGGAATTTAAAAATCTTTTAGCTTCAAAATTAGGAGGCGCTAATGAGCGGAAACAATAGTCAGAATTTGTTCAAAATCCTTGCTAGCCTCGTGGGAGTTGCTAGTACCAGCGCTTTACTCATTCTCCCAGTATTAGCTTTACCAAATTCCAGTTCTCGGAGTATTAAAACTAGCGAAGTCCCTGCAAGTGGAAGGTTATACACCCAAACAAGGCAACCCATAGATACTACCACCCCAAGAACACAGCAATTGCCAAATAACCGCACTATTAGAACGCAGCAATACCCAGATACGACTACTCCCGGAACACAGCAAGCTCCCGGAACACAGCAATACCCAGATACGACTACTCCCGGAACGCAGCAATACCCAGATACTACCACTCCCGGAACACAGCAAACTCCTGGAACGCAGCAAGACCAAGGTGTTAACAACAGAAGACAAAGACAAAATACTGGGCAAGGAGTCAGAGGACTGTGGTAAATTACTTGATAATTTTCTAGTTCTCTACACACTGGCAAGCTTGTTAACCTTGCTAACTCCGGTTGGATAATTTAAAAAGTTGGCTGCTACCAATAAGCGGGCCGGTAGGAACAAAAAACTGCACTGTCAATTGATGAGATGTATACGGCAGCAAATCGTGATCATGTTCTTTCTCTCCATATCGAAGCTACTCCTGGCAACTAGCGGTGAGACTGCACTATTTGTCAGGAGTAATTTTTACAAAAACTAACCTAAAGATATACTTTGCCAAAATTGCTAATCTACTTGAACAATAAAGATAACTGTGTAAACAAATTTGAAATAGTCTAAAACCCTCTGGCATGAGTGAAATAGTGCCTAATGCCAACAACAAATATTTACGCCTACCTACTTAATGATTAATATGCTCAAGCGATCAATTAACTCTGTTATTTTCATTTGTGCATTTGGGTTGTTATATTGTAGTGGACAAATATCATTAGCTGATAATCTAGAAACCGTCTCTCCACCTTCTCTTGTAGGCAAGAAGACTAGAAGTTTAGGTCAGAGGATAATTTTTACAGATTATGTCAAAAGTCAGGTTGATTCAAAAGTTGTTAATCATACTTTATCTAATAATTCCGAAACTAAAATAAGTATTTATATTGAGGATTTAATTGCTCAACCTACTGAAATAAAAATCAGTTTGAAACGCCGCCGCTTAACTCTCTATCGAGGGAAAAGTCGAATTAAAAGTTATCCTATTGCAGTAGGCCGTCGAGGCTGGGAAACCCCAATCGGTAATTTCCAAGTTCTGGAAATGTTGAAAAATCCTACTTGGATACATCCGATTACTGGTAAAGCTATTGCAGGAGGAAAACCGCAAAATCCTCTTGGTAACTACTGGATTGGATTTTGGACAAACGGTCACAATTGGGTTGGTTTTCATGGTACCCCCAATCCTGAGTCAGTAGGCAAAGCAGTTTCACATGGTTGTATTCGGATGTACAACAAAGATATTAAGGAATTATTCCATCAGGTGAGTCCCGGAACACCAGTTACTGTAGTGCGATAGCAACAGCTATTTACCTCAGATGGATAATATGAAGAGGTATTCTCAACCAGGTTTTAAAGATGTTCAAGCGAACACTGGGTACATCAACCGTGCAAATCACCCCCATTCTGATGGGGACTTGGCAAGCTGGGAAAAGGATGTGGGTGGGAATTGAGGATGCTGACTCGATTAAAACTATCCGTGCAGCTTATGAAGCTGGAATCACTACTATTGATACGGCTGAAGTTTATGGTGAGGGTCACTCTGAGCAGATTGTAGCTGAAGCTGTATCTGATGTGCGCGATCGCGTGGAGTATGCCACGAAAGTTTTTGCCAACCATCTCAAGTATAATCAAGTGATTGAAGCTTGTGAGCGCTCCTTAAAAAACCTCAAAACCGACTACATCGACCTTTACCAAATTCATTGGCCCTCTGGCAGTTTCAACAGTGAAATAGTCTCAATTGAAGAGACTATGAACGCTCTGAATCACCTCAAACAGCAAGGAAAAATTCGGGCGATTGGTGTTTCTAACTTTTCTAGCGTCCAACTAGCAGAAGCCGCCAAGTATGGACGAATTGATAGTTTACAACCACCTTATTCTTTATTTTGGCGGCAGGTAGAAAAGGATGCCATGCCTTATTGTATCGAAAACAATATTTCTATTCTCGCTTATTCTTCTTTAGCCCAGGGATTGTTAACCGGGAAATTTGCTCCTGGACATAAATTTGAACCCGAAGATAACCGGTCTAAAAATAAGCTATTTCAAGGTGAAAACTTTGAACGTGCCCAACAAGCTTTAGATAAACTGCGCCCCATAGCCGATCGCCACAATTGTAACCTGGCTCAGTTAGCGATCGCTTGGTTAATTGCCCAACCCCAAACTCAGGCTATCACTGGGGCGCGTTATCCCGAACAAGCAACAGCCAACGCCCAAGCCGCTGAAGTTAAACTATCTGCCGCCGAAGTTGCCGAAATTGATCGTATTGGACGCATTGTTACAGACCATCTCGACGATAACCCGCTGATGTGGAGTTGGGAATAAACTGTAAAAATCTGGCAGTATCCACCTTTTATAAGATAACTCGGTATGCGTAAAACTCAGTGGCTTCAGAGAAAGAGATATAAGCGACACGGGCGACTTTAGTCGCATTGAATCTTTCTAGGCTCCGGTAACATATCGATTAAGTCTTCTACTATTTGAGTAACAGTTTTATCTTTCTCAACTGCTAATAAACGTAGTTTATGCAACCGACGCTCACTAATCCTAATATGTAATTCTTTTTTTGCCATGATTGAGACACAATAGCGACACATATATGTTAGTATCTAAATAGGTCGTAAACAAGTAGTAGTTTAGAAACAAAAGGAAAAACTGTGATAGTTCTGGAATACAAGGTTAAAGGCAAACAAACTCAATGTAATGCAATAGATGATGCCATTCGTACTACTCAATTCATTCGCAATAAAGCGATAAGATATTGGATGGATGCTCCACATGAGTTAAAAGTTGATAGGTTTGCGCTTAACAAGTATTCAACCGAACTAAGAAAAGAATTTCACTTTGTCGCCGAACTAAATTCTATGGCAGTCCAATCTGCTGCTGAACGTGGATGGTCTGCTATATCTCGTTTTTACGATAACTGTAAATCAAATAAACCTGGGAAAAAGGGGTTGCCAAAATTTCAAAAAGATTGCCGTTCGGTTGAATATAAAACATCAGGGTGGAAGCTTCATCCAACAAAAAGACGTATCGCTTTTACCGATAAAAAAGGTATTGGCGAATTAAAACTTTTGGGTAAGTGGGACATTCAATCCTACAGCATCAAAGATATTAAGAGAGTACGCCTAATACGTCGTGCTGATGGTTACTACGCTCAGTTTTGTGTCGGTATTAATGTCAAAGATATTCAACCAAAAACGGGTAGCGATATAGGTTTAGATGTTGGTATTGAGAGTTTTTACGCTGACTCAAACGGATACCAAGAACCCAACCCTAAGTTTTTGAGAAAAGCTGAATCTAAAATTAAGCACTCTCAAAGACAAATTTTCCAAAAAGTCAAAGGTTCTAGCGGAAGAAGAAAAGCTAGAAAACTTTACGCTAAAAAACACTTAAAAGTAAGTAGGCAACGGAATGAACACGCTAAGAGAATAGCGCGTAACGTATGCAGGTCTAACGACGTTGTAGCCTATGTAGGCGCTTCGCCGTGCCGAAGGCTAGATTTAAGAGTTTCCAATATGGTTAAAAATCATTGTTTAGCAAAATCAATTAGTGACGCTAGTTGGTATTTGTTTAGGCAATGGATAGAATATTTTGCTGCTAAATTTGACAAATTAGCTATACCTGTGACACCTCAGTACACTAGTCAAAAGTGTAGCAGTTGTGGCGTAATTGTTAAAAAATCTCTATCAACCCGCACTCACGTTTGTAGTTGTGGATGCGAGTTACATAGAGATACAAACGCAGCAATAAATATTCTTAATCTTGCAAAAGCTAGGGAAGGGCATTCCCGAAGTAACGCTAATGGACTAGTAACCTCTACTTTGCTTGGTGAAAACCTGGTAGAGCAAGTAACTAGGGTGAAGTTAGAATCGAGCGTGTCTTTAGACCTGAGAGTGTCAATTTCCTTGCTTCCCATAATCCCGTAGTTGCTGCACTAGCTGTTCTTGGGATGAATTGGGAGTACCCGAAGTACGCGGAGTAGCAGTTGTTTGAGTCTGATTATCCGCCCTCTCAACAGATAACGGTGCGGGTTTAATCATCAGCGGCTGCTGGATAGGAGGAGGGGGAGGAGCCACCAAATCTGGCTGGTTCACAGATACTTTGGGACTGAGGGCAGGAATCACCAAATCTGGCTGATTCACAGATGCTTTGGCTTTAGGTTTGGCGATCGCAACATCTGGCTGATTCACAGATGCTTTGAGTGCGTCTAAAGTCACAGCCACCTGTGCTTCCTGCTGCATCTGTTGTGTGGAAGACACCAATTTACTCAGACCATTCACCAATTGCAGAAGATTTTTGCGGAAAGCGGGATCGCCTGTCAATTCATCCAAATCAGAAGTGATTTTTTGGGTGTTTTCAAAAGTTACTCTCGCTGAATCTAGGGTTTGTTGCAATAGCACGCTATTTTTCGGATCGTTTAAGGCTTTACTAGCATCCCGTAAATTAGCTGAGGCTTGAGCGGCATTAGCCGAGAGAGTTTCTAAGTTTTTTAGTAATTCGCCTTGGGTTAAGCGATTCACCGCAGGCGAAAGGCTAGTAACTGTCTGCCGCAGTTGGTTGCTAGTTTGGGTGATATTGTTCAAAGCACCAACCAACGAAGAACGATTTGTTGTCACCAAATTATCCAAATTGTTCAGCAACCGACTCGCTTGACTTGCGGTTAAACTAAATTGTTTTGCCGTTGTACTGAATTCATTCGCCGTGTTACCAAATACATTTGCTGTTCTCGTCGTGGTTGTTGTGAGTTGATTTGTTGCCCGTTGTAATGTCACAGCAGTGCCCGAAAATATGCCTAGTTGCCCTTTAAAGCTTCTGCTCAAACTCTGGAGATCCTTACTAAGTGCAGCGACACTGGACGCCGCATCGGCAGAGGTTTCCATCAGTTTATTCACATTTTGAGCAAATTTTTCGTTAGAGTAGGCAGCGGCGAAATTAGTTGATTGGCGAATTAGATCATCGGTACTGATACCAATTTGACCTTTTAACCGTGAGCCATTGCAAATGATCAGGCTGGGATTGCAATTTTTGTCTAGGGGTTTAGCGACAGTAGCCCCAGTAGGTAGGGATGTCTTGGGGATGATATCAATAATGCTTTCGCTAATTAATCCGGTTTGATTAGCTTCAATCACCGTCTCACTAGGAATAATCAAGTCAGCCGGAGCAATTTGAATTTCCACTTCAACGCTATTTGGTTTTGGTTGAACTTTGGTAATACTGCCGACTTTGACGCCACGAAACCGAACTGGTGCGCCTTTTTGCATCCCGCCAGCGTTGGCAAACTCCACAATCGCTTTATAGGAACTGCTACCCCCGGTAAATCTATTCAACCACAGAATAATTACTCCAAATACCCCTAGTCCTAACAGAATCAATAGACCTACAGAACCTTCTCTCAATGTTCGCGCAGACGCGAAGCGGCTTGACATTAAACCTCGCATTTTTTTTCCTCTACCCGACTATTATTCCTGAGTGCTCTAAAGCCCTAGATGGCTGCGCTGACAGCGCAGCTTGTGCTGAGTGGGAAAAATCTACTCAGGATTTAAAACTCAGCACTAGCTTAACCGACAACCTGAATCGGCCCATGCACACTCCCACTCATAAATTGTCTGATCAAAGGGTGGTCTGTGCTATCTATTTGATTAACTGTACCTTGCCATTGCACCTTACCTTGATAAAGAAAAATTAGTCTGTCAGCTGTCCGCCGAATGGTGCTGTCTTGGTGAGTAATAATCGCATAGGTACTACAGGCACCTTGTGTAAGTTGCAAATGACGGATTAAATCTTCGATCACTGTTGAGGCAATGGGATCAAGTCCGGCTGTTGGTTCATCGTATAGTAAGACAGATGGGCTATCAGCGGGTTTATCGGGGTTAGACATAATCGCACGGGCAAAACTTACCCTTTTTCGCATCCCTCCAGAAAGTTCAGCAGGGTAAAGGTTGCCGATTCCCGGTAAGCCTACCATGTCTAATTTTTCATTTACCAGTTCTCGAATGCGCGATCGCTTTAATTTAGAATTTTGATACAACAAAAACCCCACATTCTCCTCTACCGTCAACGAATCAAATAACGCCGCCTGTTGAAACACCATCCCAATCCCAATTGGATCGGAAGCATCCTCAATCAACCCATCTCGCCGTACCCCTTGCACATAAATTTCTCCCTCATCAGGTTGCAATAACCCAGCTATTATTCTTAAAACCGTCGATTTACCAGTCCCTGAAGGGCCAATAATCCCCAGTGCTTCCCCCCGGTGAATCGTCAAATCCACATGATCTAAAACCTTATTGTTACCAAAGGATTTAGAAATGCCTTTCAGTTCAATCAATGGTTCAGTCATTAGTCATTAGTCATTAGTCATTGGTCATTAGTCATTGGTCATTGGTCATTGGTCATTGGTCATTGGTCATTGGTCATTGGTCATTGGTCATTGGTCATTGGTCATTGGTCATTGGTCATTGGTCATTGGTCATTGGTCATTGGTCATTGGTCATTGGTCATTGGTCATTGGTCATTGGTCATTGGTCATTGGTCAGGGGAAAATAATTAACCAACAGAGGATCAAGAACAAATATGCAAGATAGTGATGTCATTGTCATTGGTAGTGGTATCGGCGGTTTATCTGCTGCCGGGTTACTTGCTCGTTACGGTAAGCGAGTCATTGTGTGTGAAAGTCATACAATTGCTGGAGGTGCTGCTCATAGCTTTAAACGGCGGGGCTTTGAATTTGATTCTGGCCCTTCTTTTTATTGTGGTTTGAACGATGCCCAGAGCTTGAATCCTGTAAAACAAATTCTGGATGTTCTCGGTGAATCCCTCCAAGTTATACCCTATAATCCCTTAGGACACTACCACTTTCCCGAAGGTTCTGTTGCGGTTTATAGCAACCCTGAAGAATACCGACAGGAGGTGCATAAAATCACGCCCCAAGGTGCTAAAGAACTCCAGCGGTTTGAAGAACGCTTGTTAGGTTTGTATGAGGCGATGAAAGGCATTCCCACTATAGCATTGAGGGCTGATTGGCAATTGCTGCCGATATTACTGGGTCGTTACCTGCCGTCTTTAGCAAAAATGTTCTTCAACTTGCCAATCATCCAAGCATCTGTAGGTAGTGTGATGGATGCAACGGTTAAAGATCCTTGGGTACGGCGACTAATTGATCTAGAATGCTTTCTACTTTCTGGCTTAAAGGCAGATGGAACAATTGCTCCAGAGGTAGCTTTTATGTTGGGGGAGCGATCGCGTGTTGGGGTAGAGTATCCTTTGGGAGGCAGTAAAGCGATCGTCAATGCTTTGGTGCGGGGTTTACAACGCTGGGGCGGTGAGTTGCGTCTGGGATGCCACGTTGAACAAATTTTGGTGGAATCTGGAAAAGCCGTTGGCGTCAAATTGCGAACGGGTGAAATTTTCAAAGCGCCTATAATAATTTCCAACGCCACAATTTGGGATACCTACAAACACCTGCTACGTCCTGAAGACTTACCCCCAGCTTACCGCCAAGCGGCTTTAGATACGCCAGCGGTTGAGAGTTTTATGCATTTGCACTTAGGCATCCGCGCCGATGGTTTAGAAAACTTAACCGGACATCATGTGGTGGTTCACGATTCTAGTCAAGACATCACCACACCAGGTAATACTTGCATGATTTCCATTCCCAGTGTGTGGGATGCAACTTTAGCCCCTGAAGGACATCACGTTGTTCATGCTTACACCCTCGAACCTTTCGCTGGCTGGGAACGGAATGATCAATATGAACAGAAGAAAACAGAAAAAGCCCAATCTTTATATCGCGCCCTAGAGAAAATTATCCCCGATATTCGCCAGCGTGTAGAGTTGGAACTTATCGGTACACCCCTAACCCATGCCCATTATCTAAGACGTTATCACGGAACCTATGGTCCTGCTATATCAGCGGGTAAAGGAATGTTTCCCGGTTCACAAACGCCAATCAAAGGTTTGTACCGCGTAGGTGATAGCACAATGCCAGGAATTGGCGTCCCAGCCGCCGCTGCATCTGGTATTTTGCGCGCTAATACTTTGGTAAGTGTATCGCAGATGCTGGAGTTGTTATAGATATCTAGAGTAGTTACGCCAATTTCTTTTGGGTGAGGTAAACAAGGATGGGCATCCTGCCCAACCCACAAGATTTATAATATTAAGATGTGTACTTCATTTACTTGCAAAGTACTGTATTTTTTGTTTCGCGCCAAGAGAGCTATAAAGTAGGTGAGTTAAGGTTTTATGATAATGGAAAGATTGCGGGCATGAAGGAAACAACTGAGCAGATATGCCCAAGAAAATTAGAGAATTGAAAAGTTTATTGTTGCAAGCTGGGTTTGCTTATAAACCTGCCAAGGGAAGTCATAGCAAATGGATACATCCAAAATTCTCAAAAGCTATTATTATTGCAGGTAAAGATGGCAGTGATGCTAAAGCATATTTAGAAAAGCAGGTAACGGAAGCACTGGCAGAACTAAAGAAGATTGAAGCAGATGAACAGGAGAAACCAGAAGAATGAAATATACAATAATTATTCAATGGTCTGAAGAAGATCAATGTTATGTAGTTTCACTGCCTGATTTTACTAACGTAATGCAGCCTTGTACTCATGGAGAAACTTACGAAGAAGCTTTGAAAAACGCTCAGGAAGTGTTAGAAATGCTGATTGAGTCGTGTTTGGAAGATGGTGAACCACTTCCCGAACCGCAAGTTCTAGGAAAGTCTTTAAAAGTGGCGTAATTTTTACATTTATGTAGGTTGGGTTTTACTTTCAAACCCAACATTGATTATTTTTTGGTTGGCTTAAATATAATAGCGCTACCCAATCTACAATAATTATTGGTACAATTACCTTAGCAATGAATTAATAAAATCAATTTCTTGCTGTGCTTCTGGAGTTAACTGTATTGGGTCAAACGTGGATAATAAAAATTGATTAAAATCTTCATCATCTTTTTCAAGAATTACATAATTTTCCCCAGAACCCAACATTTGATTGACTATACTTTTAGAACTAAATATCCTCGCAACTAATCCAGCAATAGCAAAGACAATTTCAGGGCTATGTTCGACACCTGTAATTTTTGTCCAAGCTTCTCTAGCCGTAAGTATTTCTGTATCAATTTTCGCCATGAATGAATTAAGCTTTTCCCGCTTACCGTAACCTAAAGCAATTTTATATGTGCTGATTTCAGGCAGTAAATTTTCTTCCTGTATCAGTCTTTGTTTAGCTGAAAAAGCATCTACCATACTCTTATTCATCACAGCAGGACCGCTTTTAATATCAAAAGCTTCTTTTCCCACAACTACATCAACCCCACCATCATAAATTTCTCGGCAATTCCCAAATGCACTCACTAAAGTTTCAAAAAGGTAGCCATATTTGGTCTCTAAGCTACTATTTAGCTTTCCTCCTACAGCAAATTCTCTAGCTTCAGGGAAACTCAAAAATAATGAGCGAAATAAAAACGGATTACCAGTTGATATAGCTTCTTGAGCCATTTCTAAAGTAGTATTTTCCATTCCAATAATTTTCTCAAGGAATAGTATGGCTATATCAAAATATTGTTGTTTCAGGCTAAATAAACTTGCTATAATATTAAGAATTGCAATATCATTATCACCTGTATCAAATAGTAAATGTTGAATATCTGGAAGAAACACTAGAGGTGTTTTTTGGAGCATTACCCAGTTCTTTAATAAAAATTTTTTAAAAATTAACCCGTTTTGGCTTGATGATATTCCCACCAGCGGTTTATTGTTAATTTTGCCTAGCAAGATAATTATCCTAGTTAGGATTTCTACTTGAATTAACATTTTTTCTAATAAATTAGCATCCCATTTAAGTTGCTGTGTAAAAAATTGAGACATATCTAGGCGTTCTTGGTTAGATACACTTATCAAAGCCTGACTCCAAGATAGAGAATTAACTTTTATATTCTCAAAACTTTGAACAATCGTGGTAATTGTTACTGCTTTTTTAGGTGGAACAAAATAGTTCAATAATTTTCTTATTATAGGCTGTTCTGATAATTGAAGAGCAACTGATTCTATTTTTCGCCTTTGCTCAGACTGTTCAACTGCTGCCAGATAAATACTTCGCTTAACAATTATTTTGTCAATTTCTTCATCTGTAATCATTTGTATGTACTTGCCCTTTTTGTCCACCCAACGAATACTTTTTAGATCATCATCACTGATGTCTAGATATTTTTCCATATCAACGATATTTTCTGCAAGTAATGCTGAACGTTTAACGCCAGCATCTTTAAGTAAAATATTCAGGATTACTTTGTCAGTCATAGATAATATGTTTTGAGATTTTTATTTGCTAATTAAAATAGTGTAAGTTGATATGGTTCCTGTATTCCTGTAACTTCCTCTTTCTTAATAAGCTTATAGATATGTTCACCTATAGCTTTAGCGAGTAACACTGGAACTGCATTACCAATCTGACGATATTTAGAGGCAGTTGAGCCATGAAATACCCAGTTATCAGGAAAAGTCTGAATCTGCAAACATTCTCTAATACTCAGAGGGCGTAACTCTTCTGGATGGCACATATCTGTTGCTTTTTGGTGCGGACTTGTGGTGATAGTCGGCGATGGTTTATCCCAAGATAAACGACGATAAAAACCAACTTTTCCCCCTCCTGATTTATAAGCACCCCCCATCGCTTCTTGCTTTAAATCGTCGGGTAAATATCTCCAGTTTTGACCAGCTTTTAGTAGACGCAAATACTTAAGACGATTTTCTGAGTAAGACAAATACTCTGGTTTAGGATCTTCTAAATTCTCCAATGCATCTTTGATAGTTAGCCATTTAGGTAACCCATTCATTCCATTCTCGCTGTGAGTGGGTAAAGGAAAGGTTAATGATTGACTCTCTCTAGAAGCAATAAATATCACTCGTTTCCTGTTTTGCGGAACTCCATAATCTGCTGCTTCTAATAGTTTGGGAAGAGCAACTTTATATCCCAAACTTTTCATTTCCGAAAGCACAACTTGTAGTGCAGAACCAGACATTTCCTCCGGTTCTAGGGTAGGGAAACCAAACCCACGCTGATCATGAGGTCTGTGGCGAATTGGTGCAGATAACAAACCTCTAACATTCTCCATCACAAAAAAGCGAGGTTGTATGCCTTCAATGATCCTGATAAATTCCATAAATAAGCTACCACGTGGGTCCATAACAGAACCACGCTTTCCTGCGGTGCTGAAAGGTTGGCAAGGTGGCCCCCCTGTTACTAGATCCACTTCCCCCGGTTTTAAAGGTCTACCAAGGTTAAGAACTCGTCCCCCTTCTTCTAGTAATGTTTGGGGTAGAGTAGCGCGAATATCTCTAGGAACTGCACTTTCAGACAGATATGGACGATTAACAGCTATTGTCTTTGTGGCATCAGCGTCTATTTCCACTACACTAACTGTGTGAAACCCTGCCTGTTCCATGCCTAGGTCTAGACCACCAGCACCTGCAAATAAACCAATTGATATAAGCTGATTTTCTATCACAATGATCGTACTTCACTCTTATAGCTGACAAATTGCTTTGAGAACTTGTAGTAATTCAATTGCACGGGGAGATTCCATTAAATTTAATAATGGCATCAGGTGATAAATTGCAACTTCTTTCTGCTGAATATATACAAATTGATAACTTCTGCCATTGGTCACTAAACCCCAAACAAAATTTTGACGCTCCAAACTTTTATAAGCATAAGTTAGTAATTGGGGTAAGCCAGTGAAAACATCAATTTGGCTATTTTTAGATTCAATTAACAATACCCAAAAATAGGCATTAACTTTTGTGGGTTTAGCTTTAGTGACAGCTAAGATATCTAACCTACCTTTAACTATTGTATCTTCATCGGCAATTTCAATATTTTCTATATTTTCTTCTAAAATAATCTCGATAGGATAGCGATAAAAACCAGCTAATCGCATTAATGGAGCAAGGGCGAGAAATTTAACTTGTCCTTCAGAAACTTTGCCGGCTGTGAGGTAACGCCGAAAATCGTCTCGTATTTGTAAAAGTTCTTTCTGTTCAACTTCTGTTAGTGGTTCTAAAGATAATAAAAATTGAGTAAATGTGTCGGCATACTGTTCTTGAAAGCCGAAAAGACGCTGCACATCTTCTAGTGATAGATTTTGGGCATTTAATATTGCCATAATTGGAGTAATTATGTTTACGTTGTTCTTGGACAGGCAAGATGCCTGTCTTACATATATTGTGTATTGATAAGAGAGGGAATTAACACCAAGTTTGAACGACGCGACCTGTTAATTGTTGCCCAAACCAAGATGTATTACTAGAAAGTGTATAAAGATTTTGCCTGTTGACTTGCCAAGTTTGCTGGGGGTCAAATAATGTTAATTCTGCCTTTTGAGCAGGTGCGATCGCATTTACTTTTTGCTGTAAACATTGCGCTGGTCTGCTACTCAATGCCTGCCATAATTCTAGAGGAGTCAATTCCCCAGTTTCTACAAGATGCTGCCATAGTAGGGGTAATGCTAACTCAAAACCAATGGCCCCCGCTGGCGATTCGGCAAATGCCTGCACTTTTTCTTCGTAGGTGTAGCCCCTGTGGTCAATAGCGATCGCATCAATCACCCCCCCACGCACCCCCGCACGTAAGGCAACAACATCGCTGGGATTGCCTAACGGCGGGTCTAAATGCAACGAAGTGTGATAACTTTTAACCGCTTTGGTATCCAATAACAGGTGCAGCCAAGTGGTGCTGGCAGTGACGGGTAAACCTTGAGTTTTTGCGGCTGCTATCAGCTCTACACTGCGAGCTGTGGAGACACGCATAATATGTACTGGTGTGCCTATAGCGGCGACTAATTCCAACAAAGCGGCAACAGCGGTGGTTTCAGTGCTGGCGGGTACGGGGGGTAAACCCAAACGTAACGCCTCGGAACCTTCCCGCATCACTCCATTGGCAGATAATTGGCGATCGCACGGCCAAAATGCTACAGGTTTATTAAAAGGTTGGAGATACTCCAACACTCTTCGCACTAATCCCAAATTTTCCCACGGTTTACCATCAGTAAAACCAACAACTCCCGTTGCTGCTAAATCAGCTAATTCAGTCAATTGCTTACCAGCAACATCCAGAGTCATCGCACCCCATAGATGCATATGAGGGAAAGTTTTCTCCTTCTCTCCCCCTCTCATTTTCTGCAACTGTGCTACAAGACTAGGATTATCGATGGGTGGAGATGTATCCGGTAAAATGCTCACTCTCGTAAAACCACCAGCAGCAGCAGCTTGCAAGAAAGATAACAGGGTTTCTCGTTCTTCAAACCCCGGTTCGCCGGAGTAGCTATACAAATCTACCAACCCAGGGCCGAGAACCAATCCCCGACAATCGCGGACTTGAGTATCAGGACTAATATCAGAAATATTTAAAGCGATTGCTTGAATATAATCATCAGCAATCAGCACATCCGCTAATTGATCAGTTTCCGAAACCGGGTCTATCACCCGTACTTTTTGCAGCAGTTCAGTAGTCATGTGAGCTATCAGCTATTACTTATCAGCACTTCAGCTATTGATGTGAGTAAACTACCCGCCACACTCGCAGAGTACCGCAGTGCGTAGGGGCTTGCATCTGAATTTCACCTCAAGCCCGAAAACCTTTGGAGGATTTCAGCTTTGGTTTCAAAGTCCGACACATTAGGGGGTGCTGACATAATATAATTTATCTTAGTGTACCTGACGTAAATATGCTGGTATTTGAGGCCAAACTTGAGGGAACAAACAAGCAGTATCAGTCGCTGAATGAGGCGATTAGAACTGCTCGTTTTGTTCGCAATGCTTGCCTGAGATACTGGCTGGACAACAAAGGCATTGGGCGATACGACCTGAGTAAATTCTGTGCGGTGCTCGCTGCTAATAAGGAGTTTTCTTGGGTATCCAAGTTGAACTCGTTTGCGTAGCATGCGCGAAGCGCGTTGGCAAGGCAAGCTTCTGCTGAAAGAGCGTGGTCTGCTATTGCTCGGTTTTTTGATAACTTAATTGTGGTGAGATTGTCAAAAAATCTCTCTCGTCCAGAACTCATGTTTGCCCTCACTGTGGGCATACTCAAGACCGCGACCATAATGCAGCACGAAATATCTTAGAAAAAGCACTGAGTACGGTTTCTTCACGTCGGAACTAACGCCTCTGGAGACATCGACCTCTGCCTGGGTGGGGCAACTCCTCCAAGTAAGCCGAGTCGTGGAAAGAGGAAGCCCAAAGAGCGATCTTTGGAATCCCCCGCTTTATCAGGAAAGGACTGATTAGCGGTGGGAGAATGTCAATGTTGACGTTTGAGTTCCCTGGCTGCCTGTGACTAAGTTAACTACAGACAAACTATCTAGACCCCAGTTGTTCAAAGGCATTACGCTGTTTACACCTGGTGGAGATTTGATTTACTGCATCGATCCTAGCAAGCAAGGTCGATGGCATTCGCATTTGTGCAGTGCTTTACAAGAAATCCTCGATTTATCAGAGCCACCTCACTTTTTAGTACCTTGCTATACGGCAACTATTGACCACTGGTTAGATCCGCGCAACCAACAAGTGCGAACATTTGCAGAAGCTTATCCGGCGGTTATTCGCCATCAGGCTGTGCTAAACGCGATTTTTGGCACGGGTGACCTAGTATGGCAAGCAGCGCCCTGGCAGGAGGGATTGTGCGATCGCATGGTGTTGGCAACTTATCGTTCTTCATTCCCGCAACTTTGGGAAGATCACGACTTAATTGTCCGCTTAGACCTTTCTGAACCAGTACCGCAATACCACCAACCAGTAATTACTGCCCAAAAACCGCCACTCATGACTCAAGGCTATGTCCTCCGCTTGTTTGTGGCTGGACATAGCGGGACTACAGAACGCATTCTCCAGAATTTGCATGAACTGCTAGAGCGATCGCTCGGATACCCTTATACCCTAAAAGTTATTGATGTTTTAACACACCCAGAACAAGCAGAAATCGATCAGGTTTCAGCAACTCCTACCCTCGTGAAGATTTGGCCTCACCCGATTCGGCGCATTGTCGGTGGGTTGGATAATGTAGAAAAACTCTTGCAGATGTTAGGTGCGAAAGAATTTTAAATTTTATTCTTTTTGTTTTCTGGTGGGTGCTAAAACTACGAGAAAGTCAAATTGTTCTCGGTCAACTGTGGTGGAACTTGTAGCGCTAATGCTGTAAATTGAACCAATAATCTGTTTAAAAGTTCGGAAGTATTCGTTGTTGCTATATTCTTCTGGTACAAGCCCGTAAGCCCATGAGAGGGAAGACCCCATATTGACATAAAAATAACCGTAGTTGGGATGGGGGAGGGACTTGGTAGCAGTGGTAAAGTTATACGTCGAAGGCAACAATATATAAGGCTGTGGTACTAAGTCGGCAATTGCCCCAAACCCAGTTGTCACAACGATTGTATTTTCATCTACCCAACTATAAGCCAGCAAGCTTTGTGAGGAATCGCCTAGGATATCCCAACTGGTGACAGGCTGACCCTTGATGGTGTGAGTGTTAACCTCTATTCCCCCGCTGGATGAGGAGTTAACAAATTCATTTAACTTTTTCAGGGTAGTATCTGCTGTGGCTCGATTGTTCGTTTGCACAGCCAAGCCTATTCCTAAATTAAAATCGCCCCCTAAGATTTTAAATAGTCCTCCCTTAGTAGGAAATAGGAAGAAACCGTATTCACCTTCCATCCAACTGAGGATGTCTTTGTCTACATCTAAACCACTGTTGGTACGGACGAAATCACGGAATTTTGTCAGCCATTCTTTAAGTTCCGGTTTCGCACTAATTGCTGTAGTCAGGACTTGCCACTGTTGGTTGAGATTGCGACCGGTGAAAGCAGAGTAAGTTGCTGCCGGCATCCGAGTGAGAATTGTCTCGGGCTGGGGGCTAAGAGTTTTAGCTGTAGGTGTTTGCCGATAAGCATGGATTTGAAAGCGCAGTCCTTCGGTTTGCGTTGAAAGCATGGCATTTATGCTGCCATATTCCTTGATTTGTTCTAAATTGATGGCATCGAAACCAACCACAGGAATAGACAAACTTGGATCTTTTGATATTTCCTGTAATAAGGTCAGAAAAGTAGTTGGATTCTCATAAAGTGTAAACAGCGTTTGACTAGCCTGAAGTGACTGGCTGGCCTGCTGATATTGGGGATTTTGGGCTAAAGTTGCGGCGTTTGCTTCTGAAGTATCGATTAACTGCTCAATCGATTTAGCGGTGATGCCGACGGCAATATATCCTGGTAGAGTAGCGATCGCTAAACTGCGTTGTCTTTTTTTCGGCGCTGGCTTCTCTAACTTCGATGCAGAATAAGCTTGAACGTTCGTAGAGCGATTAACTTGAGGCAAAGGTGATGGTAATATCGGCCCAGATTCGGGAAATTTCAGTTCTAAAATGGTGAAACCCTTGTAGTCCCGCTCTTCTGCTTCTGCTGTTTTTTCCTTGAATTTTTCTAAAAACGGCTGTAAGCGTGTCTCATCTTTAATGGGAGCCAGCATGAGAAAGGTAGCGTCGAGGATAGCCGTGGAATCTTCAGTTTTTGGCAAGAATGCCAGCACAACTTCCTCTCCCAACCAAGACTCAATATCTTTGGTATAGTCAAACTTGATATCTGGCGGTAAATACCGCGATACTAGCTCAACAATTGATTGAAAATACTGAAACCGACTCAAGGAACTCCAAGCCTCGGCTTTAGTGTTAATTGATGCTACCACTGGTGTATCGGCTGGTAAGATAGATGCGATAGCTTTTGGTACTGCTTCCTCCCTGTTTTCTTCTAAAGTTTTTGGTACTGGGGTAGCTGATGGCAGGTTCTTGTCAACTTCACTAGAGCTTTGAGACAGATAGCGTTGATGTTTGACAGTTTGAGTAAAATTTGCTGCTTGTGCTGCTGTTGAGCATAGCAGCCAGATTAATGTCGCTGTAGCTCCCCCTTTTACAAAATATTTCATCTTCTCCACCTTGGGTATATTTAGCTTTTTTATATCACAATAACTACAAAATTATCTAGTATTATTTCGTATAATTAAGCCGAAATAAAGTGTTAGAATGCCATATTTTTTGAGGACAAAAGCTCTAGACAAATCAAGTTTTGTTAAATTTGATATACTTATGCTCAGTGTATGCAAAATTTAAGACAGGTGTAGCGCCACCATCGGTTGTTAAATTTTAGTTAGCAAGATGTAATATCATCCATGAATAAACTTTGGGTTTGGGTTAAAGGAATTTCCATAAGTGGTGCAATAGCTTTCTCTGGAAACGCTGCTCTTGCCAATATTACCCAGGATGCTACTCTACCTAATAATTCTGATGTTGCCACACAAGAGAATATCAGAACAGTTGAAGGTAGAAACCAATCTGGAAGTAATCAGTCCCGCAGTTGTAACCAGGTTTCTTTCTCCAATTTCAGCCTGTTCAACTTCCAGAAAGCTGCAAAATTTCAGAATAATATAAGTGCGATAACGAATCAAACTTACAGTACATTAGGCGATGACATACTAAAACTTCAGAACAGTTCATACCCAACTGACAATCAAGTTTCAATTGGTGTTAATAAGCGACAATTTCAGAATCTTGCAAGCATAATTACAAAAACAGATAGTAAGATTGTTGCGAATGACTGTATCAGATGTGTACTAGAAAATGGTGAAATTGTATGTTATCCTTGCATTTGTCCTTGTTAAGATTATTGCCAAAGCAAGGAATATTGAACAATGCAGTTAAATTAACAATACTACTAATTCAAAAAGTTTGTAATTAATTGCATGTAATAATTCAATATTTATCCCTTGGGGCACAACATTGTTGGGGAGCATCTTTATTTTTTGGCAAACAATAGGCGCTATAAACTTTGGTAAACAGCAGATTTCAGATGACAAATTTAAAATTAGTTTATATTAATACAGTTAGGGGATCTCTTATTCAAATTTTCAGGGATAGATTCTCTTTTTACTTTCTTTTTAAGCGAGTCGTTGTTTGTGCAATGTGCCTAACAGGACAAGCCTAGAGGATCTGATCGAACCAGATTGAGATTTATCCACCCTACACATAGCCAAACCTACCGCCAGAGGAAAGTTTAAATTTGATAGAAATGCTACAATAAAATTAGTTAGTTTTATCTAAAAGTTTATTGTTAATTTTATGCGTCGTTCCGCCTGCCTTATCTTTAATCCGGTTGCGGGTCAGGGTGACCCAGAATTAGAACTGGGACAGATTCGGGCAATGTTAGAGCCAGAAATTGACCTAGATATTTATTACACAACGGAAGAAATAGATGCTGATCAACTCGCCTATGCAGCCGTAGAACGGGGGGTAGATGCGATCATTGCTTCCGGGGGAGATGGCACTTTGTCAGCAGCAGCGGCGGCGGTAGTCGGGACTGATATTCCGTTTGGGATTATCTCGCGGGGCACAGCAAACGCTTTTGCCGCAGCTTTAGGCATTCCAGACACGATCGCCGTTGCCTGTGAGACAATTTTGCAGGGTAAAACTCGGAAGGTAGATATAGGCTATTGCAATGACCAGCCGATGGTGCTGCTGGCAGGTATTGGCTTTGAGGCGGAAACCGTAGAACGGGCAGACAGGTCAGCTAAAAATCGCTTTGGGATGTTGGCGTACGTCCTGGCGGGATTTCAAGAACTGCGAAACTTTCAGACATTTGATGTGGAAATTGAAACTGAAGATAAGATCATTAAAACGACTGCCGCAGCGGTAACAGTGGCAAATGCTGCACCACCCACATCAGTTTTGGCTCAAGGTCCGGCGGGGATTTTTGTGGATGATGGGTTGCTAGATTTAACAATTGTCGCTCCAGTTAGTAAAGCGGGTGCGATCGCGGCAACGTTCCATCTATTTCAAACTGCTTCTACTGGTACAGCTGTGGAACGGAACGATATTGGCTATTTGCGAGGCAAACAATTTAAAATCACCACAGATCCACCGCAGAAGGTGGTCGTGGATGGTGAGTTAGTCGGGACAACGCCGATCGAAGTGAGGTGTGTACCCGCAGGTTTAACGATTTTTGTGCCTACAGTAGAAGAAGAGGTACTAACGGAAAAATTAGAGGGACTGCCTAATTTGACTGTGGAGTTGAAAGAGACAGCAGATAATGGAGAGTAAGCTGCTTTGAAACTTGTTTCCGATTCGGCGATCGCTAAAAAAATTCACAAAATGCAGCAGCGGGTACGATGGCAAGATCCGTTAATTAAGGAACGGAACATCGACCAAACGCAGCTAGTGCTGGAAGATGGTCAAGAAAATGATCCTGAGTTCTCATTTTTGGTTGTGGGTGACAGTGGTTCAGGAAGTCACCGGGGACACAACCCCCAACGTCAGGTAGCGAAACTCATGCTTGAACATCACGAAGCATGCCGTTTTATGTTGCACACGGGTGATGTAGTCTATTTAGTCGGGTCGAGTGAATACTACCAGCAGAACTTTATCAAACCTTACCGCGAGTTTCTCGTAGGCGGTGAGCATCCCCAGGGCATCGCCTACGACCAAATGGTTTTTAAACTGCCGATTCTCCCTGTGCTGGGAAATCACGATTACTATGATTTGCCGATGCTCTTGAGTTTAATATCGCTGACGACACTACCTGTCCGTCATTTATTGCGATCGCGTTTAGACTTGGATGTGGGCTTGCATGGTTCAGGAGTAGGTGACGCTTATGCCAAGGCTTTTCTCGACTACCTTCAGAGGTTTAATTCCCCAGCGGAGTTAGCCCAACACTTAGATAAATACTACACTGCCGAGATAGACAACGGGCGCTGTCTTAACTACCAGCCTGGAAGCTTCACCCGTCTCCCCAATCGTTACTATACCTTTCGCTACGGTGGTATAGACTTCTTTGCTTTGGACTCGAATACATTTAATGATCCGCCACCGCTACCGAAAACCAAAAAAGGCGCAGCAGACCGCAGACTTTTGCAGCAACGCCGAGAGGATTTAGAGCAGTCCAAGCGGCAAATTATGGAAGTTTCAACCAAGCTAAATCCTGAAAACCACAGCGACGCTGACGAGTTGGACGACTTGCAAACCAAGCTGTCTCAAATTGAGGAAATTATTCTTGATATCGACAAACAGCTAAATTCTGACCAATCAACGCAGACCGATATTGCCCAACTAGAATGGCTGAAGGAAAAACTAATTGTCTCTTGGAATACCGCAGAAGTTCGTGGCAGGGTGATTTATTTTCACCATCCTCCCTATGTGACAGAAGCGACGAAGTGGCAACAGGCGCAAACTTTGGCAATTCGCAGCCGCTTACGTGGTGTGCTGGATGCAGTAGCTAAAACCGTAGGTTCCCTGAGTCAGGGGCGTCCTTTGGTGGATTTGGTGTTAAACGGTCATGCACACTGCTTAGAACACCTGCAAACAGGGGATACAGGACACGGTGATGCTCATATCCAGTGGATTGTTTGTGGTGGTAGTGGCTTTAGTCTGCGACATCAGCGGACTGAAGGGCCAGATTTGCTGGAAAGTTTCGCGGCTGGGGGTAAACAAGAAAATCGCTTAGTAGCGCGATCGCAACTTTTTGTTGGTCGCAGTGGTCAAGGTTCCCACAAGCGAAGACCTTACTCTTGTTTACGCATTGATGTCAAAGGCTCAAGGCATCCTCAGTTTATTGTCCGTCCTTTGGTTGCCGAATGGTATCAGCGACAGTGGCATAATCAAGAACTTGAGCCAATAATTATTTGAAAAAAGCGATGATCAAGAATCAAACCTGATCATCACCATCACAATGCCGTCTTGAAAACAACTAAATTTTTCCCGTTCCCTTACCCCGTCTGTCACCTTTGGCTGTTAACTCACCTTCCTGTTCTTGATTAACTTCTCGCAGTTCCTCAACCCTTTCTGCGGTGTCTTGTGCCGCTGCTTGCTGGGCATCACCCGGTTCTTCATAATACATTTCCGGTTCAACTGCGTAGTTATTCAACAACCCTTCTTTATCTACCGTATAGCCATCAGTGGTACGTATGCTCTCGGTATCGGTTTGGTCGTCGGTAGCCTGATCTGAGAGCTTTTGTTCTGTTGGAAGAGTTTTGTAGTTTTGTCCTTCTCTTTCTTTACGAGCCGCAGTTTCAGCGGGAATAATTCCCCTGTCATAAGTATCAACTTCAGCTCGCTCATGTGAATCTATCGCTTTATTAGTTGCTTCATTAGCCATAAATCATATCCTCCTGAAAAATTTGCTTGCAGAATAACTTTGATAATTAGATTAGACTATTGGACTTGGTAAAGATACTACCTAGAGGAGTGAATAAAACTAAAAGATTAGCTATGTTTCTGTATCTAAAGATGCATTGTAAATGCAAATTTAACCAAAACAAATTTATGGATAAAATTTATTTAGCTGACTATTCATCGTCATCCTAAATTATTTAGGAAAAATGCTCCTTATTTTATCCTCGGGAGCATTCTCTGCGACTCTGAGTGAGACAAAAAATAAATTTATTTTTGTTCGCGTGGCTTGCCAGAGGCGCTATTTTTAATTTTTAATTGTCTAACTCTGTCGCGCAGTATACGCCAACGTAAATCAGATAGGATTGCTATAGATAAATAGTTGTTAAACCTTTCAAATATAAAGTGGAGTATATAGATAAATAATAATTCATACTCTCAAATATAAGGTGGGCATTGCCCACCCTACATTAAATTAGCTGCTAGGGCTAGTTAAATCTTTCTTAACCTTCTCTACCGACAATTTCTTTTTTGAAGAATCCAAGTTTCTCAGCTAATTCTCGCCGAGTTTCAGCTTTGATGAGATAACGGAAAATAATCCAGGTTACGTAACCAATGCCAATTAACTCAAATGTCGGTGATAGCAGCGGAATACCATTAATCGCATCCAGTACTGCTAACACTACCTTGACTGTAATCAGCGCTGACAAAATTACAGCCAGGGATAGTAGAGCCTGCTTATATTTGTTAAAAAGACTGCCTATGTATTCAGGCAATTGCGCTAAAAAGTCAGAAACTTGTCTGCCAATTTGCTGCCATTGGGCTTCAGATTCCCTAGCTGGCGGTAGCTTAGGCAGATTAGCAGAGTTTGTACCATCAAGGGCTAGCAAACCTTGTGATGAGATAGTATTGACTGATTCCGGTTGCTGTTGTTGGGTTTCCATAGTGTTTCTTGTTGGGCAAGCACAACAGTTTTGATCAATAAATGGACGTAAATAAATATAACAGTCTTCAGTCAAAACAAGAGCATATGACTAAAAAAAATACCCGGCGGGGGAAATGGCAGAAGCAAATAAACTTAGTCCATCTTTGTTTGTGCAGCCCCTGACTTGTAATTTGTTAGTAAGGCTGCACAAAGTGCGGGTAATTTCTTTCTTTTGAGCCTTGACTATTAGGATTTATTGATGATGTCCACCTATTTACTGGAATTTGGTTTCAGCAACTTTAGCGGCTTGGAGGAGCAACGGCTGCTTTGACGACTACTTTATTGACACCTTTAATTTCTTTTGCCAAAGGTTCAATTTTGGCTAACTGCTGCTGATCGTTCACAGTTCCTGCGACAGTTACAGTACCATCATCTGTCGCATTAACTGTTAGTTGACCATTGGGAATGTTAGCTTCCAATTTAGAGCGAACTTCACTAGCCAGGTCACCGGTGGCTCTGGTTGTATCGCCCCCAGTTGTATTATTCCGCTCTTCGCGGGCGCGAATATCAG
This sequence comes from Cylindrospermum stagnale PCC 7417, assembly GCF_000317535.1. Taxonomy (NCBI): domain Bacteria; kingdom Bacillati; phylum Cyanobacteriota; class Cyanophyceae; order Nostocales; family Nostocaceae; genus Cylindrospermum; species Cylindrospermum stagnale. Next base: position 2,004,199 of record NC_019757.1, read on the forward strand.
AATTAAGTTGTCTTCTGCGGACCTCACTCTGAGCATCTTCTTTAGCCGCTTGCGTTACTTGTGAAGTTGGTGCTGCTGGCGCTTCGCCTGGTTCTGGTGCAGTTACAGTTGTTTTAGCTGTATCTTGACAAGCAGCTGCACTCAAAAGTAAAAAAGAACTAATTAGCAAGGCAGTTAGTTTTTTCATTGGTTGAATTCTTGATATAAATCAGAAAATGGTGTTTTTGCTCGCAGTATATGCGAGTTTTAGGAGCAAAATATTGAGCATCTTGCTCCTAAAAATTGCTAAAAATTGGCTTAAACTTTTTGATCTCGGCGATCAATAATCAGCACAGCAGGATCATCTGCGTGATGGACGTGAACATTGCTAGCAATTGGCGTTTCACGGTGCTCAACTCTGTCGGAACCAGGGCGATGTTCGCCTACATCCCTGGCATCATAGACGGCAAATTCTTCGATTCCTTGACGTTTGAGAATTGCTTCAGCGTGGTGAAGTTCGGCTTCTGTGCCATCAACAATTACCAAGTAATCACCTCTTTGGAAGCGATCGCTATAAATCCGCACTCGATCTTCAGGTATTCCTAAGCCAATGAGTCCGCCAGTAATACCTCCAGCCGCTGCACCTATAGCGCCGCCAGCCGCTGTGCTTGCCAAAGCGGTTGCCAATGCACCACCCGCAATTACGGGCCCTACTCCAGGAATTGCCAAAGCGCCAAGACCGACTAATAAGCCGCCTAAACCGCCTAATAAGCCGCCTGTAGCTGCACCTGCTTTTGCCCCTTCGTCTGCTTTATTACCTGCACCAACGCGTTCTCCCTGTGTGTCTTTGGCAATCAAAGAGACTTTATTCATCGGGAAGCCAGAATCGCGCAGTTCTCTCAGTGCTACTTCTGCGTCTCGGCGGTGAGAAAAAACACCGATCGCTCGCCTGGCGCTGGCGTGTTTGCCAGAAGTTATGGGAGTTACAGGAGCTACATGAGCACTTGGAGTCACATTAGTCGTTGCATGTTCGCGATTTGGGTGGTCATAAATGCCAAACTCTTCCACACCCCGCCGATGGAGAATTGCTTGTGCTGTAGCCACTTCCGCATCAGTGCCATCAATAATGACTAAATAGTCTCCTCGCTGCACTCGTTCGTTGTAAACTTTGGCGCGTTCTTCGGGGATTCCTAAACCAATCAATGCCCCGATTAAGCTACCAGCAACGGCACCAAGACCAGCACCGGCTAGAGTTGTAGCTATGGTCGTCGCTGCTGCTCCCGCAAGCATGATCGGCCCGATTCCCGGAATTGCTAGGGTGCCAAGACCAACTAATAAGCCAGTTAAACCGCCCAACGCACCGCCAGAAACCGCCCCGACTTTCGCACCTTCATCAGCTTTATCGCCAACCTTCTCTTGCACTGCGGTTCCAGCAAGATCACCTTTGTGTTCAGCATCCCGCGCAATCACAGAAACTCGGTCCATTGGAAAGCCAGAATCTCTCAACTCATGTAGTGCTTCTTCAGCATCCCGACGATGAGGAAATACGCCTACAGCACGCTTACGCACAGCTACAACCATCTTTATATTCTCCTAACAAAATATCCAGCACTTATTCTTGAATTTATTGATCTCAATAGCCTTATTACTACATTTTTTTAGTAATTTATCCTCAATCAATTGGAGTAATTTTTATCTCTGTCAATGGGTATAGGTATATCTGTATTTGTGTATAAAATTTGAATAATCAACAGATAATTCAATCAAATCAAGCCAAAAATACCAGATTTATTCTTTAAATTCAGCAATTTTATTTAATGGTAAGTTGACATCTGTGTTTGATTACTAAGAGTTAACATTAATTATAAAATTCAGTAAATTAAATATTATCTGGAATTGCTATCTAAAAATAAGCGAATATAAACCTGACAGGAAAACATCAGTGAATATAATGTAAGTATGTATCTACATAAACACATATCTCGCCGATGCCGATATGCCCAGAAATTCTGTAAGTAAACTACCTAGAAAATGTTTTGCTTACCAAGTAGTAAAGAACGATGATTAACCAATGACTAAATTTCAAAAATATGTGACCAGGATCACAGATAGTCAACCGTTAACTCACTGTTAAGTTATTATTCGGTCACTTGGCATTTGGAAGAATAAAATATACTAATTGAAGAAGATAAATTTTTAGTGGTTACTTGGTGTTTGTGAGGAGTTACTATTATGTCGGAGAAAATTTTACTAGCAGTTATCTTAACATTTAGCCTTAATTTATTTGCTCAAATGAGTTTGCCTTCTTCTAGCCAGGAAACAGCCAAAATGTCCTTGCAAAACCAAGAGGTTTTGGCTCTCACTCAACTTCGCAAGTAATATGGGCATCTACGGAGGGCAATCTGCTCAGATTACTCGTATGATTTAAGGTATAAATCTATCTAAGCTATGGATTAAGAGCGATCGCGTCACCGAGTATGAAAAGCCAAATTCTAGCAACAGCCGTATTTTTAACCACCGTTAACCTGGCAACCACAGTCCAAGCGGCGAATTTTGAACACATAAGGCAATTACTGGCTACTAAAAAATGTCAAAATTGTGACCTTAGGGTAGCTGGTTTGGTAATGGCTGACTTATCGGGAGCCGATTTGAGCGGAGCCAATCTCACAGGTGCTAACCTCAGCCGTGCAAACTTGAGCGGTGCTGATTTGCGGGGTGCAAACTTGAGCGGTGCTAGTTTATTTGGAGTGAACCTGAGCGAAGCTAAACTCAGTGGCGCAAATCTTGTAGGTGCTGACTTGAGAAATACCTATCTAATTAATGCAGAATTGACTGGTGTTAACCTCAGCAGCACTTACTTACAAGGCGCAATTGGCATACCATTGCAAATTGCCAAACCAGAAGAATTTTATGCATGGGGTGTAGCAGAGGCGGAAAAAGGTAATCTAAAACCAGCGATTGATTATTTCAGTCAAGCGATCGCCATTAAACCCGACTATGCAGGCGCATATCTATCTCGTGGTGTTGCTCGCTACCAAAGCTTAGACAGAAAAAGCGCTTTACAAGATGCCCAAATGGCAGAAAAACTCTTTACATCTCAACAAAACGCTCCAGGAATGCAAACCGCCCAAGCTTTTATTAAAGAACTGCAAACACCCTACGATGGCAGTAAGGTCAGTACTGGTAAACCTAGTTTCTTTGATTTTGTCAATGGCGTTGGTTCAGCCTTGCTTCAGTTCCTACAATTTTAGGCCGTTTCTCACCTGCTCGAAGCTGACGGATCAACTCGACAGAGCTTGATTGGATACCTGTTGACGCTTCTACTTCGGCACTACGAGCCACAATCCGCTGATGTGCGGCCAGCGAACGCCGTCGTCGTACCTCGCGGGCGATCGCATCAACAACCATCTCATTAAAAGACTCGCTACCTTCACGAAACTGCCTTGCTTGCTGAAGTAGGTCGGCAGGAATGCGGACAGTTACAGCTTCTCGCTCCATAGTTCCAGCCTATACAATTAGGACTTGATATCATATAGTATAAATATTTTTTGCACCAGTCTAGATACTTTGACTTTGCCGATCGCCACTCGTAAGGCTGTGATCACCCATTCCTCTGGAATCATGCTCAATTGTGCAGCATATTTTGAGAAAATCAGGTGAGATAACGGCAGGGAAAGAAAAAAGATGTCAGAAAATTTGAGAAGCCAAGTTGTGACTCAAGGAGTACAGCGATCGCCAAATCGTGCGATGCTCAGGGCAGTTGGTTTTAAGGATGAAGACTTCACCAAAGCCATTGTCGGCGTTGCTAACGGTTACAGCACTATTACTCCCTGCAATATGGGGATAAATCAACTGGCACAAAGGGCAGAAATTAGTATTAAAAATGCCGGGGCAATGCCGCAAGTCTTCGGTACTATTACTATTAGCGATGGCATTTCCATGGGAACTGAAGGGATGAAATATTCCCTAGTATCGCGGGAAGTTATCGCTGATTCTATAGAAACTGCCTGCACAGGGCAAAGTATGGATGGTGTAATCGCCATTGGCGGTTGTGATAAAAATATGCCAGGGGCAATGATTGCGATCGCCCGCATGAATATTCCTGCGATCTTTGTTTACGGTGGTACGATTAAACCCGGACACTACAACGGACGGGATCTCACCGTTGTCAGTTCCTTTGAAGCAGTCGGTCAATACAGCGCCGGCAAAATTGACGAAAAGGAACTTTTAGCAGTTGAAAGTCTGGCTTGTCCCGGTGCTGGTTCCTGCGGTGGGATGTTTACAGCTAACACCATGTCTTCAGCTTTTGAGGCTATGGGGATGAGTTTACCCTATTCCTCCACAATGGCAGCAGAAGATGCCGAAAAAGCTGATAGTACCGAAAAATCGGCCTTTGTCTTGGTCGATGCCATTCGTCAACAAATTTTACCCCGCCAGATTATCACCCGTAAATCTATCGAGAATGCTATTTCGGTAATTATGGCGGTGGGTGGTTCGACAAATGCCGTCTTGCATTTTTTAGCGATCGCCAATGCCGCTGGTGTAGAACTGAATATAGATGACTTTGAAGTGATCCGCGCCCGTGTCCCCGTTTTATGCGACTTGAAACCCAGTGGTAAGTATGTAGCTACAGACTTACACAAAGCCGGTGGTATTCCCCAAGTAATGAAAATGCTCCTGGTGCATGGCTTATTACATGAAGATGCCCTGACAATCAGCGGTGAAACAGTTGCCGAAGTCTTAGCAGACATACCCGCAGAACCATCCCCCAACCAAGATGTGATCCGTCCTTGGCATAACCCGATGTATGCTCAAGGACATTTAGCTATTCTCAAAGGCAATTTAGCCACAGAAGGCGCAGTTGCCAAAATTACAGGCGTTAAAAAGCCAGTAATTACCGGCCCCGCACGGGTATTTGAATCAGAAGAATCTTGTTTAGATGCAATTCTGGCGGGTAAAATTCAAGCCGGTGATATTCTCGTTATCCGCTACGAAGGCCCCAAAGGCGGGCCGGGAATGCGGGAAATGCTGGCTCCCACATCGGCAATTATCGGTGCTGGTTTGGGCGATGCGGTGGGATTAATTACCGACGGGCGCTTTTCTGGCGGTACTTACGGCATGGTTGTGGGTCATGTCGCCCCAGAAGCAGCTGTTGGTGGTGCGATCGCTTTAGTAGAAGAAGGTGATAGCATCACAATAGATGCCCCGGCTCGCCGTTTGCAGTTAAATATCTCTGATGCAGAATTAGCCCAACGGCGTGCTAACTGGCAACCCCCCGCACCCCGTTACACTAAAGGCGTACTAGCAAAATACGCCAAACTGGTATCTTCTAGTAGTGTCGGTGCAGTTACTGATCTAGACTTGTTTGATAATTAATTAAGCTAAACTACATCTAGTTTGCATAATGTTAAATTGTACATTTCTTGTGGGGTGGATGTCTCGTCCGCCCAAAATATGCAAGTTAAATGTGCAACAGCTTATGAGTCATTAACTTTTGACTCATCTCTAGTCAAAAGTTAATGACTCATCTCTGATTTTTAAGAGTTCTGAAATAATTTTTTATGAAAAACGATCTCACCCCTCCTGGAAGTTTTGGTCTACCTTTATTTGGTGAGACATTTGCCTTTGCAGCTGATCCCTATATCTTTGTCAATAAGCGTTATCAAAAGTATGGCTCTATCTTTAAAACTAATATTATCGGTAGACCAACAGTTGTCATGGTTGGGCCACAAGCGTTGGAGTTTTTCCTTTCTAGTCACATGGAGTCTTTTTCCTGGCGTGAAGGATGGCCCAATAATTTCAAGGTATTGCTGGGAGAATCACTGTTTCTTCAAGATGGAGAGGAACATCGCCGAAATCGCCGCTTAATTATGCCAGCCTTACATGGGCCAGCATTGGCAAATTATGCAGATGCAATGGTAGATATTACCGATAAATATCTCAAAAAGTGGGAGCAAAAGCAGGAATTTACCTGGTTAGAGGAGTTTAAACAACTAACATTTGATATTGCTAGTCAATTATTACTAGGTACTAATCCCGGTGCTGAAGCCGCCCGATTGAGTCGATTATTTGAAAACCTGACGAACGGTTTGCTTGCAATTAACCCTTTATCTTTACCATTTACTAAATTTGGTAAAGCAATAGCAGCTCGTAATCAAATTTTAGAGCATTTGACTAAAGTTGTCAGACAACGTCAGCTAAATCCCACCAACGACGCCCTCAGTTTGTTAGTCCAAGCTAGGGATGAAGAAGGTAATTGCATGAGTGAAAAAGAACTCATCGCCCAAGCAGTGCTGTTACTCTTTGCTGGACATGAGACAACAACATCAATGTTAACTTGGCTGTGTTTAGAATTAGCCCGTCACCCAGAAGTAATGCAACGTGCTAGGGAAGAACAATTGCAGCTTGCAAGTATTGGTGCATTGAGTTTAGAACAATTGGGGCAAATGCCTTATTTAGACCAAGTTTTATGGGAAGTTGAAAGACGAAATACACCAGTTGCCGGCGGCTTTCGTGGTGTAATTAAAGAATTTGAGTTTAATGGCTTTCGCATTCCCGCAGGTTGGCAATTATACTATTCGATTTTCATGACTCACCAACTCAAAGAACTTTATCCAGACCCAGAGCGTTTTGACCCAGAACGTTTTAGTCCTCAACGCCAAGAACATAGACAACATCCTTTCAGTTTAATCGGTTTTGGCGGTGGGCCGCGCATCTGTGTTGGCATCGCCTTTGCCAAAATGGAAATGAAAATTGTTGCTGCCCAGCTTTTACGCCGCTATGATTGGGGAATATTGCCCAATCAAAGTTTAACCCCAGTCCGAATTCCCATAAATCACCCTAAAGATGGTTTCAAGGTTAGATTTCAGCCCCGGTAAAATGTTCTATGGCACTCCAAATAGACATACATTTGCCTGACGGAGTTTCCCAACGTTGGCAAACTCTCAAAGATTCTGCTAATGCCAGTATTAACTCTCTAGCTAATTCAGCGCATCAATTTAGAGTGTCTTTGCAGGAAACAGCAACTCAAAGTACCGACAAGGCAATTAATGCAGTTACTACAACTATTGAGCAAGCTAAAGGTGCTCTAGAACATAGCTGGCAATCAGCTGAGGAAATTAAGAGTACAACGTCAGGAGCGATTCAAACAACAATTTCTTCTGCTGTTGGGGATTGGTTAGCAAAACACCCCGTATTTTTTCGGTTAGTGGAAACACTGAGTTGGGCGACTAATCACCCTATGATCAGTTTAGTGATTTTGCTATTTGCGATCGCTATAGCTTGGAGCATCATTAAAGCAATCGTCCGCTTGATTGAAACAGCCAGTTGGTCAATACTGCAAGTTCCTTTAAAATTACTTCAGTCTTTGATTAAAGTTAGCTTTCTCTCCTTGACAAAAGTTGGTAGTTTAGCTGTGCAGCAAATCACAGGTGCGAAAACCTCAGAAGTAATGCCTGTAAGCTATACAGCAATTTACCAAACTAAACAGCAACGATTAGCCGAAATTTCCCGTCGCTTAGAAGAAATTCAGCAAGAACAGCATCAGCTTTTGCAAGAAGCAGCAGACCTAATTGCCGCAGACGCCATCGAGATCAAAATACCTGGAGTGAAATTAAACAGCTAACGGGTAGGAGACATCAAGGCAATAATTTCATCTTCCTCCCCAGTTATGAATTTAGCAAAGCGCTTTGCCAAAGGCGGCACAATCACCAGCGGGTTGCTAAAACCAGAGAAAACATGAACACCTGTAAATCCTGGAATAGCGCCAATTAAGGGGAGACGATTGTTGCTAAAAGCCACTAAGCAATGATGCCAAGTGCCTGGTAAATCCCCCAAAGCTGGCAAAATTTCGCCGACGCTTTGACGCAACCACTTTTCACTTTCTTCAGAGTTAACCTTCGCATCAGGATCTGTGAGAGTACGGCTAATTTGACCCAAAACCAAACTCCCATCGAGAAACTGCACCGCACCCGCATCTAAAATCGGTGCTACTGGCTGATTACCCGGTTCATTCCATAATTCATCAACTTGGGTAGATTCAGCTTCTAATTGAAATCTTTGCAGATTAGCTGGCATCACTAAGGTGTCCAAACGTAGATCAACCGGTGGGGTTTTAATGATCTCTGCGTGAGAAAAATATAGCTGAATGGGAATGCCGGCAGATTTTAGTAGTTGTCGGCTAAGTCCACCCGCGCAAATCACAATATTGGCACTGTGGAAGGTTGCAGTGGTGGTCTTTACACCTGTAAACCTCACTTCACCTCCGGTTCTCTTCTCTGCTTGTTGAGTAGTTTGTAATTCCAGCACTTGGGCAATTTGCATTTTTCCCCCAGCATGCAGAAAAGCTTGGATGTAGGCTTGCGTAGTTTGTTCTGGGTGGATATGACCATGTTTGATAGTTAAGGCACCTGCGATCGCCTTTTGGTTTAATAATGGTTCTAATTCACAGGCTTCTTGAATGGTGAGTAAACGAGGTGGAGTGGCAAGATGGGCGTAAGATGCAGCTGTTACTTCTGGGTCGCTGTCAGCAGGAATAGTCAGTAATAAGTCTAATTCACGAAACTGGATATCAGCGTCTAACTCTTGAGACAGGATCTTGTAACGTGCGATCGCTTCTCGGCATAGTTGGCATGTCATTGGTGTTGTACCCGACCAATAGGCAAGTCCACCATAACTATAGCGAGTTGCATTCTGTGGTTTTCCCTGCCGCTCTAGTAAAATTACGGAAAAGCCTGCTTTTACCAGTTCATAGGCGAGTGCAGCACCCGTAATCCCACCACCAACCACAATCCAATCGTAGGTTTCCATAGTTTGATTAGCTGAATATTTTCTCTAACTCGCCTAGAGAATAACTTTTTTCAACTACAACAATATTACATTGTAATTTAGTTATTCAATATGCCCACAGTATGAAGATTCATGATTGAGATAGCTGATAGTATAGTCCAGTGCTGCACCAGGATTCAAACAACTATATTGGGAGTTAGTCACATGGAAACAAAACTATTAGCACGCCAAAAAGCTTTTCAAAATCCTCGATACACCACCAGCATTTGACATAGTTTAGCAATAATTATTGCCCATGTTCTAGGCTCCATCCGCCATTAAATCCCAATATTTAACCACACTCATTGCCTATTTGACAATAATGTTCTATTACTTGCTAATTTATTTTATAGCTTGGGTTTTCCATCCGGCACCTTCAGCCATAATCACGCATAAGACTATGGGAATAGTGGCAATTTAGTCTATTTTCAATCTTTACTGCTCGTATCCGGCAAATTTACAGCACGTAAGTAATTGGATTTGCTTTCTCAACAGCTTACCTATAAATAGGCGCTTTCTAAGCAAATTTATTTTTATTTGATGAGAGTAAAATACCCTCACTTGTAAATTCTGCTCCTGCCTGATTTTGGAAGAAGATTTTCATCAAGAATACTGATTATGAAAATTTGTAACAATATGCTGAAAGCGGGAACATCAAACTTTTTAAAAAATATAAACTTCAGTAGTAGCTCGCAGTCTTTATGCAGCCAATTTATTAAAGAGATGATGAAGAATTTCTCTATAAGGCTGAGAGTAATTGCGAATATCAGTATCTCAATGTATAGTTTTATTGTTACCCATTTAACTTAGTGGATGCCGCAAAAATCAGCAAAAGAGGGCACAGCTCAGAGCTATCATGAAAATTTATCCAACCATACCAAGACCAGAGTGGATTAAACAAACCTTGTTGCCGCATCTTAGTTAAGGGAAAAACTGTATCAATAGCTACATTTATTAGAATTAATGTAGTAAAAACGCGGTAATATTCTTTTTGCGGTATCTTGACTACTGGCGTATATACTGAGACAATCTAATCTGATAGCCTTTAAGCTAAAACCCCTGTTTTGATAAACGAGATGGCAACTGCCTAAATCGCACTTAGGTATACACGTCAATAATTAAAAACCAGAAAGAATGTTTCTTCTTTCTGCAAACACTATTCGTGGTTATTTTCACTGGATAGTGTAGATTTCGGCTGAGTATCGCTGAAAAACGCGAATCAATTTTCGTAAATTAAGGTGTCTCTATTAATGAAAAAAGTACAAGCTCAAACAGAACCAATTCAGGAAACACTCGTTAGTTACAGACTTACTCCAGGGTTTGGTGTAGCCAAGATTAAGCGCCGAAATTCCAGTACAAACGAGTGTAGTAAGTCATTTCCTGGGTTGAGTTCTAAGAAAAACCTTCAGCTAACTCGCACAGAAATGCAGACGTTGGGATATCAAGTTATTGATATGCTAGTTGAACATTTTGAAAGTGTACCCAACAAGCCTGTAGCACGCAAAGCTAGCCGAGCAGAGTTAAAAAATCGCCTAAGTCAACCAATTCCTCAATCGGGTACTGATCCTGCAAACATACTTCAACAGCTTCAGCAAGATGTTTTCAGCAATATCGCTCACCCAGATCACCCACGTTACTTTGCTTTTGTTCCTGGTCCGAGTAACTTTGTCAGCGTTATGGCTGACACTCTGGCATCTGGATTTAATACGTTTGCCGGTGCATGGTTAGTAGGGTCTGGTGCATCAGAAATTGAGCTATTAACCATTGATTGGTTGCGACAAATTTTTAAGTTACCAGATACAGCAGGCGGAATTTTTGTCAGCGGTGGCTCGATAGCTAACCTCACAGCTTTAACAACTGCACGTCAGGTAAAGCTCAACAATCAGATTGAGAATGCAATTGTTTATTTTTCAGAGCAAACACATTCATCAATTTCACGAGCTCTAAAGATATTAGGGTTTAAACCAGAGCAGATTCGCAAAATACCTACCGACGATGATTTTCGTTTATCTGTAACACACCTGCGGCAAGCAGTCATAGCTGATCGTGCAGCAGGGAAAAAACCCTTTTGTGTAGTCGCAAATGCAGGAACAACCAACAGTGGAGCAATCGATCCACTTTCTGAGTTAGCAGATTTTTGTCAACATGAGGAACTTTGGTTACATGTTGACGGAGCCTATGGTGCAGCCGCAATTCTTTCCGAACAGGGTCGTTTTTTGCTCAAAGGACTAGAACGTGTTGATTCCTTGACGATAGATCCCCATAAGTGGCTATTTCAACCTTATGAAATTGGCTGTGTATTAGTTCGTAATAACTCTTGGTTGAAAGAAACTTTTGCTTGCCAAGCAGAGTATCTCAAAGATGTAAATCGTCAGGAAGAAGAAGTCAATTTCTATAATTATGGCATTCAATTAACCCGTAGCTTCCGCTCTTTGAAGCTATGGATGTCATTGAAGACTTTTGGAGTAGAGGCATTTCGAGAGGCAATCTCCTGGGGTATAGGACTGGCAGAATTTATTGAAACTTTGTTGCAAAATTTACCTGATTGGGAAGTAATAACTTCGGCTCAGATAGGTGTGATTACTTTTCGCTATGCTCCTGTGGGACGGTCTTGTGAATACATCAATGCCATCAACCAGAAAATTGTAGATGATACAGCTACTGAGGGATTTGCACTAGTCAACACTACGATCTTGAAAGATCGTAAAGTTATCCGTATGTGTACTATAAATCCTCGCACTACGGTACAAGATATTCGAGAAACAATCAGTCGACTGAATAAACTTGCTAAATCGATAGACAAAAATTATTCTCAGCAAAAATAGTGATTAGCAATTAGTGGTTAGTTAGCTAATAGCAATAATTCAAGACTTTCGGGTGGTTGTATTATCAAGTTGTCGTTAGAATTCAAACTTGGGTGATCCTTGATTGGTAGTTACTGGAAAGTTATGACTAATTACCCCTTAACAATTGGCCAGAATTTCAGTTGAGTATCAATGGTAGATGACACCCTCAAATTAATCTGTAAGACTTACGCACCACTATGCAACTATCATTATGAGCCAAATGCAGATGATTTTTGGATATTGAAGATTTTCTTTTTTGAGAACAACCCCTATGGCAGGGCTGTTTCATTCGATAAGGAGGGAAAGTTTGTCAATATCATTAGCGATAATTTTTTGGACAAAAGTGATGGAAAACCCTTTATTTAGACCCAGAGAATTCAGATTTTGCCTAGGAAATTCAGCGCAATCGCTAAAATAAACCCTTGACATTATGAGGCTTTAAGGGAATGAAACAGCCCTGACCCCTATGGGGGTCTAAAATTCATTCAAAATAGCATAACTGTATGGAAATGCGTAAGTCTAAATCTGAGCAAGGCAGTGCAAAAAGCAACGATTTTTAATGAATTAGAAATATTTGGAGAAACAAATGCAAACATCAACGGTAGTAGAATTATCCCGCAAAAATGTTAGTTATCAGATTCTGACAGAGGAACATTTAGCAAGTGCCATTGAATGCCTTTCTAGCACTTTTCAGTCCAGAGAACCCATGACACAAGCATTAAAAATTACCTTGGAGGAGTTTAAATATTTTGCCGAAATTTTATTAAAAAAAGCAGTTAATGATCAGCTTTCACTGGTAGCTCTGGATAAAATAAATGGCAAAGTAGTAGGTGTTTTGATTGGTGAAGATTTTGTGACTGAGCCACCAGAAAGAATTGAAACTGTATCCTCTAAATTTTTACCCATTTTTGAACTGTTAGGTAGTCTTGACGAAGCATACAAGCAACAATATCCAGTTGAATCAGGTCAGTTATATCACATATTTATGGTAGGTGTCTACAAAGAGTATGCAGGTCTATCAGTGAGATTAATTAAGATAGCAGAAAGCATCGCCCATAAAAAGGGTTATGTGGGCAGCATTGGAGAATCAACGGGACACATTGCCCATCAAATTAATACCAAACGTTTGGGATTTAAAGAAGTAGAAGGTATAGCCCCTGTATACTACGATGATTTTCACTATGAAGGTCAACGTGTATTCACTGAGATAACAGAATGCCAAAGCTGTAGACTTGTTTTTAAAGAATACAGATTAACAAATTAGGCAAAATCAAGTTTGGTCCATCATGTAACCAAGTGTCAAACATATCTCCTCAGTAAATTTACGTCCAAGCAAACTAAAGATCGCTAGCCGACACCCACCCTTGGGTGCGGCTAAATGGAGGCAGCGAATATACTCTTCGCAACATAGCTGCTGGGTATCAAGACTGCTCTGAAAATTAGAGTGTTTATTGGGTTGAGCAATTTCACCCGGATTTAAATTCTACAAAACACCTTAACTGGCAAAATTATCTCAATACAAGGGTCAGAGATTTTACTTTGGTCAGAGTAAAAAAGCAAAGCTAAAATCTAGTACACGAGGACGGAAATAACGCTACCATTCAAAATCCACGAAAAGCATACAATGTAAGACTTTTGACTTCTGGGCAACGGTATTAAACTATTTTTAATCTGTACCGAAAAATTTTATTTATACTAAATTTGTTTAAAAAAGAATATAAGCGGGCATTCTAAATATGGCACACTATTATCCCGCTAAAATTTGGAAATGCTTGCATCCCCAATACTTACAGGTTATGACCTGACCGAAATCATCCACGAGGGCGCTCACACTATTATCTATCGAGGTACAGCGCAACTCGACGCTCAACCCGTCATCCTCAAAATCCTCAAAGCTGACTATCCCACCCTTGATGACATTGCCCGTCTCAAGCACGAATACAAAATGACGGAAAACCTAGATATTGAGGGCATAGTCAAATTTTTGAGGCTCGAAACCCATCAAAATCGTTTAGTGCTTGTATGTGAAGACTTTGGTGGACAGTCGCTCAAGCAGCTGCTCTCCCATCAAAAATTAGATATGGCTACCTTTTTAAGCATTGCCCTGCAACTGGCACAAGCCTTGGTAGCACTGCATAATAACCGGATCATTCACAAGGATATTAAGCCTGCTAATATCATCATTAACCAGCTTTCAGGACAAGTAAAGCTTACCGACTTCAGTATCTCTTCACGCCTTTATAAAGAAACACCGCAACTCGTTAACCCCACTCAACTAGAAGGTACTCTCGCCTATATGTCCCCAGAACAAACTGGGAGAATGAATCGCCCCGTAGATTATCGTAGCGATTTTTACTCTTTAGGTATCACCTTCTATGAAATCTTAACGGGTCAATTACCTTTTCAAAGTAATGACCCCCTAGAGTTGGTTCACTGTCATCTTGCCAAACAGCCTTCGGCAATTAAAGAATTGAAGCCAGAAGTGCCACCAGCTATCTGTTCTATTGTCATGAAACTGATGGCCAAAAATGCTGAAGACAGATATCAGAGTGCAGCTGGACTTGTAGCCGACTTAGAAATTTGTCAAAACCAGTTGAAAAATCTAAATGAGTTGACTGAGTTTATTCCAGGACGCTTAGATATTCTCAGTCAGTTGCTCATCCCGCAAAAGCTTTATGGTAGAGAACCTCAAGTTCATTTACTCTTATCAGCCTTTGATCGTGTTAGTCAAGGAAGCACCGAATTAATGCTAGTCTCTGGTTATTCAGGGATTGGGAAATCATCTATAGTCAACGAAGTTAATAAACCCATAACCCGCTCAAAAGGTTACTTTGTGAGTGGTAAATTTGATCAATTCAAGCGGGATATTCCCTATATATCATTGATTCAAGCTTTTAGCTCCTTAATGCAGCAGTTACTTACAGAAAGTGCCGCCCAAATTGATGTATGGAAAAGCAAAATACTTAGCGCAGTTGGAGCAAATGGACAAGTAATTATTGACGTAATTCCTGAAGTAGAACTGATTATTGGATCTCAGCCAGAAGTAGCACAACTAGGCGCAGCCGAAACTCAAAACCGCTTCAATCGTGTTTTCTCAGGATTTACGCGTGTTTTCGCCCAAAAAGAGCATCCCTTAGTCATATTTTTGGATGACTTGCAATGGGCAGACTCCGCTACATTGAAGTTAACGCAACTGTTAATTACTGACCCCGACAGCAAATATCTGCTATTCATAGGCGCATATCGGGATAATGAAGTCAATGGTGGGCATATCTTAAGACAGACAATTGAGGAAATTGAGAATACTGACACCTTCATAAATAACATTGTATTGCAACCGTTAACAATAACCAATGTAACTAGCTTAGTTGCTGAAACATTGCATGATGATACACAACAAAGCTATGGACTAGCTGAATTAATCTTTAATAAGACAGGTGGAAACCCTTTTTTCTTGACACAATTACTCCAGGTACTTTATCAAGAAAAACTGCTAGAATTTGACTTTATTACTGCTTCATGGCAATGGAGTATTACAGAAATCCAAGCCATTGGTATCACGGATAAGAGTGTAGTCGAGCTGGTATCCAGCAGGATTAAAAAACTACCAGAAGCTACACAAGGAGTTTTGAAATTAGCAGCTTGTATAGGGGATAAATTCACGCTGGATATGCTGTCAATTGTGAATGAACAGTCACCTGCAAGTACCGCCAGTGAACTATATGCGGCCTTAGAATCTGGATTAATCTTGCCATTAAGTGAGGCTTACCGGATTCCCTTAGTATTTAATCAGGAAGAAGCAGTTAATTTCACTTTTGATACAAAACGGGTAGGTTATAAATTCTTACATGATCGAGTGCAGCAAGCTGCCTATTCACTTATTCCTCAAAATCAGCAACAGATAACTCATCTGAGAATAGGTCAATTACTTCTAAAACAGACCCCACCTGAAGTAATAGTAGAGAACGTACTAGATATTGTCAACCAACTAAATATTGGTGTGGATTTACTAGCAAACCAAGCCGAAAAAAATGAACTGGCGAAACTTAATCTCTTGGCTGGTAAAAAAGCTAAAACATGCAATGCTTATGAAGCGGCTATCAAGTATTTGAATGTGGGATTGAACCTTTTAGCAGTAAATAGTTGGCAGGATAACTATGAACTCATACTTTATCTGCATAGAGAAACAGCAGAAGTAGAGTATTTGAATGGCAACTTTGAAAGGTCAAGACAAATAGCAAATATCACACTTCAACAAGCTAATAGTATTTTAGATAAAGTCAAAGTATATGAAATTCAAATCCAGTCTTATACTGCACAAAATAGACTACAAGAAGCCTTAGATATTGGAGTTAAAGTTCTAACAGTCCTCGGTGTGCGACTGCCGAACAAACCCAAGAAGTTGGATGTTTTAACAGCAATAATAAAGACTAAGTTAACTTTAACTGGAAAACGAATTGAACATTTAGCTGCTTTGCCACAAATGACCGATCCCTATAAGCTGGCAGCTATGCAAATATTAATGCTGATCACTCCTGCCGCTTCTCAATCAGGTTCTTTGCAGTTTCCACTGGCTATTATGGCAATGGTCAGATTATCAGTGAAATATAACAATTCAACTTTTGCTGCTTTTGGATATAGTTTTTATGGAGCTATGTTATGTGACAAATTAGGAGATATAGAAGCAGGCTATAGATTTGGCTGGTTAGGCCTTGCAGTGCTGGACAAGATGAAGGATAAATCGCTCAGATGTAAAGTCTTATTTGTATTTAATAGTATGATTCGTCACTTTAAAGATCCTTTGAAGGAAACAATCATATCCTTGCAAGAAGGAATACAGATGGGCTTGGAAACTGGAGATATAGAATTTGCCAGTTATTGCACTACTGCTTTAAGTTTTCATTTGTTATCGAGCGGAGAAAATAGGGAAATAGTTGAGCACAAATTATTAGATTTTGTTGATTTAATGCGGCAATTAAAACTAGAACCTACAGCTTTAGCAATCAGATGTCTTCGACAATCTTCTTTAAACTTTTTAGGACGCTCATTAGATAAAACTATTTTAGTAGGAGATGCATTTAATGAAACAGAGATGATATCTGTTTTTGAGGGAAATTATTCTTGGTTAAGCGCTCTTTACATTTGTAAAACCATCCTTTATTATTGCTTTCAGGATTATAAAAATGCTATTCAGAGCGCCAAGCTAACTACAGAAAAATACCAAGATAATAATCCAGCATTCTTAATGTATTTAGTCAATAACTTCTACTATTCTTTGGCATTGTTGGCTGAGTTCAAAAACACTTCATCTTCTGACCAAAAACAATACCTTAAGCAAGTGGCACTTAATCAGAATAAGATGAAAAAATGGGCCTACCATGCTCCCTGTAACTACCGACATAAATATGAGCTAATAGAAGCAGAAAAAGCCAGAGTTTTGGGGCAAGATGTGCAAGCGATGTATTTGTACGATCGCGCAATTTCTGGAGCTGCAGAAAATGGTTATATTCAGGAAGTTGCACTTGCCAACGAACTAGCAGCACAGTTCTACATAGCATTAGGCAAAGAAAAGATCGCCAAAACTTACATGACCGAAGCCTACTATAGCTATAACAGCTGGGGAGCGATCGCTAAAGTCCAAGATTTAGAGGAACGGTATCCTGAATTAATTATCCGTAGTGATCAGGTTACAGAGTCCGATCTATATACATCCAAGACAATTAGCAGGAATATTAGAACCACAAAAACGGGAAGCACAACTAGCAACGGTCAAATTCTAGATTTAGCTACAGTTATGAAACTTTCCCAGGCTATCAGTAGCGAAATTGTTCTAGATAAACTTCTCGCCAAATTGTTAGCCATCATCCTAGAAAATGCTGCAGCTCAAAAGGGCTGTCTAATTCTAGAAAAAGAGAAGCAACTGTTTATCGAAGTTATTCACAGTGACCAAAACTCCTCTTTCGTTGTTTTACAATCAACGCCAGTAGAAGCAAGTCAAGATATCCCCATAACTGTTGTTAACTACGTCGCCAGAACTCAGCAAACTCTGGTAATAGGTGATGCCAGTTCTGAAGCACTCTTTAGAGAAGATCCCTATATAAAACAACATCAGCCCAAATCTGTTGTCTGCGCTCCCATCTTCTACCAGGGTAAATTTACAGGCATTTTCTATCTGGAAAATAACTTAGCCACTGGAGCATTTACAAGTAATCGCCTGGAAATTCTGAAGCTGCTGACTTCTCAGGCGGCGATCGCCATTGAAAATGCCCGCCTCTACTCACGTGAACAAGAAAGATCCCAGGAGTTACAACAATCTTTGCAACAACTTCAGCAGACCCAAGCGCAATTAGTGCAGACTGAAAAAATCTCCTCTTTAGGGCAATTAGTCGCTGGGGTAGCTCATGAAGTCAACAATCCTGTTAGCTTCATTTCTGGCAATTTATCCCACGTCAATCAGTATATTGAAGACTTGATTAATCTGCTTGATCTTTACCAGAAGCACTTGCCCTCTCCACCCGCAGAAATTGTCGATGAAATTGAGGCAATTGATCTGGAGTTCTTACTACAAGACCTTCCTAAGATGATTTCTTCAATGAAAGTGGGAACTGAGCGCATTCGCGGCATTATGCAGTCTCTACGTACCTTTTCACGCACTGATAGCGCTGACAAAAAGGCAGTTGATATTCATGAGGGTATTGAAACCACATTGATGATATTACAGCATCGCCTGAAAGCAAGCCCAACCCGTCCTGCTATTCAAGTTGTCAAAGAGTATGGCAATCTATCACCAGTTGAGTGTTATTCTGGGCAAATGAATCAGGTATTCATGAATTTGTTGGCTAATGCTATTGATGCGTTGGAAGAGTCTAACAATGGCAAGGCATTTGCTGACATTGAAAAGAATCCCAATATGATTACTATTCGCACCGAAATTGTGGGCAATCAAGTGATAATTCACATTGCTGATAATGGGCTTGGAATGTCAGAAGAAGTACGGAAAAGACTATTTGACGCCTTCTTTACTACTAAACCAGAGGGTAAGGGTACTGGGTTAGGACTCTCGATTAGTTATCAGATTGTGACTGAAAAACATGGCGGTAAATTACAGTGTATTTCTTCGCCAGGTCAAGGTGCAGAATTCGTCATTCAGATTCCGCTTTAGCACTTCTTACCTAACCTCAATGAGGCTGCCTATATCGGTTGCACCGAAATCATTTTAGATAGCGCTCCTAGGCTGTTTATCATCAGATTAGCTTTCAAAATATTGAGCTATATCCTGAAAACAAAATTCCTCCAAAATATCGCTTAAACTGGGTATTTATGGAATTAATTTTGAATTTATGAATATCCGCTGTGAAACTTTACCAGACTACCCATCAATAGCTGAGGTGAATATACTAGGCTTTGGTCAGGAGAACGAAGCTAAACTTGTAGAGGTGATTCGCAATTCTGATCGCTATATTCCCGAACTCTCTTTAATTGCGGAGGTTGGGGGTAATGTAGTTGGTCATATTCTTTTCAGCTACATTGACTTGGTCGGTGAAGAAACTCTACAGGTACTCGGTTTAGCACCTATGGCAGTTCGTCCCCAGTTTCAGAGGCATGGAATTGGCAGCGCACTTGTACAAGCAGGTTTAGAAACAGCAGACGCTAGAGGAGAAGCCATAGTTATTGTATTGGGTCATTCCCAGTTTTATAATCGCTTTGGGTTTGAGCCATCAGTTAATTATGAAATCGAGTCTCCGTTTCCGGTGCCAGAGGATTTTTTTATGGTCAAACGACTGCAAAGCTATCAGAAAAAGTACAAAGGCACGGTTGTTTATCCACCAGCTTTTGATGGGGTTTGATCCAAGTACTTCAAATTTCGGCGTTGCTGAGTTATGAGATGAAATGCTATTTGCGAGTGAGGATTTTTGGATTTTTTCATATCACTATTTAGCAATGCCCATATTTTAAACTGAAATTATGCTATTTGCCTCCAACACCGCTGCAACCCGCAAAATTAGAGCTTCATTGTAGGGTGCAGCTATCAATTGCACACCCAGAGGTAAGGTATTTGGACGCTGAATGGGCACTGATAAAGCGGGTAAGCCGATGAAAGATAATGGTTGAGTGAATATTCCCAAATGAGGACGGACGAGTATTTCTTCACCGTCTAAAATCATAGTTTGTTGACCAATTAACGGTGCAGAGATTGGTGTGGTGGGGGCGAGAATTACATCGACATTTTGAAAGACTTCTCGAATGCGATCGCGATACCATCTTCTAAAGCGTTGGGCTTGTAGGTACCAGCTACTGGGAATTAACGCCCCGGCTAAAAAGCGATTGCGTGTTGCTGGATCAAAATCTTGAGGACGCGATCGCAATTTAGCTAAATGCAGATTTGCCCCTTCGCTAGCTGTAATCACGAACGCCGCAGCACGGGCGCGTTTTGCTTCAGGTATCCTCACAAACTCAGTTATATCCAACGCCTCCGCCACCTGTTGCACCGCTGCTAAAGCTTCAGATTCTGCGCCTTGCGTGAAATCATTATCTGCGATCGCAATTCTAATACCAGAAATATCTTGATTTAGTTTTGGTAAACACCGTTCAGGAAAGCGTTTTGTACAAACTGGATCTCGTGCGTCTTCCCCCTGAAGCAGATCATAAGCTGTAGCAATATCTCGCACCGAACCAGCAAAAGGGCCAATATGGTCAAAACTGCTAGAAAATAAAGCTACCCCAGCACGAGACAACCGCCCATAAGTTGGTTTAAAGCCAAAAACGCCACACAAAGCCGCCGGAACACGAATAGAACCATTAGTATCAGAACCCAGAGTCAGCGGAACCAACTCAGCAGCCACCGCCGCCGCCGAACCACCCGAAGAACCACCAGCTACCCGCTGTAAATCATGGGGGTTGTGAGTAGCGCCATAATGGGAATTTTCCGTCACAAACCCATAGGCGTACTCGTCCATATTTAAAGCGCCAATCAAAACCGCACCCGCTTGTTTCAGCTTGGCGACGGCGGTTGCATCTTGAGTTGCTGGGGGATTTTCAGCATTTATTTTCGCCCCCGCCAAAGTTGTTAAACCAGCGATATCGAAGAGGTTTTTGACTGCAAAAGGTACACCAGCTAACACACCAGGATCATTACCTTCAGCAATTTCCCTGTCAATCCGCGCTGCATCAGCCAAAGCAGATTCCGCAGTCACAGCCGTAAAACAGTTTAGTTGATGATTCCGCGCCGCAATGCGTGCTAAAGCAGCTTGAGTTACTTCCACGGCGCTAACTTGGTCTTGGCGCACAGCAGCAGCTATTGATACAGCATCATTCATGGTTCAAACACAGGTGCAACTTCAACTTCCTCTGGTAAAGGAAAAGAATTAACGAGATTTGCGATCGCATTTATTCTCTCAAAATTCGCCACCACCCCATCACGATACTCATCCCTCAACTCCAAATCCAACAACAGCGACATTTGATCAACATACACACCCACATCAAAAGCCTGATTTTCCATATTCTTCTCTGTGTCCTCTGCGCCTCTGCGGTAGCCTGCGGCACGCCGCTCCGCGTCTACGTTATCATAAATTTACAACCTCTAGCGGCAACTCAAAAAAACCATCCTCCCCAGGTTCAAAATCAATCACCTGAAACACAGCATCAATATTTAAAGCACCATATATATGAGGAAACAATTCATCCACCTCAGCCAATTCATAGCGAATTTCAGCTTGAACCTTATCAGAGTCAATAAAAAGAATTACCAAATCATTTTGAGTAGAAAAAAATCTATTTGCAACCTTGACTAATTGTCTTGCTGTAGAACAATGGATAAATCCTTCAGAATCTAGCGTATCACCGCGATAACTTTCGAGGACTTTTGCATCTTGCCATTGTTGGCGCTGGGTAATGTGAAATATAGTATTCATGTTTTATGACAATTATGATTCAGCTTGTTGTATCAGTTTACGAATATCATCTAAAGGTGATTCCGGTTCTTCAGGCTCATCAGGACAAAATTCCAGATAAATTTCAGGTTGTTGCTTTTTACGCATAGAAAAGCTAGACATCTGAATTTTTATTTTGCCTTTTTGCCAACCCTTACCACCAATTTTAAGAAACTGACAACTCAGCACAGAATGAAATTGAATTTCATCGAAATTAATACCCTCTTGACCAATAGATAAATTGTGGAGTAATGTAAGTATTTGATGTCCTCTATTTTTAGTTTGTTCATCGTAAGTATATTGATTTAACTTATTCCTAATTTCTAAATAAACCAACTCTTTTAATCTACTTACTTTAAACGTATCCTTATAGAAAAGTACGACATCATCATCACAGTCTAGAGGAATAAATTTATTATTCATATGTACTTTACCTGATATTGCTCCACAGCATTAGATTATCTGGCGATTTTGTTAACATTAAAATAGTAAATTTACGTAAACAAAAGCTACAAAAAATAACCAGCCTAACCAAAAAATGCTTTCAATAGATATAGCAGAACCTTTGTAGAGACGTTGCATGCAACGTCTCTACATTCTTTATAAAAAAACTAATAAAAAACCGTTGGAATACACACCTCTGGCGCACATAAACCAGAAAATTGCAGCGTTGTTACCTCCAGCGTCTCTAAATCTACTCGACGGATAACATGGTTATTAGTATCACTAATATATAGATATGAATCTATCGCACTCAATCCCGAAGGTTCAAAAAAACGGGTATTCTTACCTTGACCATTTTGTAAACCTGCTGAACCATCCCCCAAAACCGTTTGACAATCTCCTGTAATGGGATTCACTAATTTAATTTTGTGGTTGTAAGTATCTGTTACCCACAAATGATTTTGGAAAAAATCTACACCTAAACAATGCTGTAATCGGACATCAAAATATTGTCCATCAATATCGCCAAAGTCAAATAAAAACCCACCACCGCAAACAGTCCGCACTTTACCATTTTCTCCCAATTCCACACCGCGAATTGAGCTAATTTCACTATCAGCAATAAATAATTCTTTGCCATCTGTAGTAATGCCGCTAGGTTGAGCAAAGGCAGATTCTGTAAAATTACCATCAACACAACCTTCTCCACCAGTACCAGCATAAGTTTTGACAATATGATTTTCTAAATCTAGTTGCCAAATTTGATGATTTCCAGCCATTGCTATAAAGAGGCTATTTCCTATTTTCTCCAAATCCCAAGGGGAATTTAATGCTGTTTCTAATGCAGCACCGCTGTGAGGACGAGTATTATGGCTTTGCTCACCAGTCCCAGCAATAGTTCCTACTACTTGACGCTTGATATCTACTTTTCGCAAAGCATGATTTTCTGTATCAGCAACGTAAAGAATTTGATTTTCGGCATCATAAGCCATTCCTTGAGGTGCAGAAAATTGTGCTTCGCTAAAGTTACCATCAGTAAAGCCAGATTTTCCCGTACCGATTATATGGAAAACTTCGCCGTTGAAGCTACTCATAACTAAGCGGTGATGTCCAGAGTCAGCAATGAACAAACCCGCTGGTGTCGCTAGGACTTTACCAGGAAAAGCTAGTGGTGTGATTAATGGTTGGCGCTGTTTTTCTAAAGTTAGGCTGAGTTCTTGGAAATTAATCGTTCCTTTTTCTCGGTGTTCATGAATCAGGTTTTCAATTAGTTGGTCTAAACTGTCGCGATGTCCTTCACCAGAAACATAGTTAACTACATAAGTTTGGGGGTCAATGACCATTAAGGTAGGCCAAGCGCGGACAGCATACTCTTGCCAAACTCGAAAATTAATATCAACTAAAACTGGGTGTTCGATGTCGTAGCGTAGGATAGCTTGACGGATGTTTTCGGTTTCTTTTTCGTTGTCAAACTTGGCAGAATGGACGCCGATAACAGTGAGACTATTTTGATATTTCTGTTCGAGATATTTCAAGTCTGGCAAAATATGCAGACAGTTGATGCAGCAGTATGTCCAGAAGTCCAAAATTACGACTCTGCCCTTGAGTTGTTTAAGAGACAAGGGTTTTTCGGTGTTCAGCCAAGGGTAATTTTGCGGTAGTTCTGGTGCTCTAACACGGGGAATCATGAGGTATTCTTGAAAATTTTCTGAGAGGCATAACAGTTTTGAAAGGACTGGAATCACTAACGGCTGGGGATTTATCAGCTTGGTTACAGCTAGCTACAACTCAGGTATTGCCAGGAAAATTTCCTCCGCATATCCCGCGCTTGGCTATGGCTAACCCTGATTGGTTTGCGGTTCATATTTGCTGTGAATCGGGAAAAAGTTACAGCCAAGGAGATACAAATTATGTATTTCCACTGATGAGCGTGATTAAGCCATTTTCTCTACTCTATCTGTTAGAACTCCTGGGAGCCGAGACTGTTTTTCAGTGGGTTGGCGTTGAACCATCAGATGCTCCCTTCAATTCACTGGAGCAACTGGTGGCTGATGGTGGACATCCCCGCAATCCAATGATTAATAGTGGAGCAATTACTTTGGCTGATAAATTACCGGGGAATGATGCTAGTGATAAAACTCAGTTATTTTGTCAATGGCTAAACCAATCAGCTGGTTGTGATCTCAGGTTAGATGAGGCGATGCTGGCTTCAGTCCGCTCGATACCCTCAAGGGGTAATCAAGCGATCGCTAATTATCTTACCGAAAAAGAACAGCTAGAAAATTTAGACATATCTCTTGACACATATGAGCAAATATGCTGTTTGTCTGGGACGGTAGAAGACTTAGCCCTTTTGGGAAAACTTTTAGCTTGTGAAAATAATTTTTTAGACTCACAACATCGGCGAATTGTCAATGCTGTGATGTTAACTTGTGGATTGTACGAAGTTTCTGCTCAGTTTGCTGTCAGGGTTGGTCTACCGATGAAATCAGGTATTGGTGGGGGACTGTTAGCGATCGTCCCAAATCAAGGTGCGATCGCCTGTTATAGTCCTACTTTAGATAGTGTGGGTAATCCTGTAGCGGCGCTGGCCTTTGTCGAAGCGTTATCCCAAAAATTACAGTTGAGTATTTTTGGTTAATCTCACAATTTCTCTTGGACTTCGCCTTTTGACTTTTCCGGTGCTGCTGGTGCAGGCGACAAGCTAGGCGATGGTTGGCCTTTCTGTTTTTCAGGTAATTCAGCAGCAGCAGGTGTTGGTGTCACCTCTTGGGGTACAGGTGACTCAATAATTTCTGGCAGCGTCGGGGGCAGACTAGGCGAAATTTGAGGCTTGGCATCAGGATGAGGCTGAAAATCTCGGCTGAATCCTGTTTTTTCCGGCTGGGTAATCTTTTCTTCCGGCAATTCAGCAGCGGGAGGTGTTGGTATTACCTCTGGCTCTACTTGAGGTGTAGGTAACTCTACTGGCTGCGATTCCGGTTTTTCTGTCGGTTTTTCAGCGGCGGGGGGTGTTGGTGTTACCTCTGGCTGTGCTTGGGGTGTAGGTGTCTCCACTGGCGGCAATTCCGTTTTTTCAGCAGCGGGAGGTGTTGGCTTTACCTCTGGCTGTACTTGAGGTGTAGGTTGAGTTGTGGGTGTTTCTGGAATTTCAATTTCTGGAATAGGCTGTTTTTCTACCTTTGGCTGTGCTTGGGGTGTTTTTTCAACAGCAGGAGTTTTAGTAGGGGTGGGTGTGGGTTCAGTAGCCCGAGCCTTAGCAGTGTAATTTGGGTCTACAATACCGCGCACTTCATCAGCTTTAAGTTCCCCTCTAACAATTCTCGCCAGGGTGTCCTTCCCCTTTGGCTGGTAAGTAATTAGTCTGACCGTACTGTTAAAAGCATTTTTTACAGGGTTTCCCTGGTTATCGAGGAATTCCAGTTTTACCCAATTCTTCCCAGGTTTGAAGCCTTTGAGATAAACTGCTTGCCAGCTGTCGAGAACGAAACTTTCACCATTAATCGTGCAGCGGATACGCCAATCACTAATTTCGTCCTTGGGATCATCTTGAGCAACAAGGTGTAGAGGGGCGTTAGTGAGGTAAAAGTCCAGTAAAATCGGTTCTGCTCCATAGTTGTCTTTGGGACGGCTGTAGGTGAGCAGAGGCAAACTAGGATCGGGATTATTCTCGTCGGTTTTGGTAAAAATGTGAAATGTTGTCTGGGCGTAAGCGCCTTCATTTTTAAAGCTTTCATGCCAAGGACGAGAGGCAAAAACTCGCAGGGTATGAGTACCAGGGGACAAGTCTGGCAAAACTAAGGGCTGATTCAGGTCATAAACAGCTATATAAGGTTGGTTATCAAGAATTACGTGGAGATGGGGCCCCAGTTGCCATTGCTGGTCTTTAAATATTGGTAAGTCCTTAACTTGCAAGCGGACTGTAACTGTGTTGTCTTGCAGGACTTCACCGGATTCTGGAGTAATTATGGCAACTTGTGGTTGATAACCTTCCAAAGCTGGGCGCAGTTCTTGAATGATTTCTGGTGGAGAAACTTCCGAAAATTGCCGAGAAATCTGGGACGTTGTGGGAGGGGTTTCTCCGTAACTAAGGGGTACTTCTTGACTACCTGCTTTTTCTCCACAACTGCTTAAACCCAAGGCTAGCAAGAATATTATTACCCACCTGAGGATCGGGAAACTCTTAGGAAAGAGTTTCTTTAATGCCGTCTTTTGCCTAGAGTTCATGCCTTGCACCCAGTGATAGTCTTCAACAACTGACAGATTATTTTGGCTCAAACTGTCTCTAGGGAACTATAGCCCAAAAGCTGAAATCTGCCTCACATCCCCTGACTTTTTCTCTATCTGTCTCAGATATTATTCAAAATAAGTAATATTTTTGACAGTTTTTTTTGCCAACAGCAATTTAAGCGCGACAGTAAAAGCCAGAATACTTGCCTCCTTCAGTGAACTCACAGTCAAACCATAAGTTTTACGAATTGTTATTCTTTGTAAATTAAATGAAGAATCTATTGACTTTTGGAAAATAAGTTTGAAGTTAAAAGGCAGATCTGACAAGAAATCTAGCGATTTTGAATTATTGTTAAAATGTCTCCAACAATGTACAAGTCTTGACTCTATAATTCAACGAGAAACAACTATCCGCACAGCGTCTTCTCGCACCTCCAGAAAAATCCTGTAGGCTGCGATAACGGTTCACTTTGTGGTATGCATGAATCCTCATTCCTTATTTAGAGAGGAGGTCGAATGACGATTAGTCCTCCGGAGCGAGAGGAAAAGAAGGCAAGAGTCATCGTTGACAATGATCCGGTACCAACCTCATTTGAAAAATGGGCACAGCCGGGACATTTCGACAGATCCTTAGCCAAAGGTCCAAAAACCACCACGTGGATTTGGAACCTGCACGCACTCGCCCATGATTTTGATACACATACAAGCGATTTAGAAGACATATCCCGCAAGATATTCGCAGCTCACTTCGGCCACCTAGCTGTAGTGACAATCTGGTTGAGCGGGATGTTATTCCACGGCGCGAAGTTCTCCAACTACGAAGCTTGGTTGAGCGACCCATTGAATGTTAAGCCCAGTGCTCAAGTGGTTTGGCCCATTGTGGGACAAGACATTTTGAACGGTGATGTTGGCGGTGGCTTCCACGGTATTCAAATCACCTCTGGCTTATTCCAAGTATGGCGAGGCTGGGGTGTTACCAACTCCTTCCAGCTTTACGTAACTGCAATTGGCGGTTTGGTATTAGCAGGCTTGTTCCTGTTTGCAGGTTGGTTCCACTACCACAAGCGTGCTCCTAAACTGGAATGGTTCCAGAACGTGGAGTCAATGCTGAATCACCACTTGGCAGTATTGCTGGGTTGCGGTTCCTTGGGATGGACTGGTCACTTGATCCATGTGTCCGCACCAATCAACAAGCTTTTGGATGCAGGTGTTGCGATCAAAGACATACCCCTGCCCCACGAGTTCATTTTGAATAAAGACTTGTTGACAGAGCTGTATCCCAGCTTTGCCAATGGCTTAACACCTTTCTTCACCTTGAACTGGGGACAGTATGCTGACTTCCTGACCTTCAAAGGCGGTCTAAACCCAGTAACAGGCGGCTTGTGGCTGACAGATATTTCTCATCACCACTTAGCGATCGCTGTACTGTTCATCATTGCTGGTCATCAATACCGTACCAACTGGGGTATCGGTCACAGCATTAAAGAAATTCTAGAAAACCACAAAGGTCCTTTCACTGGTGAAGGACACAAAGGTCTCTACGAAAACATGACCACATCTTGGCACGCTCAGTTGGCTACTAACCTAGCCTTCTTGGGTTCGCTGACAATCATCATCGCGCACCATATGTACGCGATGCCCCCCTATCCATATTTGGCAACTGACTACGCTACACAGTTGTGCATATTCACACACCACATGTGGATTGGTGGGTTCCTCATCGTTGGCGGAGCGGCTCACGCTGCTATCTTCATGGTGCGGGATTACGATCCAGTTGTTAACCAAAACAACGTACTGGATCGGGTGATTCGTCACCGGGATGCTATCATCTCTCACTTGAACTGGGTGTCTATTTTCCTCGGCTTCCATAGCTTTGGACTATATATCCACAACGACACCATGCGTGCCTTGGGCCGTCCCCAAGACATGTTCTCTGACTCAGCAATTCAGTTGCAACCAGTATTTGCTCAGTGGGTGCAAAATCTGCACACCCTGGCTCCTGGTGGAACAGCACCCAACGCCTTAGAACCAGTTAGCTATGCATTTGGCGGCGGTGTTTTGGCAGTAGGCGGCAAAGTGGCAATGATGCCCATTGCTTTGGGTACAGCGGACTTCCTAGTTCACCATATTCACGCCTTCACCATTCACGTCACCGTCCTGATTCTGCTTAAGGGTGTACTGTTCGCCCGCAGTTCTCGTCTGATTCCAGACAAGGCAAACCTGGGCTTCCGCTTCCCTTGCGACGGTCCTGGTCGTGGCGGCACATGTCAAGTATCTGGTTGGGACCATGTGTTCCTCGGACTTTTCTGGATGTACAACTCCCTGTCAATTGTGATTTTCCACTTCAGCTGGAAAATGCAATCAGATGTTTGGGGAACAGTAGATTCAGATGGTGTAGTCGAACACATCACTGGCGGTAACTTTGCCCAAAGTGCCATCACCATCAACGGCTGGTTGCGTGACTTCTTGTGGGCGCAAGCTACACAAGTAATCAACTCCTACGGAAGTGCGCTGTCTGCCTATGGACTGCTTTTCTTAGGCGCTCACTTTGTTTGGGCATTCAGCTTGATGTTCCTGTTCAGTGGTCGCGGCTACTGGCAAGAACTGATTGAGTCCATTGTTTGGGCTCATAATAAACTGAAAGTAGCACCAGCAATTCAGCCCCGCGCTCTGAGCATCATTCAGGGACGGGCTGTAGGTGTGGCTCATTATCTCCTAGGAGGTATTGTTACCACCTGGGCATTCTTCCACGCGCATATCCTTTCAGTAGGGTAGCAACCAGTAGATATTTGGATTTTGGATTAGATATTTGAGATACGATCCAAAATCCAAAATCCAAAATCCAAAATCTAAAATTTCGCTGATACCTGATGGCTAAAGGTCAGAGGATTCATCAAACCTATGGCAACGAAATTTCCGAAATTTAGCCAGGATCTCGCGCAGGACCCGACTACTCGTCGGATATGGTATGCGATCGCCACAGGCAACGATTTTGAAAGCCACGATGGCATGACGGAAGAAAATCTTTACCAAAAGATT
This sequence comes from Cylindrospermum stagnale PCC 7417, assembly GCF_000317535.1. Classification (NCBI taxonomy): domain Bacteria; kingdom Bacillati; phylum Cyanobacteriota; class Cyanophyceae; order Nostocales; family Nostocaceae; genus Cylindrospermum; species Cylindrospermum stagnale. The sequence continues at coordinate 2,033,495 of NC_019757.1, forward strand.
TTCGCTACGCACTTCGGTCACTTGGCAATCATCTTCCTGTGGGCATCCAGCCTCCTGTTCCACGTAGCCTGGCAAGGTAACTTTGAACAGTGGATTAAAGATCCCCTTCACATCCGCCCCATCGCCCACGCGATTTGGGACCCCCACTTTGGTAAACCTGCGATTGAAGCATTTACCCAAGCTGGTGCTAGCAACCCGGTAAACATCGCTTACTCTGGTGTTTACCACTGGTGGTACACCATCGGGATGCGGACAAACACTGAACTGTACACTGGCTCATTGGGCCTGCTGTTATTGGCAGCAGTGTTCTTATTTGCTGGTTGGTTGCACTTGCAACCCAAGTTCCGTCCCAGCCTCTCTTGGTTTAAGAGTGCTGAACCCCGCCTGAACCATCACTTGGCAGGTCTGTTTGGTGTTAGCTCTCTGGCTTGGACAGGACACTTGGTTCACGTTGCTATCCCCGAATCTCGCGGACAGCATGTGGGTTGGGATAACTTCCTCACCACCCTGCCCCACCCAGCAGGCTTGACACCCTTCTTTACTGGTAACTGGGGTGTTTACGCTGCTAACCCAGACACCGCTGGTCATGTGTACAGTACATCCCAAGGTGCAGGGACAGCGATTCTGACTTTCTTGGGTGGCTTCCATCCGCAAACAGAATCCCTGTGGCTGACTGACATAGCTCACCACCACTTGGCGATCGCTGTTATCTTCATCATCGCCGGTCACATGTACCGGACTAACTTCGGAATTGGTCACAGCATCAAAGAAATGCTGAACTCCAAATCCGGTTTAGTACCTGGTAGCAAGAGTGAAGGTCAGTTCAACCTGCCTCACCAAGGTCTTTACGACACCATTAACAACTCGCTGCACTTCCAACTGTCACTAGCTTTGGCAGCTCTGGGAACCATCACTTCTTTGGTGGCGCAGCACATGTACGCCCTGCCTCCCTACGCATTTATTGCGAAGGACTATACAACACAGGCAGCGTTGTACACACACCACCAGTATATTGCTGGCTTCTTGATGGTTGGTGCTTTTGCCCACGCCGCCATCTTCTGGGTACGTGACTACGACCCCGAACAAAACAAAGGCAACGTACTCGACCGCGTGCTGAAGCACAAAGAAGCGATCATCTCCCACCTCAGCTGGGTATCTCTCTTCTTGGGTTTCCACACCCTCGGTTTGTATGTACACAACGACGTAGTTGTTGCTTTTGGTACTCCTGAAAAGCAAATCTTGATTGAGCCGGTCTTTGCCCAGTTCATCCAAGCTGCTCACGGTAAAGTACTCTACGGCTTAGACACCTTGCTGTCTAACCCCGATAGCATTGCCTACACAGCCTATCCTAACTACGGCAACGTTTGGTTAGGTGGCTGGTTGGAAGCCATTAACTCTGGCACCAACTCCCTCTTCTTAACAATTGGCCCTGGCGACTTCTTGGTTCACCACGCTTTCGCTCTGGCTATCCACACCACCACCTTGGTACTTGTTAAAGGTGCTTTGGATGCCCGTGGTTCTAAGCTGATGCCCGATAAAAAGGACTTCGGCTACGCCTTCCCTTGCGACGGCCCCGGTCGTGGCGGTACTTGTGATATCTCCGCTTGGGACTCTTTCTACCTGTCTATGTTCTGGATGTTAAACACCATTGGTTGGGTAACCTTCTACTGGCACTGGAAGCATCTAGGTATTTGGCAAGGTAACGTTGCTCAGTTCAACGAAAACTCAACCTACCTGATGGGCTGGTTCCGTGACTACCTCTGGGCTAACTCGGCTCAGTTGATTAACGGATACAACCCCTACGGCGTGAATAACCTGTCTGTTTGGGCTTGGATGTTCCTCTTCGGACACCTAGTTTGGGCGACCGGCTTCATGTTCCTCATCTCTTGGAGAGGTTACTGGCAAGAGTTGATTGAAACTCTTGTTTGGGCACACGAACGCACTCCTCTGGCTAACCTGGTTCGCTGGAAGGACAAGCCCGTTGCTCTGTCTATCGTTCAAGCTCGTGTGGTTGGTCTAGCTCACTTCACTGTTGGCTACATCGTCACCTACGCGGCGTTCTTGATTGCCTCCACTGCTGGGAAGTTCGGTTGAGCCGGCTACTAGTTTTGTAGGTGAATAATTAAAATCCCCTGCCGTGAGGTGGGGGATTTTTTTTGGGCTGGCTGTCCGGCCCACCCCACAAGAGAAGATAGAAAAAGATGGAATTTTTTGTTTTGAGGATGGGAAATATAAAGATAGAGGGCAGGCAAGATGTCTACCCCACATTAGAAACAAGGGAAATAGCTTTGTATAGAAAATGCAAGAGCCGAGGCTGAAAATTTACCAGAGGACATTGCCTCATTGGGAGTTGGATGGGGCAACTTATTTTATTACTTTTAATACTTGGGAAAAATTAGAACTTAGCCCAGAAGAAAGAGAAATAGTTTTTAATTCTTGTCTATTTTTCAACAAAAAAAGATATCAAATATTTGTCTTTGTTGTGATGGCAGATCATGTTCATCTGCTGATTCAGCCGTTGTTTAAGTCAGAAAATTGTCATCAACTCCAGAAAATTATCCTTTCTTCTAGCAAACCTCAGAATAATCTCACTGATTACACCCTCTCTTGTGGGATGGGCATACTTCGACAAGCTCAGTACAAGTCTTGCCCGCCCTTGTTACTACCAAACCTCAAAATAATCTCAATTATTAAATCCTCTCTTGTGGGGTGGGCATCTTGCCATTGGTGTCAAGTTAAGAAAAATGGATTTGTGTCAAGAGAGGGAAACCTAATGGTAGAAGTCAACACAGGGGTGTTGAAAAGAGCCATGAGTAAACCACGGAAAAAGCAAGGGAATCCAGATTTTCGCCATCGAGTCAACGTACCGGCTCCGGCAAGTGAAGAGATAGAATCAAGGTTGTTTGAGTTGGTAAGTCCAGGCACATTTACCAACCTCAAAGAAGTAAAAGATAAAGAACGGAGCTTGCGCTCACGAGTACTGACCCTACCAGTAATGGCAGCAATAGTGTTGAGTATAGTGTATAGACAAGTACAGCACTTAACAGATGTATTGCGAATCCTAGAAGTAGAAGGATTGATGTGGGTAGAGGCAACGAAAGTGAGTAAGCAAGCTTTGTCTCAAAGACTCAACAGCCTACCGGCTCATCTATTTGCCAAACTGTTAGAGCAGGTCATAGAGTGCCTAGCAGCTAAAAGGAGTGTAAGGGAATTAGCCCCAGCCTGGGCATCAGTGTCCGAGAAATTTCCCGCCATTTGGATTGGAGACGCCTCGACACTCGAAGCCATGAAAAAACACTTCGGACAACTGCAAGAAAAAACAGGTGCGGTGTTGGCAGGAAAAATGCTGATGGTGGTTGAAGCTTTCACTCACACTCCCGTGGCAGTTTGGTATGATGCCGATGTCAAACGAAATGAGACTCGTTGGTGGCAAGCACTGTTAGAACGTTTACCTTCAGGCGGTTTACTCGTAGTAGACATGGGATTTTATGGTTTTGAATGGTTTGATTCTCTGACTACAGCTAATAAGTATGTGCTGACACGCCAAAAGGAAAAGGTGTAGATGAGTTACTTGGGTTTGTTGAGTATCTCGTCCAGCAGTTTAAATGTAAAATCATTTTGATCTATAATGAAGATACTCTCTTAGGAGATCCAGATAATAAAAAAGTCTTAGAAGATTATCGAGAAAAAGTAATTGATAGAGAATTTAAACTTGACCCAACAGTAGAAGAGAACTTAGATTTTATATTTAATGGTCATCCTGATGTAGGAGTAATTAAAGAAGTGTTTGTAACTGCTGGTACAAATAATATTCGAGTTATCCGCAAAACTAAATGGCTTATTGATGAGCTTATTCCCTTAATGGAGAATTGGGAGGCTAGTTTACGTAATCAAGTTATAAAGAATAGTATTGTTATTAATTTAGCAAAACTCGATACTGAATTTCGTCAGCGTTTTTCTATTACAATAGACACTATATTACCGTCAAGAAACTCTTCAAAATCTAAAGACACAGATAATAAGACTTTTGAGAGAGAAAGACAAGCTATACAACAAAAGTACTATCTTGGGTATAGTGATTTAGAAGAAATTGATGAACTTATAATTCAGTTGGTTGATACCCCTTTGTCTAAGTCTGCTGAGTTGGAATTTAGTAAGAAAGGTGATATTCTCAATCAAAGAGAACAAAATACTCAAATTATTCAAAAATTTCATAATATTAGCGAACTATGTTCTAGTTCCTTTGCAGATAATGAAGAAGAAATAATGAATCAAATTATTACTTTTCTAGAAGAACATCATCTTGATTTGAGTATTTCACAATTTGAACAAATTCAAACAACTGCATCATTTCTCGAACGGGATCGGGATATTGATAAATATGAAAAGTCTTTATTAGAACATATACTTAAAACCTTAAAACTAGATAATTTTAATGATTTGGATGCTATGAGAGCTAAGTTGTTTAAATATCCTGAGTTAGAAGCACATCTAGAAGATAAAAAGGATGAATATCAGCAAAGCTTAGATATTCCTACAGCTTTAAGAAATATAATTAATAGGGATTCCGAGTCAATATCATCTCGGTTAGGTGCGGATATTGAATTTTTAAATAGCCTTAGTGTTGAGGAGTATTCTAAATGGCTTCAAGAAGGTCATCCTAATTTAGGTCTAATAGTTAAAATGTCTTTAAAATTGGATAATTTGCCTGCATCCAAAAAATTAGAACAAGCTATTCGCATATTAGCCCAAAAAACTAAGCTAAATAAAATTAGAGCTAAGTCACTTTACAATATAGATATAGATAATCCTTCTAATACTAATGAGCCAAATACTAATGAGCCAGATTAGTCCTTAATCAGTCACTATATTTAACTTGTATAATTAGGGCGGGCAAGATGCCCACCCCACAAGAGTTGTATAAACAAGAGTTGTATGAGATTTAGATAGTTTTAGATCCCTTCGCAGGTTTTAAGATAACTGGATTTGTTGCTGAAACTTTGCAAGGTCGATAGATATCTTTTTAAATGAATGAGGATTATTTTATGGGAAGCCGCTATCGATTTAGCCAAGAGTAGAGATGTGATTATTCTCGCCTCTACTCTTGTGATTAGTTAATGTTGTTACTTAGGAATTTAGAAATTAGACTCCTAACGGCGGATTTAGATTTCACCATTCACCTGCATTTGATGAACTTGATCTGCTAAATCTTGACGACTTTGATCATCCAGCTTATCAATTGCTAACATCCCCATGAGAATGACTTCTTTCAGGGTTAAACGTGTAGAATGTGCCTGTTTTTGCACAATCTCTTTAATAATTGGACTGACACCGATTGCTGTACTAGCTCTAGCCACAAAAGAACAGGGAAACATAAATGACTGCGCCTAAATCTTAGCACTTTCAACGTGGTTCTTCTATATAACTAGAATTTAACTTTAAATTTATATAAGTAATAATTAATACATTAAGGGTTACAAGATCACTTCTGATGACAGATGATCAAAGCTATGCTTGCCCCTATTCTTCTAGAAGTTCCACCAAATATTCAATCATCACACTAAAGGTAAGAGCGAACTTGTGAATAAATAGTGTTGACATCATCTCCTGGTTGAAGCATGGGGAATTCTCGAACAGCTGAAGGAAGTTGCTTACTAATGGAGCGATCACCGTGCCATTGCTGGGCGTAGCCCCAAGAGTTTACCCAGAGTCACTTCTTCCAAGACGTTGCGGGTTTTACCGCCCTGGTAGTGAAGCGATCGCGCAAAGTGCCCGCTGTTCGCGATGGGCTACCGTAAATCAGCTAAATCCCGACGGTAGTTAGCAACTTTACCTGGCAAAATCCGCTTGTAGAAGATGGTAAATAGTCAATGCCATCTTGTTACCTGGCTTTACAAACGCCAATAGTGTAATTGAAAATAATAATTTGACGGAAGTAAAAATTTCCTGAATCCAGTATTAATTGGTTGGATTCAGGAAGAACAGTGAGTAGAGGAGAGATTAAACGATGAGGGAACCTTATCTGTTGGCAGCAAGCTTGTTAACAGGATTGGCAATACCAGCATCGGCTCTTCCACAGATGACGACGAGTAGCCTGCCAGAAAATTCTCAATTCCTGTGGGATTTAAAACAGGGTTCGCAGCCAACAGTAGCTAAGAACATCATCCCTAGCGTTGACATCTCTTTACCAGAATTCAGTAGCCAAGCTTTGTCAGCACTAGAAGGTTCGCAGTCAACAGTAGCTAAGAACATCATTCCCAGCGTTGACATCTCTTTACCAGAATTTAGCAACAAAGTTTTACCCGCGCTAAGAACTTCATTACTCAACCCTATTTCCCCAGAAACTAACCGTACTCTGGTATCTGGAAGTCAACTTTACTATCAAAGATTAGCGTCGCTGAAAACTGGTCAGATTTACACACGCGCGGATGATGATAACTTACAGTCAACGTGGGAGTCAGCCAACAAACAGCAATTAACTTATGAGGATTGGAAAAGTTTATTAGCCTCGGAAGCCAAAGCTCTGGCTGAAGGACAAGGTGAAAATCGTCTGAGTATCTTAGTGGGTGATTCCTTGAGTATGTGGTTTCCCAGGGAAAAACTACCTGCTGGTAAATTGTGGCTGAATCAAGGCATATCTGGAGATACTGCCAGTGGTGTCTTCAAAAGATTGGCAGCATTTTCAGCAACGCGGCCAGATGCGATTTACCTGATGGTTGGCATTAATGACTTACGAAAGGGAGCTAGTGATGAAGCAATTTTGCGTAATCATCGCCGGATTATTCACCGATTACGCCGGAATCACCCAAGCGCCCAGATAATTGTCCAATCTATTTTGCCAACTCGCCTGACGACAATTTCCAACAGTCGCATTCGTCATCTCAATGCCCAAATTGCCTTGATTGCCAAACAAGAAGGAGCTAATTATCTAAATATCCATCATTGGTTTACAGACGTTGAAGGCAATTTAAGCCCAGATTTGACTACAGACGGACTGCATCTGTCGCCAAATGGGTATCATGTTTGGCAATCAGCAATACAGCAGATAGAAGTCAAACTCGCTGGGCGTCAAAATTGAGCGATGGTGCAAAACGCCCGCACTGAGAGCGATGAGCGTAGCCCCGCTGTTGCTATGGAAGGGGAGCGCTTCTGTCTGAGGCGATGTCCAAGGAGGCCCACCGTAGGTGATGGCGCGGAGCGCCCGCACTGAGAGCGATGGGCTGCGCCCCGCTGGAAGCGATGGGCTGCGCCCCGCCAAAGGCGATCGCATTTTTTTATCTGCATAACATTTGGGGCATAGGGATAATTCCCAATCCTCTATCCCCTAACATTTCCCAATTTATGCTTTAACACTTAAGGCTTCCTGATTTAAAACTTGATTTAACTTACCGCTGCGATAACCTTCTAAATCTAGGGTGACGTAGATAAATCCGAAATTCTGAAATGCAGACACTACAGCAGATAAATCCGTGGTTACGACAAAATCTTTAATTTGTGCTGGTGGCAATTCAATGCGTGCTGTTTCCCCTTCTGAGCGTACCCGCAAATTTTCAAACCCTAGCTTTCGCAGATAAATTTCTGCCCTTCCCACTCGTTGTAACTTGGCTATGGTAATTTCTTCACCATAGGGGAAGCGGGAACTGAGGCAGGGTTGGGCGGGTTTATCCCACCAAGGTAAACCGAGTTGTTGTGAAAGTTGACGGACTTCAGCTTTGGTGACGCTAAGTTCGGCTAAAGGCGATCGCGCACCTCTTTCCTTGGCTGCCTGTATTCCTGGGCGATAATCATGCAAATCATCAGCGTTTACCCCATCTACCACGTAAGGATAACCCAACTCCAACGCTAAAGGTTTGAGAGTGTCGTGCAATTCACTTTTGCAAAAATAGCAGCGGTTAACTGGGTTAGAGGTGTAATTGGGATTGTCCATTTCATTCGTCTGGACCACTTGATGCCTAATCCCAATAGTTGCGGCTTGTATTTTGGCGTCTTCCAACTCTTCTGGTAATAGCGAAGGAGAAACAGCAGTCACAGCCAAAGCGCGATCGCCCAACACATCATAAGCAATCTTGGCAACCAAGGTGCTATCAACGCCCCCAGAGTAGGCAATCAATGCCTGCTCCATTTCTCTAAATAAGGCTTTTAGTTGCTCCAGTTTTTCTGTCAGCATCATTCTTCCATCCTACCAAAACCTTATAGCACCCAACAAATTCTATTTTAGGCGCTGGTCATTGGTCATTGGTCATTACCCAACAGTGGTTTGCTATACTTTGCTACTAAACTTGCTAAAAGTGGTAAATCAATCGGTTTAGAAATATAGTCATTAACACCAGATGCCAGACAAGTTTCGCGATCGCCTTTCATGGCCATTGCTGTTTGGGCAATAATCGGTATCTGCTGATATTGCTGATGCGATCGCAGTTGTTGCACCAAATTAAGACCATTTGCATCCGGCAGGGTTACATCCATTAAAATCACTGTCGGTTCTATCTGTTTTAGAGTTACCCACATTTGGGCAGCAGTCATTACCCAACTTACCTGATATCCTAATTTACTGAGATAAATTCCCATCAACTCGGCATTGGGTGCGTTATCTTCCACCAACAAAATCTCTCGAGAGGCGCTTGGAGTGATCGGATTTTCTGAAATCGGGGAATGACTTTCTGCCAATCTTCCTAGCTGCTGATCTTCCACTGCTGCCAAAACCTCCCCAATTGGCTCGAGGGGTAGGGCGATGGTGAACCGCGAGCCGTGACCGACTTCCGATACCACTTCCAAAGAACCACCATGAATTTCCGCAAGTTTCCGAGTCACTACTAAGCCCAAACCAGTACCTTCATTGCGACCAGCTAGAGGGTTAATAATTTGGTGATAAGGTTGAAACAGTTGATCTAGGTTTTCCTGCGCGATGCCAGTGCCAGTATCCCAAACTGTAAAATGCACAAATCCACCTTTGGGAATAACCTCTAACCCAACAATGCCCCTGCTAGTAAATTTGAGGGCATTGAAGAGTAAATTCAACAGCATTTGCTTGAGTCGTAAGGGGTCAGCTATTAGGGTTGTGACATGAGAATCTACTTCTAGACGTAGTTTCAAACCCCTATTAGCAGCTTTCTCTTTCACTAAAGCGAAAACATTGCGACACAAAACTGGAACATCCACTATTTCCCACTGTACTTCCAGTTGGTTTGCCTCAATTTTGGAGAGATCCAAAATATCATTAATCAAACCTAGGAGATGTTTACCGCTTGATTGGATGATCTTTAAATACTCTTGGTGGCGCTCTCTAGTTGGATCGTAGCCTTGGGCTAAGAGCAGGTGGGTGAATCCAATAATCGAACTTAGTGGTGTGCGGATTTCGTGACTGGTATTTGCCAAAAATTGGTTTTTGAGTTGATTGGTGCGTTCCAGTTCCTGATTAGAGCTACCTAAGTTTTGAGAGCGTTGCTGCAAAGATTGTATTTGCTTCAGATGTGCTAAGGATTTAGCGCACTGCTGGGCTGTTCTTGTCACCAATTGCGATCTAAGTTGAGCTTGTGATGCTTTGAGTGAGCCGCCATTAGACCGAATGCGTGTTGTAGCGATAATTAGCCAGCCGACGACGATCACACCGTTAGCATCCTCGACTAAACGCCAAGCACTCTGTGGTTGTTGTTTTTCCATGTACTGCAAATCTTCAAGAGTTATCACCTCTTTTAATTTCAACCACAGCTTTTTTCCAGTTTTGGGCATCACTTCTAGAAGTGGATGTTGCGATCTCCGGGATGGGGAACGAGAAACAAAGCAAATTTCACCAACTGTTTCTTGTGGTTGAAACAGAGCGATGCCTACTGCACACTGCGTAAACGCCATTCTATTGGTGTTTAAAGCGGTATTGAGTTCGTTCACCACAGTTTGGAAAATTTCTGCTTCTGTGGCTGTTGCTTGTGAAATCGTGGTAAAAGCAGAAAACAGACAATCACTAAGGCGACTTTGCAACTGATTCAAGCTGCTCTCCAGCCACAACTCGGCACGAAGTTGCTGGATTGTTTTCAAAAGAGTTGGCGTTGCATCTATCGGTGAGTTCTGTTCTGGTAAGCTTGAAGACTGCTGCATGGCCAATTAGACCGCTGAACAAATTTAGCTTCGCACAAAAATGCGAACAGGATTCTATGTATATTAACGCACGAATCTTTTTTTTTGATCAACCATAACTGATAGTGTCGATTGTAACTGTTTATCGAAAAACTATTAAAGGAAATCACACACTTAAAAATTTCTTGATAGCAACTTCAAAATATGGATGCACAACTGACTCAATTAATTATCAATGGGATTGCTGTGGGGAGCATTATTGCTCTAGCAGCAGTCGGACTCACCCTTACCTATGGAATTTTGCGGTTGTCTAATTTTGCCCACGGGGATTTTCTAACTTTGGGGGCTTATCTGACGCTGTGGGTAAATACCATTGGGGTAAATATTTGGCTGTCGATGATTTTGGCAGCAGCAGGAACTGTAGCTGCGATGCTGTTGGCAGAAAAATTGCTCTGGTCAAGAATGCGCTCGCTCCGTGCTACTTCCACGACACTGATTATTATCTCTATCGGACTTGCCTTATTCCTTCGTAATGGAATTATTTTCCTTTGGGGGGGGAAAAACCAGAACTATAATCTACCTGTTACCCCTGCCTTAGAAATTTGGGGATTAAAAGTCCCGCAAAATCAATTATTGGTACTGGGGTTGGCAGTTCTGGCAATTTTGGGGCTACACTACCTGCTGCAAAACACCAAAATCGGTAAGGCGATGCGAGCAGTTGCTGACGATTTGGATTTAGCCAGAGTTTCTGGCATCAATGTTGACAGAGTAATTTTCTGGACTTGGCTAATTGCTGGCACTTTCACTTCTTTGGGCGGCAGTATGTATGGGTTGATTACAGCCGTGCGACCGAATATGGGCTGGTTTTTGATTTTGCCTTTGTTTGCCTCTGTAATTCTTGGGGGAATTGGTAACCCCTACGGTGCGATCGCAGCTGCTTTTATGATTGGCATTGCCCAAGAGATCAGTACGCCTTGGCTTGGTTCTCAGTACAAACAAGGTATAGCCCTATTGATGATGATTTTGGTGCTGCTCATTCGTCCCAAAGGTTTGTTCAAAGGCACAATTTGAGCAGCACCACTCCATTTCTAACTAGTCAATGATGTGGAAGTAATAGGCTGCTACCAAGAAGTTGATAGCCAATAGCAGTAATGCCCAACCTGTGCGAAAGGGATAGGGAGGTTTAGCTCCAGTTTCCACAACTGCTGAATTATTCTTGCTTTTAGCGGTCATAAGCGGTTTACCTAAATTTCAGGACTGTTTAAGAAATACCAAACAGCTGCGCCAATTGCCCAAATTCTTTAAAAATATTTGTGTGGGCATGAGTAATTGGGTAATTGGGGCTAGGGAAAAACTATTACCCATTACCCGCTTCCCCTGCGTGGTAGGAGCTACGAACCAAAGGAGCAGAACGGACATGGCTAAATCCCATGGACGATGCTATGCTGCCCAGTTGAGCAAATTCCTCTGGCGTCCAGTATTTTTGCACGGGCAGATGTTCTAAGGAAGGACGCATATACTGACCCATAGTTAGGCGATCGCACCCTACAGCCCTGAGATCCGCCATTGTGGCGATTACTTCGGCGATAGTTTCTCCGTGTCCCAGCATCAAACCTGATTTAGTGGGAATAGTCGGATCAATTTCTTTGACTACAGCCAGCACCCGCAGAGAGCGATCGTACTTTGCCCCCCGACGCACTGGGCCAGTTAGCCGTCGCACCGTCTCAATATTATGGTTGAAACAAGCCGGCTTGGCAGTCACAATCATTGCTATTCGCTCGTATTGACCTGTCTCCCCTACACCCGCACCACCCCAAAAGTCTGGTGTCAGCACTTCAATTTGAGTTTCTGGTTGCGATCGGCGGATAGTCTCCATCGTCTTTACAAAGTGGACTGCTCCCCCATCGGGCAAATCATCACGGGCTACAGAAGTTAACACCACATAACGCAATCCCAAAAGCTGCACCGCCTCTGCCACCTTTTGTGCTTCCTCTGGATCAACAGGCATCGGTGCATGACCTTTATCTACTTGACAAAAAGCACAAGAGCGTGTGCAAGTTGGACCCATGAGTAAAAAAGTAGCAGTTTTTTGGGCATAGCACTCTCCCCGGTTAGGACAGCGTCCTTCTTCGCAAATCGTGTGAATTTGGCGCTGCTTAATAATCCGTTGTACGGTAGAGAGTTCACTGGCTTTGCCGATGGGGCGGCGCAACCACCCAGGCATTGCCGTAATTTCCGACTTGAGTTCGGCTTTTTGTGACGAAGTCATAGACATCCAAGCAAGACGCAAAGATATAGTAGACCAGTTTCCTAGTCCCTGAAATTACCATGACACAAATTGGTAAAAACACAAGCAGAAGTTTCAGAAAACACCTCCAGCATTCTCACTTACACCGAAAATATACTCTCCCCCAAACAACCTAAATTTTGGATATAGTAGGAGAATTCTTAAGGTCAATCGGCAAATCCGCCATCTACACTTAAAGTTTCTGGTAGAGCAATCAGTCGTGGCAAGTAACAAAATTTTAGTTATCGATGACACCACAGTTGTCAGGGTAAAAGTACGAGAAATGTTGCCTCCGGGCAATTTCGAGGTCTTGGAAGCAAAAGACGGTTTGGAAGGATACAATCTCATCCGTGAGGAAAAACTCAGCCTGATTATGTTAGATTTCCTGTTACCTAAAATGAGTGGCTGGGAAGTTTTCCAGCAAATTCAAGCCCAACCGGAGTTAAGGAAAATTCCCTTGGTTATTATGTCTGGTCGTAAGGAAGAGGTGACAGAGAAATTTCAAGAACCCTTTGAATATTTTGAATTTCTCGGCAAGCCTTTTGACCAGAAGCAACTAATTAGCGCGATTCAGTCAGCGATGAAAAAGGCTAAACTGCCGCGCCCCACCGTCCCAGTAACCGCCGCTTCCCCAAAAAATGGCGCAGGAGCAGTTACAACCTCTAGTAATGGAGCAGTTTCCACGGCAGAAATTAACGCACTGAATGAAAAAATTGTCAAGATGCAGGCGGAAATTGATGGTTTAAAGAAACAGCTATCTCAGGTTGTGACTTTTATTAAACAGAAAATCAAGTAGCATTTTTGCTGCCTATTATCCTTGCCGCTCACAATACCCGTCTAGCAAAACAGTCCTAGACCTACCAAACCTGCCGGAGTTTACTCTTTAGCTAAAGGGAACGGCAGGCTTTTTAGTTTGGGCTGTTACAGACAAATTTGCGTGCTATCTACACTTATAAGGTATCGATAATTAGCGATCGCAGAATTAGGATCAATTCCATAAAATCTATCTCCTCAGCTGATGAATAATCCTGAACACACCAGTTAGACTGAGAAGCCAGCTATAGGTTTTAGATACAATATTTTGCAATCTGAATTGCTTACCACCTGCCAAATTTTAATCGTTTTGTCAGTGCTACCACTGCCGAGAAACTTACCATCTACACTCAGGGCAACTGAATTTACTGAACCAGAATGTCCTGTGAGGGTTTGCAGCAGTTCGCCTGTAGAAAGATGCCACATTTTGATGGTGGTGTCTGCACTGCCACTCCAGAGGGTTTGACCATCCGGACTAATGGCGATGGATTTTACCTCGTCTGAGTGTCCAGTCAAGGTATGCAGCAGTTTACCTGTGTTCAGGTGCCAAATTTTGATAGTTTTGTCTGCACTGGCGCTCAAAAGGATTTTGGCATTTGGACTGATGGCTATTGATGTTACCTCACCTGTATGACCTGTGAGTGTGCGTAACGGATCGCCGCTGTGTGGGTTCCACAGCCTGATTTTGGTGTCAGAACTGCCGCTGGCGAGGATAGTACCATCGGTGCTGATGGCAATGGCATGAACGGCGGATGTATGCCAAAGAGTACAAATGCGATCGCCTTTATGCAAATTCCAAATCTTGATTTTATGACTGCCACTGGCGAGAATCTGCCCATCTGGACTAATTGCCACAACATTGACTGGTTTTTGATGACCTAATAGCGTATGCAGTAGTTTACCCGTTTTTAAATGCCACACTTTGACATTACTTTGGGGGTGTTCGCAACTGCCAACTGCCAAAAAATTGCCATTAGGACTCACCGCCACAGATGAGACTTCTCCTAAATTTCCTGTAAAAGTGCGGATTAGTTTACCTGTTTTGAGATTCCAGACATTAATAGTTTTATCTGCACATCCACTAACTAACATTTCGCCATCAGGACTAATTGCTACTGATGCAACTTTACTGGAATGTCCTGTGAGGGTATATCTAATATTGACAGATTCTAGATTGCGTTTGTCTTTGAGATGGGCAATATCCTCTAAAAGTCTGTCAACACAAACAACACTTTCAGTATCACCAACTGCCGCAAAATATTTTCTTAACTTTTGGACATATTCCTCATCTTCTATCCTAACGGCTAATTGCATCGCCTCCAGGGGGCTATTTACTTCTTGGGCTGATACTTGCCGCAGTTGTAACCATGTACTGATCGAGTAATCAACCTGTTCCTGTGACCAAGAGATATCAGGTAAATTAGATAAACTTTGGGCTAATTGCAAAGCCAACTCTGGTATCCAGAAATGTCTCTCGGTTTGTAAGGCTTGGTAGACTTGTTTGTAACCTGTGGCAATGGCTTGCACTGATTGTAAATCTAGCCCATTTATCAGCAAGCTTGGCAGTAACTCTGGTAATAGAGGAGATACATCATTATGAACTAAGTGATAAGCATCCGCCACCCAAGCAGCAACTAAACAGTGACAGGTAATTAAAACCTGAGAAAATTTTTCTAAATCCTGATGATTAATTTGGTATTGTAATCCTAAATTACTAACATTAATTCCTTGATTTTCCCATTTCTCTGACTTTTCTAAAATTGCTAAATTAATTGTATTCTCCCTGCCAAAATTATTAATTTCTTCAGCATTTTCTCCCAGACTGAGCAGTTCATCTCTAACTTTCTTCCACTCCAAGGCACGAGTTTTAGCAAACCCATCTAAAATTTCTCGATAAGGTAAACGAGAAATTGTCTGGTAGTAATAATTACCTTGTCCTAATCCCCAGTAAGCAATCCGAAAATTTAGATGATCTCCATCATTTTCAGATTCTAAAATTAAAATAGGCTCTGTTTTTAATGCACAAAAAAGAGCTTTAATGCTGGATTCACTATGAAAACGTTTACTATCCCAAGCTCCCGCTAAAAATTCCGTCGGTCTATCTGGATTGTGCAGAGAATAATGCTTATTGATAAACTCTCGTACCCCTTCAGCTAACCTTAGTTCAATTTCGGAAAGTCCTTCAGTCCCGTGGTCAAATCGGTCAAACTGCACTCGCGGCGGTGCCAGAAAAATTTTTAGTGGGGTGCGTCCATTACTGATGTGAGATTCTAAAATTTGCGAAGGATATAATCTCAACGGCCAGCTATCGATAATTTTATGAACTTCTGGCAACTTGAGTGCTGTTTCTCGCTCTTTCTGGGCTATTTTAGATTGCGTTTCATTATAGTAAACTGCTAATTGCTGTTGCAGAGATTTTTGTTGTGAAAATTCGGCAATAGAACTATCTATCTGGGTAATACTATTTACAGTTTCAATGAATCCTTGGATTGATTTGGGGAACTGGTAGTTATTGGTAGTTAGACTAGCTGCTGTTCTCTTTTGGATGAGATTTACCATCACAGGTGCAAACTCTAATACCAGTTGAATTAGTAACCTTAAACCTGGCTCCATAAGCAGACTCCTGTTAAATAAATAACATTAACATTGTGCTGCAAGGACGAGTAGCAATTTGACTGCTTCTGTTATCCATATATTGCTCATATTACTACTTGAAAGTATTATCCTTTATCAGCCCATAAAGATTACACTAAAAATGAATCCAGAACAAGATTGAAATTAAAAAACCTCAGCTATTCGGTCAGGGTTAGCTGAGGTATAACTATTAAATTTAAGCTTATAGCTCGATAATTAATTCAATCATTCTATGAACTGGGTTTATTGAGATTAGGCTAACTAAATCTCAATCTGACAGTAGTTATCTGCTACTTTTAAGGCTAAATATTCTTTTTCTAACAGAAATTAAAATTTTATTCCCAGTTGTCCATTTATCCCTCTAACAGAATTGTAACCAGCACCGACAAAAACGTGCTTGGTAGCGCTTACTTGCACACCACCGGAAACTGCAACGCCCTTATCTTCTGAATATAAGCCAACTCCTACATAGGGTGAAATTACAGGCAAACTGATAAATTTTAAAACATCTACTCCCGTAGCACCATCAGGGCCAGTTCCCAATTCAACTCCGAAATTTAAAGCCCTAGCTCCTACAGCATAGGTTGTATCGCCATCTTTTCCCCCAACTGAAACCCAAGGTTGGGGTACTATTTGTGCTGATGCTTCATTTGGGGCAAATAAAACTAACAAACCTAGTGATGTGATTAGTGTTTTGGCAATAACCGCAGTTTTCAATTTCTTTTCCTACACTCTGTTGAATTTTCATCGTTGATGACTAATATTGACGCCTGGAACCTCACCTAAGTGCCCGATAAGTGTCAGCATTATTTTGAGAATCATCGGCTGGGTAATGCCGATACTACAAACTATAGATGAGTATCAGAAATGATGTAAGAGTATTGGATATAGTGGTTTTTCTGGCAAACTTATAGGTAGTAATGATGTATCGAGGTTAATTGACAGATTATGAACTACTCAGATGAGCTTCAACACTATCTAGACGAACAGGTGTGAAACAATGAACCTCTAAACGCAATAACGGAAAGTTCCAAAGGTTGGTGTTAGAGTATCTAGCGACGAGAAATTTTTGAGGTGGATTAATCAACAGAAATCGTTATGGTTCTGCTTACTGGTGTAATCAACTAGCGGATAATGTTACAGTTCAAAACTGACGTGACCAATCGCTGGGCCAGCGTTCAACTACGACTTTGGTTTGAGTGAAAAACTCGACTGCGTGATTGCTTTGCCCATGTAAGTCACCAAAAAAACTTTCTTTCCAACCGCTAAATGGAAAAAATGCCATCGGTGCAGCAACGCCAATATTAATGCCAATATTACCCGCTTCTGCTTCGTAGCGAAACTTGCGAGATGCTGCACCACTGCTAGTAAATAAACAAGCCATGTTGCCATATTGACCGCTATTGACTAAGGCGATCGCATCATCAATACTATCCAAATGGATTAAACTCAGCACCGGGCCAAAAATTTCTGTGCGGGCAATTTTCCCCACTCGATCAACGTTTTGCAGAATCGTCGGGCGAATAAAATTACCTTGTTCATAGCCGGAAATCTTGGGATAACGCCCATCTACCAATAGGTTTGCGCCTTCCTCTCTTCCCTGTTGAATTAATTCCTCGATTCGCGTTTTACTTTGGGCGGTGATGACTGGCCCCATTTCCACACCCTGATCTAAGCCATTACCCACTATGCGCTTTTTAGCAGTTTCCGCGATCGCGTCTGTAAAGCTGTGCCGTGCTTCCCCCACGGTAACAGCAATCGATGCAGCTAAACAACGTTGTCCTGCACAACCAAAAGCACTGTCAGCAATAATACGGGTGGTCATTTCGACATCCGCATCTGGCAAAATAATAATTGGATTTTTCGCACCCCCAAGACATTGCAACCGTTTGCCATTCGCCGCCCCCCGACTATAGATATATTTAGCTACTGGGGTGGAACCGACAAAGCTAATCGCCCTGATTTTCGGGTGATCTAAAATTGCATCTACTGCTGCTTTGGCGCCGTTGACTAGATTTACAACCCCTTTGGGTAAACCAGTGCGTTCGAGTAACTGAACAATTTTTTGCATTGTCAGGGGCACTTTTTCCGACGGCTTGATAATGTAGGTATTACCGCAAGCGATCGCATAAGGTAAAAACCAAAAGGGAATCATCCCCGGAAAATTGAAAGGACAAATCACCGCCGCCACTCCCAACGGTTGGCGAATCATCGTTTCATCAATCCCCCTAGCAACATCTTCGAGGTTAGTCCCCTGCATCATCATCGGAATCCCACAAGCGACTTCCACATTTTCAATAGCGCGACGCATCTCGCCCTGAGATTCCGCCAAAGTCTTACCACATTCCAAGGTGATTGTGCGAGATAAATCTGCAAAATTTTCTTCCAACAAATTCTTGAGTTTGAATAAATATTGCACCCTCTCTGTAGGTGGAGTGCGCCGCCATGTCACAAAAGCTGTTGCGGCAGCTTCTGCGGCTTGATTCACCTCAGACGCTGGCGATAATGGAACTTGAGCGAGTAATTTTGCTGTAGCTGGGTTGATCACCGCTAAGTATTCTGTAGCGCTAGATGCAGTCCACTGGCCGTTGATATAGTTTGGTAAGACGTTGTTGTTTATCATCAGGGAAATATCAAATTAGTAGAATTAAGTTCAACGAATATGAATATTCTAAGCGTTCAAAATTCCCGATTAAATCCCCCAAGTGTTTTGGGGGAATGCGTGCAAGCTAGAGGTGAAAATCTAGAAATTATCATACCCACTCAGGTCGATAAATTACCTGAGAGTGGTGCCGACTTTAATTATTTTTTTTCTACCTTTTTGGTCTCGAAGGTAAATTCATCGGTGAAATCGTCAGGTATTTCTAAAAAATTCTCAAAGACTACAGAAGTTTGCTTGCTAAAAATTAGGATAATTCATTACTATAATTCATTTGGCTCAACACCTAATTCCTTCAATCTAGCCAGCAACTCTTCTACACGCCGTTGTGCAATTTCTCTCTGCTCTCTTTCATCCTCAGCTTGCTTTTCTGCAACTTTCGCCCTTTCTTCTGGAGTAGCTACCAACTGCTTATCAGAACTAAAAAACCTTAATTTCGACTCATAAACACCCAAAAATAACTCTAACTCTTCACTCCATAACCACCCCTCAGCAGTTGCTTCCAAAAGTTGATATTTACCACCCATTAAACGAAAGCCTCTAAACTCCAAAGTATGGGGGTGAAACCAAAAATATTCTGGTGTATGAAAAGTATTTTGATAAAGTTCAAACTTAACACCTTTATCAACTTTAGCAGTACTATCAGACAGCAATTCAATAATTACATCAGGATACTTTCCCTTTTCTGCCCATAATACCCAACTTTTGCGAGGACGGTTTTCACATCCCAAAACCACAAAGAAATCTGGACCTCTAAAGTCTCGTGTCGTAATTTGCTCTTGACTAAAATAAATTGTCAGATTTCCACTTGCATAGAAATCATTACGGTTACGCCACCAGTGCTTAAGACAAGCTAGCAGCAGTTCAATTTGTTCTCTGTGTAAATCACTTTCCAAAGGTGGTTCATCACTCCATAAATCACTAGGAGGAATAATAATATCTTCTGTATCTATATCTATAGTTAATTCAGCAGATGTTGGAAAATCTTTAGCAGCCGTCATATAGTTACTGGCTTGTGTTGCTACTTATAGTTTAACCCCAATCAACTAAAGCTTATTCACCTGCACCAAAGACGCAAAGAATATACTCTCTGCGTCTCTCTGCGTTAAAAAATACTCCTACATCCTCTCTAAAACCTGGATTCCCAACAAATTTAATCCCAGCTTCAGAGTTCTAGCTGTCAAATCACACAAAATCAACCGGGATGTCCGCTGCGGTTCTTCTGCCTCTAGTATAGGCACTCCATGAATGCGATCGTAAAACAGATTAAACTTTTTACACAACTCGTACAAATACTCGCACAAACGATTGGGTAACAAATCTTGTTCCACAGTGCTAATAACTTCATCTAGCTGAAGCAAATCCTTTGCTAACGCCAATTCTGTTGGATGTTGCAATATAACTTTTGCATTATCACCCAACTCCTGAAAATTAATATCACCTTTGCGGCTAATTCCTTGAATCCGTGCATAAGCATACAGCATATATGGTGCAGTATTGCCTTTGAGATCCAGCATTTTGTCATAGCTGAAGATGTAGTTGCTAGTCCGGTTTTGGCTTAAATCGGCATACTTCACCGCACTGATACCAACTACCTCAGCAACATTATTAATGAATTCTTCAGTTTCTTGGCGTTCTTCTTCTTGTAATCTAGCTTCTAGGTCAGCACGGGTACGAGCGATCGCTTCATCTAACAAATCCCGCAGCCGCACCGTATCCCCAGAGCGAGTTTTGAACTTTTTACCATCTTCCCCCAACACCAAACCAAAGGGAACATGGACAAGTTCTACATCATCGGGAATCCATCCAGCTTTACGCGCTACCTGGAAAAATTGAGCAAAGTGGTTTGCTTGTCCAGAATCCGTTACATAAATTATCCGCTTGGCCTCATCTTGTTGAATCCGGTAGCGGAGAGATGCTAAATCTGTTGTCGCGTAGTTATAACCACCATCGGTTTTCTGGACAATTAAAGGTAAGGGTTCCCCTTCTCTATTCGTAAACCCATCCAAGAAAACGCATTTTGCACCTTGGTTTTCTACCAATAAGCTAGATTTATCCAAATCTTCCACAATTCCAGGTAAAAAGGAGTTGTAGAAAGATTCTCCCCGTTCCATTACATGGACATCCAGCAAATCATAAATTATCTGAAACTCAAGCCGCGACTGTTCACACAGCAGTTTCCAAGCATGGATTGTATCTTCAGCCCCTGCTTGTAATCTTACGACCTCTTGCCGTGCGGTTTCTTGGAAAGCTTCATCTGTATCAAACCGCAATTTGGCTTCACGGTAAAAGCTGACTAAATCCCCAATATCTAAAGCGTTAGCAGTGGTAAGCGCTTCTGGGTATACTTCCCGCAGGTAGGTGATTAACATCCCAAACTGCGTACCCCAATCACCGACATGATTTAACCGCAGTACATCATGACCTAGAAATTCGAGAATCCGAGCGATCGCATCACCAATAATCGTAGACCGCAAATGTCCGACGTGCATTTCTTTAGCAATATTCGGACTAGAGAAATCCACAATTTCCCGTTGTGGCGTCTTCGCCATTGGCACTCCTAACCGGGGATCTGCTTGAATAGCGTTAAGTTGTGCTTCCAGGAATGCTGTTTTTAGCTTCAGATTGATAAAACCCGGGCCAGCTATCTCCAGGGGTTCGCAAATATCCGATAAATCTAGTTTATCAACGATCGCCGTTGCGATCGCCCTTGGTTGCTTTCCTAACCTTTTACTCAAAGACAAAGCCACATTCGCCTGATAATCACCAAATTTAGGATTACTCGCAGGAACCAAAATCGGATCTACCCCAGCGTAGTCAGCGCCAAAAGCAGCCACCAAAGCCTGCTCAAACTTAACTTTTAGTTGTTCTTGTGTAGCGTTCATATCTAAATTCTTATCTGTTTGCAGGGGCTATGGGCTGCTTAATGCTCGGATATTCCCCAAGGCTTGACTATTTTAGCCTTAAAATCTAGTTACATCGTCACCTTGAAGACTGTAATGGTAAATTACCACACCCTAAACTGTCTTCTTGCGGTAGAACTTCCAAACTCTGACGATACTCTAGTTACCCACATCTGAAGAATTAGCGCAGCGGGAACAGGTGGAAAGACTAGCGTGTTACAGATTATTGAGGAAATCGGGTAATACTAATTACTAATAAATGCATTTACACATATCCCTGTTCTGTAACTCTCCGAAAACATTTGCCATTTCTGAATTCTAGAGCTTTTATCTACCAAGCGATTGCACAATTTCTTTCTAATAACAAATACAACACCCATTTTTTTCTAATAGGATAGCTTGGATTGATTGGTTGATCAGGCTTTCAGAGATTGCCCTCCCGGAAAGTGACAAAAGAGGGATATGTTAGTTCTGCAACTAGAGTTGGTTTGAGTTGCTTAACTTGCTCAATTGTTCATGATATATTTAATTTAAAGTATTAAATTTTACTTTCATTTTTTGATATAACCGAATATACCCGTGTAAGGCATTAGCTCTGCTAACTGGAAGTAGCAGCTATATCAACAAACCAGATACGCTGAAATTTTTTAGTGATGGAAATTTATCGCTCTTAACTCTCAGCTTTTAAATGCGATCGCCTAATACCCTATTAAAATCTTTCAACGGAGAAGGGGAGATTCGAACTCCCGGAAGCTTTCACTTCACCTGATTTCAAGTCAGGCGCAATCGACCACTCTGCCACCTCTCCAGTAAATCTGTCGCGCTTCTGCCTACCCTTGGTCAAAAGGCCATGCAGATGCTTGCCTCAGCTAAAACTAAAGCCGACAGATAATACTATATCTCATTATCTACACAGATGGCACTACTGGAAGCGAATTTCTACGACACATTGTGCCATCGCGCATACAAAATTTCCTCCGATGCCACTTGGAAGTCATTACCCACCCAAACGAGAGAGACTTGGGAAACCACACCCTCCTCTAAGGAAACAATCGAAAAATTCCGCAGCTTCACCCCGTCGTCTTCCACAATTCTGGGCACATTTGCCGCATTCAAGTAAATTGTCCCCTCTGGACTTCTAAAAACGGGTGTTCGCGGCACCTTCTTAGTGTGCCTGAGAGTCCGGTGCATATGACCAAAAGTAACCAGAGGAATCGTTTTACCAGCAGTGAGACTCTGAGAAATCGCCTGGCCAAAATCTGGATCACCAAAATCGCCGCCAATGGGGTGCCAGTCTTTGCCGCAGGGGTCTTCAGGGCGATCGCCTAATCCGCTAGGCCCATTGTGTCCCAGAAAAATAATCGTCTCATAAGCAGCGCTTTTTACGGCTTTAACAATGCGGTCGGCGGACTCTTCCAGACTCGTCACACCATACCGTTCTTGGGAGATTTCCGCGAATCTCCACTCCGGGCCACCCCAAGTAAAGGGACGACCCCCCACCACAGTTAAATTCCAAGCTGGAAAATCCAGTTTACCGTAACCAACATGGGCTGAACCTAATAAATCCAGTTGTTCCTGTACCCAGTCTTCCTTGGAGCGGTCATAAGGACACTTCTTACGTCCCCATTCCGTGGCACTGTACCATGCATCGTGATTGCCCATTACCGCTGCTTTGGGAATGTCGAGGGATGCGATCGCTCTTACCACTTCCACCGACTCATTACCGAAATCCCCTACAAACAGCACTAAGTCCACACCCAGATGCTTGAGTGCTACACCATCTTCTACTTCCCATTGGTCGTGAACATCGCCAACTACAGCAATTTTCAGGGTTATTGATTGAGTTTTCTGACTGGTCATGCCGCTTTCCTTGCCGTCTATCTCCAGGATATGAAACTCAGCCGAATTTGGACACAATCTGGAAATATCAACCGTCCACCATTTTTGGTAAAAACTACTATAATTGAATCCACAAGAAAAATACTTGCAACTGGAAGCAACCCCTAACTGTGTTTACAACTGCACTTGCTCAACGGGACACAACCCAACCGGGTGGACTACCATTAGACTTATTTGCCGCTATTGAGGATCTCAAAAAAGAACTCAACGCGGTTATCCTGGCACATTACTATCAAGAGCCTGATATTCAGGATATCGCAGACTTTATTGGGGATTCGTTGCAACTGGCAAAAGCAGCTGAAAAAACCAATGCAGATGCGATCGTCTTTGCTGGCGTTCACTTCATGGCAGAAACAGCCAAAATCCTCAATCCAGAAAAATTGGTACTGTTACCAGATTTGAATGCTGGTTGTTCTCTAGCAGACAGTTGTCCCGCAGAGGCGTTTGCAGCTTTTAAAGCAGCGCATCCAGATCATTTGGTGATTTCTTACATCAACTGCTCTGCAGAAATTAAGGCGATGAGCGATATTATCTGCACCAGTTCCAACGCTGTGAAGATTGTGCAGCAGATACCCCAGGAGCAGCCAATTATTTTTGCCCCAGACCGGAATTTGGGGCGGTATGTGATGGAACAGACTGGGCGAGATTTGCTGCTATGGGAAGGTAGCTGTATAGTGCATGAAACCTTTTCCGAGAAGAAAATTATCCAGCTAAAAATTACACACCCAGAGGCAGAGGCA